>PMCP01000031.1 GCA_003155415.1 Gammaproteobacteria bacterium | reverse complement strand
TCGACCATGTGCTCGAGCACGCGCGGCCCCGCGAGCGTGCCTTCCTTGGTCACGTGGCCGACGAGCAGCGTCGCCACGTTATGCGTCTTCGCATAGCGCACGAGTTGGGCCGCGCACTCGCGCACCTGACTCACGGAGCCAGGCGCCGACTGCAGCTCCGCGCTGAACAGCGTCTGGATCGAATCGATCGCGAGCACACCGAGTTTCCTGCCTGCGACGCGTCCCAGGATCGTCTCGATACCCGTCTCGGCCAAAAGCTCGAGCGGCACCTGGCCAACGCCGAGACGCTGCGCGCGCAGCCCGATCTGGTCGAGAGACTCCTCGCCCGTGACGTAGCAACACGCGACGCGCGGCGCGAGATCGGCGAGCGCGCGCAGCAGTAGCGTCGACTTGCCGATCCCGGGGTCGCCGCCGAGCAGCACGACGCCGCCCGGCACGAGGCCGCCGCCGAGCACGCGGTCGAACTCCCCGAGCCCTGTGCCGAGCCGTTCGACGCGCGCAATGTCGACGCGGTCCAGCCTCGTAAGCTCGACGTTGCCGCTGTATTGAGCCCGCGCCGCCCGCTTCGTCGGCGCCGCCGCTTCGTTCAACGTGTTCCACGCCCCGCAGTCGGGACATTGCCCCTGCCACTTCGGTTGCTGACTGCCGCAGCTGTCGCAGACGTAGATCGTTTTAGCCTTGGCCATGCCGCGAGAATAGCCGAATTGCGGCGCGCCCGATTCGTGATGGCCGACTGTGAAGCAGGCCTCAAAGCGGCTGGCAAACCGGGCGTGCATCACAGGGGGCCAGGGGGACGCGATGTCATAATCTCGCGCGCCGAGGACACGCTCACCATGGACGGTTTCCACAGTCTCAGCCGCAGTCTGATCGAAGCCGCAGCCCTGAGCCTGCTGGCCACGGCGCTGTTGTATCTGCCTCCAGCGCAGATCGCACCGCGACTCGATGGCTGGCTGTTCGATACGTGGTCGAAACTCGAGCCACCGCCGGCACCAACCGACATCGTCCTCGTGGACGTACGAACACCAGATTCGCTAACGACTCTCGCGAAACTCGCGAAACGTCATTCAGCCCGGCTATTGATCACCACGGAGTCGCGCCGGCCTGCGACTCGACCCGCCACCGATCTGTGGATTGGCCCCACCGAAGTAGCGCTCGGCGCGGCGAGATCGCGCCCCACACAGTGGCCGCGCGGCGGTCATCTGTGGTTTCCGCCGGATGTCGACGGCGTCATTCGCGCCGACCAGGAATTGATCGGCGACCGCGGCCCCATTCCCTCGTTGCCCTTGTACGCTGCACGCGTACTGGCAGCCGATGACCCTACGGCGACGCTGACCGAACCCTCGCCGAATCAGCGACTACGCTTCAGCGCCGCGCGCTCGTTCCTCGCACTCGAAGAACGGCAGATGCTCGACCAACCGGAGCTGCTCGAGCACAACGTCGTGATTGCGGGCAGCGCCGACGCAACTCACGCGACGCCCGTCGGCCTCGTGAGCTCACCCGAGCTCGTCGCACATATGCTCGCAAACTACCGCGAACAGCGGTGGCTGGGGTCCGGGCCTTTTACCGCGCTGTGCGGCTGGTGCCTCGCGTTGTTGCTGCTGGCGCCACTCGCTGCCGGCCTCCTGAAGACGCGGGGGGCGACCGCGAGCTGGATCGGCGGCTCGATCCTCGCGCTGCTTGGAGCCTCCGCGCTCGGGTTCGTCGGCCTCGATCTGTGGCTGCCGATAGCGGGTCCAGCCGCGTGGCTAGTGGTGGCGGGTGCACTGCTCACCCTGCGGCAGCGCCCCGCCCATGCGGTCACGCGAGTGACGGAGCAGGACACTGCGAACCTTGTCGATGCGCGCCGTTGCGCGGCCGCGGGTCGGCTACTCGAAGCGTGGGGGATCTATAGGCGCGTCGCACCCAACGCGGCGCTGTTGCCGGAGCTTTACGACCTCGCGATGACGCTCGCCACGCAGGACCATCAGCACGAGGCCGCCGAGCTCTATTACCGCATCGCTCAGGTCGACGGCCGCTACCGTGACGTCGCCCACCGCCTGGTGCGCTCGAACCATCCACCGCCGAGCGGAGCCGAGGAGGCTTTCACCGCGCCGGAGACCCTGGGCCGCTATCAGTTGCTCGAACCCATCGGCCGCGGGGCCACGGGCTACGTCTACCTGGCCAGAGACCCCGTGATCAACCGGATCGTGGCTCTCAAAGTCGTCGACCTGTCCTTCGACTACGACGGCGTCGAGCTCGAGAGCCTAAGCGCGAGCTTCCTGCGCGAGGCGTCGATCGCGGGCGGGCTGAACCACGCGAACATCGTGACTATCTTCGACGTCGGTCAGGCTGAGGGGCTGGCCTACATCGCGATGGAATATTTGAGAGGGCAACACCTGAGCGACTTCGCGACACCGGACCGCTTGTTGCCCGTCGACACGGTGCTCGATTTGCTAGGCCGGGCCGCAACGGCGCTCGACTATGCACACGCGCACAACGTGGTTCACAGGGATATCAAGCCCGCCAATATTATGTATGATTCCGTGTCGGACAGCCTCAAGATCACCGACTTTGGGATTGCGAAGCTGATCGACGCGAATCGGACGCGTACAGGCGTCGTGCTCGGAACGCCGGCCTTCATGTCGCCCGAGCAGCTCGAAGGGAAAAACGTGAACGGGCACACTGACTTATTCGCACTAGGTGTTAGCCTTTATCAATTACTCACCGGCCACTTACCCTTCCGCGGAGCGTCGATGACCAAGCTCATGTTCGTGATCGCCAACGAGCCGCACCAGGCCGTAACCGCGGTCCGCGCGGATCTGCCGAAATGGCTCGACGGCGTGATTGATCGTGCGCTCGCGAAGAACCCCGCTGACCGCTTCCAGACGGGAGCCGAAATGGCTGCTGCGGTGCGGCAGGGCCTCGCGAAAGCGGCCTAGGTCAGTACGATCAAGGCACGAGACGTTCGCGAATGAGCCTTAAAGGGAAATTGGTGCACGTCGAGGTCACTGATGTCGGCAAGGTCAGAGACCATAACGAAGACGCGATCGGCGCCCGGCCGGACATTGGTCTTTGGGTGCTCGCCGACGGCATGGGCGGGTACAACGCCGGCGAAGTCGCCAGCGGCATCGCGGTGAAAACCATCATCGACCTCGTCTCCGAAGCCTGCAAACGCGAACGCCGCGCCGACATCGAGACCGGCACCGGCCTGATGCGCCAGTCGATCGTGCTGCGCGATGCGATCCTCCGCGCGAACAAAGTCATCAACCAGACCGCACAGTCCCAGCCGCAGTGCGAAGGCATGGGCACGACGTTGGTTGCTAGCCTGTTCTACGACAACCGCGTCTCGATTGCGCATGTGGGCGACTCGCGCATGTACCGGCTGCGCGATAACCGTTTCGAGCAAGTCACGATGGACCACTCACTGCTGCAGGAACTCGTGGACCGCGGCTTCTACTCGCAGGAAGAAGCGCAGCGCTCGACGAACCGCAACTACGTGACGCGCGCGCTCGGTGTGGAGTCCAACGTCGAGGTCGAGATCCAGGAGATGGAAGTCCGGAAAGGCGACTACTTCCTGATGTGCTCGGATGGCCTTCCCGACATGGTCGAGGACGAGGACATCCACCTGACGATCAGCACGTTCAACAACGACGTGCGCACGGTCGGCGAGCAGCTCATCAAGCTCACGAACGACAACGGCGGTCGCGACAACGTGTCCGTCGTCTTGGTACGAGTGGCAGAAAACTTTCCCGCGGAAGCGGGTTTGCTCAGCAAGGTCCGCGGACTCTTCGGCTCATAAGCCGGGAATAACCGCATACACAGGCAATCGGGACAACAACCATGGCACGCTTGATTCTCAGCTTAGACGGCCAGACCTTGGCGGAATACAACATGACCAAGGAGCGTTATACGGTCGGGCGTCTACCGGATAACGACATCCGAATCGACAATGCTGCAGTCAGCGGCCACCACTCGCTCATCATCAATATCCTGAACGACTCGTTCCTGGAAGACTTGAACAGCACCAATGGCACGTACGTCAACGGCAAGCTGATCAAGAAACACGCGCTACAACATGGCGACGTGATCACCGTCGGCCACCATCAGCTGCGCTACGTAGACGACCAGGCGCAGCAAGCGCCCGAGGACGAGTTCGAGAAGACCATGGTCATCCAGCCGAGCGGCCAGATGGAGAAGCAGGTCGCCAAGGCTGCGCGCGTGGCCGAAGTAGCGGCCGACCGCGAAGCCGCGGCCGCGCCCCCTCCGCCCAAGGTCGAGCCGATCCGGCCCCGCAAGCCGTTCGCGCCGACAGCGACGCAGGAAGTCGACGAGAGCGCGGCGCCGGTGCTACCGCTCGCTAAGCTGCAGGTGCTGTCGGGCACGTTCGCCGGCCGCGAGCTCGAGCTCACGAAAGCTCTCACTACACTGGGTCGTCCGGGTGTTCAGGTCGCGGCAATCACGCGCCGGGCCGAGGGCTACTACATCGTGCATGTCGAGAGCGGCAAGACCGAAGGTTTCCCGCACGTGAATGGCATGGCGATCGGCGCCCAGGCTCGTAAGCTGCAAGACAATGACGTCATCCAGCTCGCCGGCGTGAAGATGGGGTTCTTCCTAAACTAGAAGACGCCTTCGCCGTACGCTTCGGCCACCAGGTTCTCGAACTTGGTGTATTCGCCGAGGAACGTCAGGTGGAACTCGCCGGTGGGGCCGTTACGCTGTTTCGCGATGATGATGTCGGCGATGCCTTTGCGCGGCGTCTCTCGCTCGTACACTTCCTCGCGGTAGATGAAAAGAATCACGTCGGCGTCCTGCTCAATGGCGCCCGACTCCCGCAAGTCCGACATCACGGGACGTTTGTCCTGACGTTGCTCGACGCTGCGATTGAGCTGCGATAGCGCAATCACCGGCACGTCGAGCTCTTTCGCCAGCGCTTTCAGTGAGCGCGAGATCTCCGAGATCTCCGTGGCTCTGTTCTCCGTCGTGCCGGACACCTGCATGAGCTGCAGGTAGTCGACCACGATCAATCCCAGCCCGTGCTCGCGCTTCAGCCGCCGTGCCCGCGCGCGCACCTCGGTGGGCGTCAACGCGCCGCTATCGTCGATGTAGATCGGCGCGTCGGCCATCATTGAAACTGCTGAATCGACGCGCGGCCAGTCTTCGTCATGCAGCTTGCCGGTGCGTAAACGCCCCTGCGGGATGCGGCCGATCGAACTCAACATGCGAAACGAAAGCTGCTCGCACGACATTTCCATGCTGAAAATCGCGGCGGGCACCTTGTTGCCGAGTGCGGCGTTCTCCGCGATGTTGATCGCGAGCGTGGTTTTTCCCATCGACGGCCGGCCCGCGATAATGATGAGCTCGCCGCGCTGCAAGCCCGACGTGAGCTTGTCCATCTCGACAAAGCCCGACGACACGCCCGTGATATCGCTCGTCGAGTGGCTCAAGAAGTCGATGCGATCGATCGTCTTCGGCAGAATCTGTTTCAGCGATTTGAAACCGGAACCGCGGTTGCCGCCTTCCGCGATCTCGAATACGCGCTGCTCCGCGCGATCGACGATCTCGGCGGCCGACATGCCTTCCGTTGAGTGAGCGCTGGCCGCGATATCGCCGCCGATCTCGATGAGCCTCCGCAGCATCGCGTGATCGCGAACAATGCGTGCGTACGCGCGGATGTTGGCGGCGCTCGGCGTGTCCTGCACGAGTCGCGCGAGATAGCCTAAGCCACCTGCGGACTCGAGCTGACCGAGCCGCTGCAAGTGCTCGCTGACAGTGACGGCGTCGGGCGGCTGGTTGCGCTCGACGAGGCTCGCCGCGGCATTGAAGATCAGCCGGTGATCGGCGCGGTACAGATCGTCAACGGTGATGACGTCTGCAATTTGATCCCACGCTCGCTGATCGAGCATGAGCCCGCCGAGCAGCGACTGCTCGGCTTCTACAGAGTGCGGCGGGAGCCGCAGCCGCTCCGTAGCGCGGCGGGCGATATCGGCGGCTGCAGCGGCTTCGGCCATCGTTGTGTCGGCCTAGCCGCCGGCAACCGACGGCACGCTACTCGCCAGCCTCTTCGGCCACGATGACGACCTTGAGCTCGACGTCGACGTCGGCGTGCAGATGCACCTGGACGAGGTGATCGCCGGCCATCCGCAGCGGACCGTCCGGCAAGCGCACTTCGCTGCGCTCGACTTCGACAGAGCGCTTGCCCAGCTCTTCGGCGATGTCGACGGTGCCTACCGAGCCGAAGAGCTTGCCTTCGGCGCCGGCCTGCATCGTGATCTTCAACGTGAGGCCCTCGAGCTTCTTCGCTCGAGCCTGCGCTGCGGCGAGCTCCGCGGCGGCCTTCGCCTCGAGCTCGGCGCGCCGTGCCTCGAACTTGGCAAGGTTGGCAGCTGTCGCGAGCGTCGCCTTGCCTTGCGGTATGAGGTAGTTGCGGGCATAGCCGGACTTCACGCGAACCTTGTCGCCGATGCCGCCGACGTTATCCACTTTCTGGAGCAGAATGATTTCCATGTCTTTACTCTCGCTATGCCGCGGAACGCGTCAGCTTCCGCAAATCCAACCAATTGTCCACCAGACCGACGACAGTGACTGCGATCGTCAGCGGCGGCAACACCAATAACACGTAGAACAGAACCAGTAGCGCCGAGTGCCGTTGCCTCGCGTGAAACCAGGCATGCGTTACCGCGAGGCCCTGGAATATAAACCCGAACACGGCCATCGCGCGCAAATTCTGAACCAGCGGCGCATCGAACACCAGGCCGAGCAGCACCACCAATGTGGCCATGGACCCTAACCACCGGCCTAGCTTCAGCTGCCGGAACTCGACGGCGAACCGCCGCCGGCCATCCGCCACAGTGCACCACCAATACGCCAACAGCATCGTGCCGCCAACCACCAACAGCAGCGTGGCGGCTAGCAGCGTCTGCGCCGTTCTCGCCACGATCTCTGCTACCTGCGTCTCGCTGCCTGGCGGCGCCTGCAGCGCCTCCTTGAAATCGTCCAGTACCGGCGCGAACAGCACGGCTGGATCTGGGCCGAATGCGACGAACGCGATCACCGCGACGAAGCACGCGAGCCACACCACCTGAAACGCCAGCACCAGATTCCCGGCCCAGCGAATCAGTACGCCGATTGCCACACCGAGCCCCATGCTCACAATGCCGATCAACGCAAACGCGGCCACGCCGGTTCGCGACAAGACCGCCAGCAGGCTCAACCCTGCTACACCAAACGCGGCGCTCATGGCGCCTTGCGCCGCACCGCGCCGGATCGTCTCCAGAGCCAACAGCGCGGCCGTCAAAATCGGCAGCAGCGGCGCGGTGACGATCGCTACGATCACCAGCCGCTGGCGCTGCGCCAACAGCCAGTCGGTCAACGTTTTCACGGTCGCACCACTGCGGCCGCGCAGCGGTGGCTAGTGCTGATCCGTGTACGGCAACAACGCGAGGTAGCGCGCGCGCTTCACGGCGGTTGCGAGCTGGCGTTGATACGGTGCACGCGTGCCGGTGATCCGGCTCGGCACGATTTTGCCGGTCTCGGTGACGTACGCCTTCAGCGTCGCGAGATCTTTGTAGTCGATCTCTTTGATGCCTTCAGCAGTGAAGCGGCAGAATTTCTTGCGGCGAAAGTAACGGGCCATGGTGCAATCTCCTGTTCGTTACGCCGCTACTCGCGGGTGCTCTCGACCGGCTCGTCGGCGAAGGCCGGCACGTCGTTGGCGAAATCCGGCGGCGGGCGGCGGCCCTCGCGCGGCGGACGACCGCCCTGCGCTTCCCGGGCTTCCTCTTCCTCACGAGCCTTCGCCATGAACGACGGCTCGGTGATGGCCTCGTCGCGTGCAATTACGAGGTGGCGCAGCACGGCATCGCTGAATCGAAACGCACCGACGAGCTCGTCGAGCGTCGGCTTGTCGACTTCGATGTTCAGCAGCAGGTAATGCGCTTTGTGGACTTTGGAAATGGAGTGCGCCAGCTGACGGCGACCCCAGTCTTCCTGGCGGTGGATCTTGCCGCCCGTGCCTTCGATCAGGGTGCGATACCGTTCCAGCATCGCGGGCACTTGCTCACTCTGGTCAGGGTGGACCAGAAACACGACTTCGTAGTGTCTCAACAGAATCTCCCTATGGGTTTACCTCCCGAACTGGCGGTGAGGCAAGGAGTGATCCCGAGCCTTATGGATCGGGGGGCGCCATCCTAACCGGGGAGACCCCGCCGCCTCAAGCCGCGCATGAACTATTGCCCCACCTTCAGCGCCTTGTCCTTGGCGTTTCTGGACCACATCGCCGCGCTTTCTACATCGCACTTGTAGGGGTACAGGGCTGTGGCGTCCGGCACGCGCGTGAGCGCGAGCCGGCCGGCGTAGGGTTTGGCCATGTACGCGGGATCGTTGAGCGTGTAGTCGAGCACGAGGGTGCGCCCGTCGGCCGAGACCGTGTAGCGCTCCGTCACGGTCTTCTGGGCGCTCGAGGGCACATCGGCGCCGGCGCCGAAGGGCTGCACCTCCGCGCCGAGGCCCCACTTCGATGCGGGGTAGCCATTGCTCTCGATGACCAACGCGTCGCCGTCGAGCTTGGCCGTGGCCGTGCCGAACTGCCCTTTCGGGTCGACCCGCTCAGCCGGGCCACCGAGAGTTATCGTACGGATGATCTCGTAAGCCTCGTTGTGCAGCACGATGCGCGGGCCGTCGAGCTTGACCTCGAAAAGATAGAAAGGCGCGTTGAAGATGTCCGGGATGCTCATCGGCTCGCAGGTATTCGCGGGCGAGGCCTTCTGGTCGTACGCATTGCGGGCTGCGACACCGGCGGCATTCAGCGGCAGCACGCTGACGTTTCCGGGTTGAGGCAGCGATAGCGGCTGCTGCCAACGACCGACCAGCCGCGCAATGCCGCGAGCTTGCGGCACTTCGGCAGCGGTTTTGACGTTGCTGGTGGCGTTGGCGATAGCGATGCCCCCAGCGGGCCCCGCGGCGCTCAGCGCGCTTAGCGACGGGCTGTAGAGCCGGTCAGTTTTCATTATGGTGTAGACCTCGCCATTGGCGGCGGTCAGGGCTTGCGCATGGATGAACCGAAAATTCGGATCGCGGTGCGGCGACCCCACGATCGTCACCGCATCGCCCGGCTTGAACGTGGTGGCTTCGACGCCGGCGGTCCGCAGCGGCGGCAACGCTTCCCACTCGATCTCCCAGCGCTCGACTCCGGCACCGCTCGCCTGACCGTTCACGAACGCGCGGCCGTCGACGATCAGGGATGAGTGCGGGCTGCGCAGCTTGAAGTCCACGATCACGCCGCGCAGCTCGATCATCTTGTCGAGCGCGAACACAGCGGTCGAGTGATGTGCTTGCAGCGAGAGCGGCAGCAGCGTGATGGGAAGAAGAGCGATTAGCGCGAACGCGTAGCGAAGGCTCATGGCTCGTCACTCCGGCGTGGTGTAGGACGCGCGCAAGGCTAGCACGGAGCGTTTACTTCGGCGCCTGCCTCAAGAGCTCGAATAGCACGACGCCGGTCGCGACCGACACGTTCAGGCTCTCAACGGTACCCGCCATCGGGATCGAGACCAGCTCGTCACAGAGGTCCCGTGTGAGCCGCCGCAAGCCCCTGCCCTCACCGCCGAGCGCCATGGCCACCGGCGTCTCGAGCTTGGCGGCATACAGGGTCTTTGTGGCCTCCGCATCCGCGCCGACGACCCACACGCCCGCTTCTTTGAGCCATGTGATCGTTCGCGCGAGGTTCGGCGCTCGGAACACGGGCACCGTCTCAGTGGCGCCGGTCGCAGTCTTCATGGCCGCCGCCGTGAGCTTGGCCGAGTGATCGCGCGGCACGACCACCGCATCGATGCCCGCGGCGTCGGCCGTTCGCAGGCACGCGCCGAGGTTGCGAGGATCTTCCACGCCGTCGAGCAGGAGGAGCCGCAGCGCGCGACCGCGCTCGACCACCAGCGCTTCGAATGCGTCGATCGTAAACTCGGGGGCGGCGCGAACTTCTGCGACGACGCCTTGATGTACGCCGCCTTCCGTCAGGCGATCGAGCTCGCCGCGGTGCACGTGCTGCACCGCCACGCCGAGCTTCGCGAGCTCGCGCGCGAGCTCGGCGAGCTTTCCGGCGGGTTCACGCAGAATCTTCGCAGCGACGATCGTCTCCGGTCGGCGCTCGAGCACCGAACGCACGGAGTGCAGACCGTAGACGCTCTCGTGCTTACCGGCCACGGTTGCGGTTACGCCCCTTGCGCTCGCCGGAAGGCCGCGGACCACGAGCGGGCGCCTGCGTTGGCCCCTGCTCCGCGTCCACCGGCACGAGATCGATCTTGCACTCTTCGACGTTCACCGCCACGAGGCGCACCTTCATCGTTTCCGTCAGCCGGTAGCTCGACCCTGTGCGGTCGCCGCGCAGCGTGGTGCCGCCCGGGTCGCGGTGATAGTAGTCGCGCGGCAGGGACGTCACGTGCACGAGCCCGTCGGCCTGGATACCGGGCAGGCGCACGAACAAGCCGAACGCCACCACGCTCGCGATGACGGCATCGAACGTCTCGCCGATGTGGTCCTTAAGATAGATGCACTTCAGCGTGTCGACCACCTCGCGAGTCGCTTCATCGGCGCGCCGCTCAGTCATCGAGCAGTGCTCGCCCAGCCGCTCCATCTCTTCGAGGCTGTAGCGGTAGCCCTTTGCAGAACGGTGCTCGGTGACCCACTTGATCGCGCGGTGCACGAGCAGATCCGGGTAACGGCGAATGGGCGACGTGAAATGCGCGTAGGCGTTGAGTGCCAAACCGAAGTGCCCCACGTTGGCGGGCTGGTAGCGCGCCTGCTTCATCGAGCGCAGCACGACCATCTCGATGATCTCTTCCTCGGGTTTGCCCGCGACGGCTTCGATGATGCGGTTCAAATCCTTCGGCGTGAGGTTCTTCGGCGTGAGCTTGTAGCCGAAGGTTTTCAGGAACAGCAGTAGCTCCTCGAGCCGGTCCGCCTCCGGCCCCGCGTGAACTCGGTACAGGCCAGGGATCTTGCCCTTGTGGATTCGCTTGGCCGATTCGACGTTGGCCGCGATCATGCATTCCTCGATGATCTTGTGCGTCACGAGCCGCTCGACCGCCTTCACGCTGGCGACCTTGCCGTGCTCATCGAGCTGGATCTTCGTCTCCGGCATGTCGAAGTCGATCGCGCCGCGCTGCTTGCGCGCCTTCGCGAACGCCTCGTACACGGCCTCGAGCTCTTTCAGATGCGGTCGAAGCTCCGCCTGCAGGCCGCGCGGCCGCGCCGCGACGAGAATCTCGGCGGCTTCGTTGTACGTGAGCCGCGCGTGCGACCGCATCACGGCCTCGTAGAAGCGCGACCGCGTGACCTCGCCTTCCACCGACACGTGCATGTCGCACACGTGGCAGAGCCGGTCGACGTTGGGGTTCAGCGAGCAGAGCCCGTTCGACAGGGCCTCAGGCAGCATCGGCACTACGCGATCGGGGAAGTACACCGACGTGCCGCGACCGCGAGCCTCTTTATCGAGCGGCGAGTCCGTGGGTACGTAGTAGCTGACGTCGGCGATTGCGACGATCAACCGCCAACCATCGCCCTGCTTCTCGCAGAACACCGCGTCGTCGAAATCGCGCGCATCGGCGCCGTCGATCGTCACGAGCGGGGTGTTTCTCAGGTCCTCGCGCCCTTCCTTCGCCTTGGCCGGCACTTCGGTCGGCCAGCTGCGCGCTTCGGCCACCGCTTCGTCTGGCCACTCGTGCGGAATGCCGTGCGCCCGAATCGCGACTTCGGTCTCGATGCCGGCGTCGTTGGCGCCGCCGACAACCTCGACCACGCGGCCGATCGCGTGACTGTTCTTCGTCGGGTACTCCAGCACCTCGACGGACACCACGTCGCCGCCCTTGGCGCCGTGCGACTGGCCGCGCGGGATCAGCACTTCGACGCGCGAATCGGCGCTGTCGCGAACGAAATCGATGCCACGCTCGCGCCGGAACTGCCCCGCGATCTTGGTCTTACCGCGAGCCAGGATCTCGACGACGTTGCCTTCGCGGCCGCGCGGCGTCTCGCTGGCGCGCACGGCCACGCGGTCGCCTGCCCACAGCAGCTGCATTTCGCGCGCTGAGAGATACAGGTCATCGCTGCCGTCGTCGGGTTTCAGGAAACCGAAGCCGTCGCGATGCGCGATCACCTTGCCCGCCACGACGTTCAAATGCCGCGTGAGGCAGAACTCTTCGGCACGGTTACGCAGCAGCTGGCCGTCGCGAACCATCGCGCGGAGCCGGGTTTCGAGCGCGCGGCGATGCTGCTCGGTCTTGATGCCAAACCGCGGCGCGAGCGCTTCGAGCAGCAGCGGCTGGCCCGCCTGCTCCATCGCTTTCAGGATTTCGTCGCGGCTCGGGATCTGGTGTTCGTACTGGCGCTCGCCGTTTTGGTTGGCGTCGCGGGGTCGGCGAGGCACTAGGAGTGGCCTCTAAAGAAACGGTGGGAATTCATCATGACAGTCATCTTATATGAGCGCTGCGGCGGCCGGCAGCGGATCGGCTTCGTTTGACAGCCCAGGGAGCAGTCAGTACATTCCTCCCCCTTCTTGCCCCCTGCCCAGGTGGCGGAACGGTAGACGCGCTGGTTTCAGGTGCCAGTGAGGTAACACTCGTGGAGGTTCAAGTCCTCTCCTGGGCACCATCTCCTATCTACTCGCATCGACACCCGTCGACTGGCACGACGGCCTTCGGCGGCTACACGGCCCCGCACGTGCTATTCACGGCCCGCGCCGGCGCTCGGCGCTTCTGAGCGTAGTGTCTAGCGCAACCCCCTCCGGTCGTAGCTACCCGTTGCCCGACGCGATTTTCTGATCCAACGCCGACCAGCGCTCGAATTTCGCAGCGAGCAAGCGCTCGAGATCGGCGGCGCGTTTGCGGTCGGCCTTGATCGCGTCCGCACCTTGCTTGTGATAATCGGCGCTGCTCAGGCGCGCGACGAGCGCCTGTTGCTCGTGCTCGAGCGCCTCGATTTCCTTCGGCAGCGTGTCGAGTTCGCGCTGCTCCTTGAAACTCACTTTGGCTTTGGGCTTTTCGCGAGTGACAGCGCCTACCGGTTTTGCTGAAGGCGCCGCGGCCTTGGGCCGCTGCGCCAGCCAGTCACTGTAGCCACCGACGTATTCTCTCCAGTTTCCGCCACCCTCGGCCACCAGTGTCTGCGTGACGACGTTGTCCAAGAACGCGCGGTCGTGACTCACCAGCAACAAAGTGCCGGTGTAGCCCTGTAAGGTGTCTTCCAGCAATTCCAGTGATTCGATATCTAGATCGTTGGTGGGCTCATCGAGCACCAACAGATTGGCGGGTTGGGCAAACAGGCGCGCCAGCAGCAGGCGATTGCGTTCCCCACCGGAGAGCATTTTCACCGGCGCGTTGGCGCGCTGCGGCGGGAACAGAAAGTCGTTCAAATAGCTCATCACATGTTTGCGGCCTGTCGCTGTCTCTACCCACTCGGAGCCGGGGCAGATCGTTTCGACCAGTGTGCGTTCGGGATCGAGTTGCTCGCGCATCTGATCGAAGTAAGCGACTTGCAGGTTGGTACCCAAACGTATCGTGCCCGTATCGGCCTGCAGTGTGCCGAGGATCAGTTTGATCAGCGTGGACTTGCCCGCGCCGTTGGGGCCGATAAGACCAAAACGGTCGCCGCGCATGATGCGCAAGTCGAGGTTGTTGACCACGAGATTGCCGTCGAACGCCTTGGCGACGCCTTCGAGTTCCGCCACCAGCTTGCCGGAGCGCTCGCCCGCGTCCAACGCGAGCTGCACCTTTCCCAGCCGCTCGCGTCGCGCGGCGCGCTCGNNCCTTTGCGTATCCACACCTCTTCCTGCGCCCAGAATTTGTCGAACTTGCGGTTCATGACTTCTTCGGCGGCAAGCTGGTCGGACTTGCGCACTTGGTAGGCGGCGAAATTGCCGGGGTACGAGCGCAAAAGACCGCGGTCCAGTTCGATGATGCGCGTGGCCACGCGATCCAGAAACGCGCGGTCATGGGTGATGAGAATGGCGGATTTCGCCTGGCTGGACACCAGCAGGTCCTCCAGCAGCGTGATGCCGTCGATGTCGAGATGATTGGTCGGCTCGTCGAGTAACAGCAAGTCCGGCTTCTTGGCCAGTGCCAGCGCCAACATAGCGCGCTTGCGTTCGCCGCCGGATGCGGTGGCGGTGGGGCGATTCTCGTCGAGACCGAAGCGATGCAAGAATTCCGTCAACCGCGCTTCACATGCCCAGCGCTCGCGCTCGTCGTGCAACGCCTCAAAATCGGCGGCGATCGCGAGGCTTTCGCGCAGCGTGGGCGCGTCCGGCGGTGAGGATTCCTGTTCAACGTAAGCGATGCGGAGGCCGTCGTCGCGCCCACACACGCCACTGTCGAGCTGGATCTGGCCGGCGATGACTTTCAGCAGCGAAGACTTGCCGGTGCCGTTACGGCCGATCAGGCCGATGCGCTCATTGGGTTGGACGGTGAGATTGGCGCGATCGAGCAGCGGAGTCAGACCGAAGGCGAGTTCGGCGTCTTGCAGTGTAATCAGGGGCATAAGCAAGCGAACGTGGTGACGAGAAACATGGCGCAGCGGGTGGAACGTTCGCGATAATAAAGGGAATAATGTTTTTTTGGCGGCCTTTTTCCCCATGGCCAACGCGCGGGCAATACTTCGCGTACGGCGCGCCCCTTACCCTCGCCCGGCCGGTGTGGTCGCCGAGCGCAACGCGGCGTGCGCCGTTGCTGCTTCCCGCAGCTTGTCCTTCTTGCTCTTGCGCTTCCCCTTGATGCCACCGGTCCCTGGTGGTGCGGAGTCACGGGCGGCTCCGACATCTTGCATTTCAAATCCCTCGACTTGTTCACGCGGCACGTCCACGCGATTGCGCTTCTCGAGCAGACGGAAATGCGCTTCGCTTGCTGCGGAAACAAAACTTACCGCGACGCCGCCTTCGCCCGCTCGCCCCGTGCGGCCGATTCGATGCGTGTAATCGACAGCAGAGCGTGGTAAATCATAGTTGACGACCACGGGCATCTGAACGATGTCGATGCCGCGCGCGGCGAGATCGGTNNGCCCCTTGACTCAGCTCGCCATGCAACGCCGTTGCGTTGATGCCCGTTCGGCGCAGTTTTTCCGCAACATGCTCGGTTGCGTACCGAGTGGCGACGAAGACCAGCACACGCGTCCAGCCGTGTCGTTGAATCAGGTGCCGCAATAGCTGCCCTCGGCGCGGTGCATCAACCAATATGGCGCGTTGCGTGATCACTGGTTCGCCGCTTGACGTCAGCTCAGTGTCGATATGAGTCGGCGCGTTCAGCACTACATCGGCGAGCATTCGCACGGCCGGAGGAAACGTAGCGGAGAATAACAGCGCTTGACGTCGCGCCAGCATCGACAATATGCGATTGATTTCGTCGGCAAACCCCAGCTCCAACAACTTATCCGCCTCGTCGAGAACGAGTGTCGAGACCGCATTGAGACGAAGTGCGTTGTTGTCCACCAACGCCAACAGTCGCCCAGGCGTTGCCACCACGATCTCGGCGCCGCCACGCAACGCCAGCATTTGTGGATTGATGGAGACGCCGCCAAACGCGGTGACGATGCGCACCTGAATCGGCATGTAGCGTGCGTACGCTCGAAAGAACTCGCCGACTTGCATGGCGAGCTCGCGAGTGGGCGTGAGCACCAATATTTCGACATCGCGATTCGATGCACCACGGTTGTCGAGCAGCGTCTGCAGGATCGGCAACGCAAATGCCGCGGTCTTTCCCGATCCCGTTCGGGCACGTGCGAGCACATCGCCACCCCGCAGGATCACCGGAATGGCAGCTTCTTGAATAGGGGTCGGCGCGTGATACTTCTTCTCCTCGATCGCACGGAGAAGCGGGGCAGATAGGCCGAGTGATGAAAATGACATGATGGTGCGTTACGAACTGCGGACCACGAGCGTTCTCATCGGTTAATTTGCCGGATCCGAAACGTGCGGCCCTTGATTTGCCCTGCGCGCAATCGCTGCATGGCCCTGTCATTCCACTCGCGTGAAACAGCAACGTAGGTCCGCGTGGGGAATACGTCAATTTTGCCGACCGCGTCGCCCGGCAATCCCGCGTCGCCGGTGAGCGCACCGAGTACATCGCCGGGCCGCAACTTATCTTGGCGGCCGGCGTCGACAGCCAATGTTGCAAACGGTGGATGCAGCGGGGTCGTGGAGGCGGAAGGCGTGGGCACCTTTCCCCATCGTAGGGGCGCGCCCAGTTGCTTCTCGATCTGCGCGGCGCGCGACGTGTCGCTATACGCGCATAGACTCAGCGCAACGCCATGGCTGCCGGCGCGGCCGGTGCGGCCGATGCGATGGATGTGCGAGTCTAGATCAGAGGCGATATCGAAGTTAACGACCATCGCGAGGTCCTTAACGTCGAGACCTCGCGCGGCAACATCGCTGGCGACGAGCACGTTGCTACTGCGATTGGCAAAGCGTACGAGCATCTCTTCGCGCTCACGTTGTTCCAGCTCACCATGCAGAGCCAGCACCGAGAAGCCGCGGCGCGACAGATCGTCCGCAACCATTCGCGCGCCATCGCGGGTATTGCAGAATACAAGCACCGACTGGGGCCGGTGCTCCAGTAGTAAGGCGGCCAGCGCGCCGAGCTTTTCTTCCGGCTCAACCTTGAAGAACTCCTGCTCGATCAGCACGGTATCGGCGTCGTTCGTTACCGTGACATCCAGCGGCGCGCTTTGAAATTGACGGCTGAAGTCGCGAATCTGCGCGGGCATCGTGGCCGAGAACAACAGCGTCTGGCGCTGCTTGGGGGTGCGCTCAATGATGTCGGCGATATCGTCGGCAAAACCCATGTCGAGCATGCGGTCTGCTTCGTCGAGCACCAAGGTCTTGAGTGCAAGGAGCGATAATGCTTCCTTGCGCAGCAGATCGAGAATGCGCCCCGGCGTGCCGACAACAATATGCGGCTGATGCGTGAGAGACGCGAGATGAATTCGCACCGGCACGCCGCCACACAATGTCAGCACCTTCACATTGTGGACAAAACACGCAAGGCGTCTGATTTCGCGACTCACTTGATCGGCCAACTCGCGAGTGGGGCACAGCACCAGGCCTTGTAGTTGCGCCCTAATGGGATCCAACGTTGACAGTACGCCAAGCGCAAAGGCGGCCGTTTTGCCGCTGCCTGTCTTGGCCTGCGCGACGACGTCTTTCGCTGCGAGGATTGCGGGCAAGCTTGCCGCTTGCACGGGAGTCATCTCGGCATAGTCGACTGCTGCGAGCGCCCGCTGCAATGGCTCGATGAGCTGCAATTCTGAGAATGTGGACATGATCGCCCTAGGCTCAAAGGCCTAAGAGACAAGCAGATGAGCTCGGCCCGGACTATACACTGCGTTGCCCACCGCCTCTCCTGGGCACCATAGTCATACCCCGCCTCGTCCGTAGGTGTTCGACCCCGGCGGCAGGCCATAAACGATTCGAATCTCCCGCGATCGACCGCCGCACCGCCTGCATGTGAGCCTCTCCCGCAAGTCCCCGAGCGTGAGTCCCCCGCCGTAGACCGCTGCGAGCCGTGCCAGGTCCAGTTGAGTGTCGCGCCGACACGCGGTGCAGAACGCGTAGACGAGATGCGTGTCGCGGAGCGCCCCGATGGTGTCGACCACGATCTCCTGCATGTCGGCATCGTGGCCGTGGTCGAGCTGCGTCGTCGATACTGTATGCCCGACTGGAATTTACTGTATGAGTGCCCGCCGTCGATCTCGGCGATCGCGGGCCGCTTCCTCGATAGAGCACACCTCGATCCCTTAGGCGGGCGGCACCCTAGAGGTGAAAGGGAGGCGTCAGAACCGAGGTTGATCGCCCGCGGGAGCTATCCGGCGAGAGGCAGCCTCCAGGTTTCTACGTGCCCGTTCCTCCGCCAGAAACTCTGCTTCCAGATGCTCCAGTGGAATCCCCGCAACTAACATCTGCGTCGTCATCGCTGTGGCGGCGTTAAGCTCCGCCGTGGCAGCTGCGCATTCCGCGGAGAGGCTCGTGGCAGTTTGATCGTCCATGGGCAGATGATTCGGCTCACAGCTCGACGGCGTCTGTGCGTTACCGTACATACCCACGGTTCAACCACGTCTTTGGCCTACGGCTGCCTACGTACGGCACCGCACAGAGCGAAGCACAAAGCCTCGGCTAAACTGGCTCGTGTTGCACGAATTTCTCACGACCAACCGAGCCGAACTGATAGAACGATGCCGCTTGAAGGTCGGTAAACGTCTGGCGCCGTTGGCTTCCAGCACGGAGCTTGCCTACGGCATACCGCTTTTCCTCGACCAACTCATCAAGACGCTCCAGGTGGAGCAGACCTCAGAGCCCATGCTGAGCCGACGGGTCTCCGGACCTTCGGGCGGCGGGATGGTTGAGTCGGAGATCGGCCGCACCGCGGTGCTGCATGGGCGTGAGCTGTCGAAGCAGGGATTCACGGTGGATCATGTTGTTCACGACTACGGCGATCTTTGCCAGGCGATCACTGATCTGGCATTCGAACGTGGCGCGCAGATCAAGACAGACGAGTTTCGAACGCTCAACCGGTGCCTCGACAATGGCATCGCCGATGCCGTCACGGAATATTCGTTTCAACGCACCGTTCTGCTGGAGGACGGTGGCGTCAAGGCTTTGCATGAAAAGCTCGGGTTTCTCGCGCACGAGCTACGCAATCATCTTCAAACGGCCATCCTTGCCCTCACGGCCATCAGGGCAGGCAGCGTAGGGCTCACCGGCGCGACGGGGGCCGTGCTGGACCGCTCCCTGATTGGGATGCGGGGCCTGATAGATCGATCCCTCGCCGACGTGCGAGTGGCGGCGGGCATCCCTCCGCGACACACGCTCATCTCCGTCGCCCGCTTCGTCGCCGACATAAAAATATCCGCTTCGCTCGAGGCGCAGGCGCGGGAGTGTATTTTCGCGGTCGGCGATGTCGATGCAGGCCTCGCACTCGATGTGGACCCGGACATGCTCTTCGCGGCAGTGGGGAATCTTCTGCAAAATGCCTTTAAGTTCACGCAGCGCCACACCACGGTCACGTTGAACGTGTACGCTGCCGCGGGTCGCATCAGGATCGATGTCGAGGACCATTGCGGCGGCCTTCCACACGGATTCGCCGAGGAAGCGTTTCTGCCGTTCAAGCAGCTCGGCGCCGACCGATCCGGGCTCGGACTCGGATTGGCCATCTGCCAGCGCAGCGTCGCGGCGAACAATGGAATTCTCACGGTCCGCGACGTGCCACACACGGGGTGTGTTTTTACGATCGATCTGCCCCGGCACTTGCTGCCGTCGTAGGCTACTTCTTCGCGCGCGCGTCCGCCTCGGCCTTTCGAGCCCCCGCAAGAATCCCAGCCATCCCGAGATTCCCCTCGTGGCACGCGTACTCGATGAGCGGCTCTTTGCTCTGCTTCAAGTTGAGCCGCACGGTCCACGGCTGCGTCCACGTCGATGGATCGCTCATCGTCACGTCGTACTGCAGCACGTCGGGCGCCACACGCGTGAAGCGCTCGACGAGATGCAGCCCGGTCGACGAGCCCATCATGTCGCTCTTCGGCGAGAAGCCGGTCGTGTCGACGACGAGCGTGTCGCCTTCCCAGTGCCCGCGCGAGTTGCCGTCCCATTGGGTGAGGCCGGCGGAAAGATGCGGCCGGCCGTCGAGCGGAATCACGCGCGCGTCGTGAATCGTCTCCATGAGGAACACGACTTCATTCGGCGACTGCACGACCTCGAATACGCTGCTGTACGCGGCGGTGAGCCGCGGCACGCCGAAGGTGATGCAACGCTCGCTCAACCCACGGTTGGTCGGCCCATCCGCAGGATGCGCACGACGCTGCTCCGCCGCCGCTGCGCGGCGCGCCTGCGCTTCGGGCGTCATCGGCGGGATGCGCCCGTTCGGCGGATCGATGATCAGCGAGGTTCGGCGCTCGAATTCGCGGTCCGGCAGCCAGAACCCGTTGTAGTTGCCGGTCTCGGTATCGTGCGACTGCGACTTCTCTTTGCCTTCCACCGCGTCGACGATGAGCTCGTCGCCGAACAATGCGTCGCCGTCCTTCTCGAGCTGGCGCACCGCACCCTTCACGGTTTCGAACTCGGCGTCCGTGAGGAACTCCTTATCCGCCCATCGGGCAGGACGCTGGAGCGGCGTGGCCATGTTGTTCGCCCACGTGCCCTCGAGGCTCGGGTGGCCGAACGAGTTTCTCGGTGCGGTGAAAGGCTTCGAGGTGGACGGGGGCGCCTGGCCGGACTGCGACCAAGCGGCGAGCGAAGCGAGGCTCGCGATTCCTAAAATTGCGATGCGAGCGGCGATATGGTTTCTCATGCCGCGGACTCTAGACCCGCAGCCGCTCGGGCGTCAAAGCCCGCCGGTCACAACCCAGCTAAGGGATCGGCAGAGTAAAGCAAAGCGTGCTGCCGCCGCCGGCCGAACTCTCGGCCCAAATGCGTCCGCGATGCGCCTCGACGATGCAGCGGGTGATGTAGAGGCCCAGTCCCACGCCTCGCCGATCGTTGGCTTGCACTTGCCAGAAACGCTGGAAGATAGCGTCCAGCATCTCGTTCGGTATCCCGGAGCCCGTGTCCTGCACGGAGCACCGCAGCTCGCTATCGCCGCGTTCGGCCTTCACGCGTATGGTCCCGCCACTTGGGGTGAACTTGAGCGAGTTGGAGATCAGATTCGCGAGCACTTGCAACATGCGACCGTGATCGAACCGCACCTCGAGGGGGTGTTCGGATATCGCGACCTCGAGCGCGACACCCTGTGCCGCCGCCGATGGCTGGAATAGCGTGGTCACTTCCTCGATGAGTGCGGCCCAGTCGCCAAGCGCGGGCACGACGGTAAGCTGGCCTGCGTCGATGGCGGCCACGTCGACGAGATCGCCGATGAGCCGGTTCATTCGGGCGGCGTAGCGTTGAATCCGCTTCTTCGTCCCGTTTTCTTGGGACGCGTCGTCCGGCAGCATCGCTGCGCTCAGCAAGATTCCGGAAAGAAGATCTCGCAAGTCGTGGCTGACGATTCCGAGGAAGTCGTCGCGGTGTGC
Organism: Gammaproteobacteria bacterium; assembly: GCA_003155415.1. Lineage (GTDB taxonomy): Bacteria > Pseudomonadota > Gammaproteobacteria > Steroidobacterales > Rariloculaceae > FEN-1219. Next base: position 4,689 of record PMCP01000031.1, on the reverse strand, counting down.
GAGCGCTTCATCCGCACGCGCTCGCTCGGTCAGCAATTGGCGGTCCGTTTTTCGCCGCTCGAGCGGCAGCAGCGCTGCGAGCACCCGGACATCTTCTTCGCGTTGCCGGTGCAAAGCCTCGGCTGCGGCTGCCCGGACGGTTTCGAGGGCTTCGTCCTCCGCCGAGCGCTGTTCAGCCAGCGTAGCCAGCGCCACGCGATGCTCTTCGCCATCCTTCAGCAACTCGTCCGCCGTGACACGAGCCGTCGCGATGGCGGCATCGGCCACGACCCGCGCTTCCTCGACGGTGTGGTCGGCGGTCGCGCCGACGGCCGCCAATTTGTCTCGTAACGCCTGATCGGTCCTCTGGCGTTCCGCGCGCAGCTTTTCGTCGGTTTTTTCCCGCTCCGCGCTAACGGTGCTCGATGCGTCGACCATATCTATTCACGCGCGCAGCCAACAGGCTGCGACGTGCGTCCAAGCTCGCCCTCTATGCGGCCATTGCACTCCCTGAGCGCGCGTCCAGCCGTACGGTAGCGCACAGACGCTGAACATGCCCTGCTGTCACGCCACGCCAGTCGCGTGCGTTCGCTCTTCGACGACCGCGCGCCGCTGCGACCACGTGCGCCACCGCTCGACATACAGGAACACCACGGGCGTGGTGTACAGGGTGAGGATCTGACTGACGACGAGCCCGCCCACGATCGCGATACCGAGCGGCCGCCGCATCTCCGTCCCATCGCCCGACGCGAGCGCGAGCGGCAGCGCGCCCGCAATCGCCGCGAACGTCGTCATCATGATCGGACGGAAGCGCAGCGCACACGCGTGCGTGATCGCATCGAGCGCGTTCATGCCCTGATCGCGCTGCGCGTGAATCGCGAAGTCGATCATCATGATCGCGTTCTTNNTCGTACAACATGCCGAGCACGATGTACACGGCCACGAGCGCGGCGAGGATCAGCAGCGGCTCGTTGTTCAGCGACTGCTGGAACGTGCGCGCCGTTCCGTAGAACGCACCGTGCACGGTCGTCGGCATGCCGATACGGTTCGTCGTGCGGTCGATCGCGGCGAGTGCAGTGCTCAACGACACGCCTTCCGGCAGATTGAACGCGATCGACGTCGACACCGACGTGCCCGTGTGCGCCACGCTCACGGGCGTAGTGCCCGTGACGAAACGCGCGAACGCCGACAGCGGCACCATCTTCTCTTTACTTGTGCTCACGGCGCTGCCCGTGGACGTGTTACGGCGACCGCCCGTGGCGAGCGCGTTGTTCGCCAGGTTGCGCGCGGCATCGTTCGCCGCGGCGCCCGCCGCGTTGCTCGTCGCCGCACCCTTGCCCACGCTCGTCGTTCCCGCCACAGCTTGCGTGGACTGCGTGCCGCTCACGGCGCCGCCGGACGTGCTCACGTAGATCTCGTTCAGCGTCTCGGGGTTCTGCCAGAACTCCGGCGCCACTTCCATCACCACGTGGTACTGCTGCGGGCTGTAGGGGTTGTAGATCGTCGACACCTGCGCCTGTGTGAACGCGTTGCCGAGCGTGCTATCGATCTGGCTCGCGGTGAGGCCAAGCCGCGACGCCGCGTCGCGATCGATGACGAGATCCGTCTCGAGGCCTCCGGGCTGCAGATCCGAGTCGACGTCGGCCACCTCGGGCACATCCTGCATCGCCACGCGCAGTTTGCTGCTCCAGATTCGCAGGTCGCTCAGATCGTCGCCGAGCAACGTGTACTGGTACTGCGAGTTCGCGGCGCGCCCGCCCGTACGAATGTCCTGCTGCGATTGCAGAAACGCGTTCACACCGCCGACTCTCGCGAGCTGGGGTCGCAGCCGAGCAATGACCTGATCGGCCGTCACGCGGCGCTCGGCGATTGGCTTCAGCGCGATGATCATCTGGGCGAACGCGCCGCCGCCCCCTCCGCCGCCCGGCCCGCCGCCTCCGCCGCCGCCCACGTTGCCGACGACGGTAGCGACCGCCGGATCGTTCTGCACGATGGCGAGCGCCTGCGTGAGCTTGCCCTTCATGAGCTGGAACGACGACGACGCGTCGCCGCGAATGCCGCCGAAGAGTTGCCCCGTATCCTGCTGCGGGAAGAAGCCCTTCGGGATCACGACGTAGAGATACACGTTCAGCGCCACGGTCGCGGCAAGGCTCAACATCATCCAGCGCGGGTGGCGCAGCGCCCAGCCCAGCGTGTGCGTATACGAATCCTTCATCGCGTTGAAGCCGCGCTCGAACCAGCGGCCCAAACGCGACTGCGTTTCCGGGGCTTCGCGGCTCAGCAGCCGAGCGCACATCATCGGCGTGGTGGTGAGCGAGATCGCGAGCGAGATCAGGATCGCGACCGAGAGCGTCAACGTGAACTCGCTGAACAGCTTGCCGACGATGCCGCCCAGGAGCTGCAGCGGCAGGAACACGGCCACGAGCGACAGGCTCATGGCGAGCACCGTGAAGCCCACTTCCTGCGCGCCGCGGAGGGCCGCTTCNNGCGTCGTCGACGACGAAGCCGGTGGCGATGGTGAGCGACATCAGTGACAGGTTGTCCAGGCTGTAGCCGAGGAGATACATGGCGCCGAACGTACCAACCAACGACACGGGCACGGCCACAGCGGGAATCAGCGTGGCGCGCGGGCTACGCAGGAACAGATAGACGATCAGGATCACGAGCGCCACTGCGATCAGCAGCGTGCGCTCCACCTGCGCCAGCGAACCGCGGATCGTGACCGAGCGGTCGTTCGTGACGACGAGGTCGATGCGCGAATCGATCTCGCTGCGCAACGCCGGCAGCATGGCCTTCACGCCGTCGACCACCTCCATGATGTTCGCGCCCGGCTGCTGGAAGATCTGTAGGCCCACGGCGGGCTGGCCGTTGTAAAGACCGAACGTGCGCATGTTCTCCGTGGCGCCGTCCTGCATGTCGGACACCGTGGCGACGTCGGACATTCGCACTGTGGCGCCGTTGCGGTTCGCGATCACGAGGTTGCGGTATTGATCGGCCGTGCGCGCGTTGTCGTTGGTATAGATCTGGTAGTGCAGAGTACTTGTCTCGATCGCACCTTTCGGCGAGTTCGCGTTCGCGTTCGAGATCGCGGCACGAATGTCCTGGAGCCCAATGCCGTACTTGAACAGCGCGCGCGGATTCATCTCGATGCGCACGGCCGGCAGCGCGCTGCCGTTCACCTCCACCGCACCTACGCCACGCAGCTGCGAGAGCTTCTGCGACACGACGGCGTCCGCCGCGTCGTAGATCTGCCCTTGCGTGAGCACGGGTGACGTCAGTGCGAGCGACATGATCGGTTGACTGGCCGTGTTGCGCTTGCGATAGCTCGGGTTGCGTGTCATCGACGTCGGCAGGTCCGCGTGCGCGGCAACAATCGCGGCCTGCACGTCGCGCGCTGCCCCGTCGATATCGCGGTTCAGGGCGAACGTGAGCTGGATATTCGTGCTACCCACGCTGCTGCTCGACGTCATGTCCGTGACGTCGGCGATCGCGCCGAGATGCCGCTCGAGCGGCGTCGCCACGCTGCTCGCCATGATCTCGGGGCTCGCACCCGGCAGCTGCGCGGAAACGGAGATCGCGGGCGAATCTACGTTCGGTAGCGGCGCCACCGGCAGAACGCCGAACGCCACGATGCCAGACAGCGCAATGCCGGCCGTCAGCAGCGTTGTCGCCACGGGCCGGCGGATGAACGGCTCGGACAAGCTCATGACGCGACCGGAATGGGTGGCCCAGCGGCAGAGGTCGCACTGGGGGTTGGGGGGCTGGCGACCCGCCGCCGCTGGGCCAAACGATCGAAGTAGAGATAAATGACCGGCGTCGTGAACAGCGTGAGCACCTGGCTCACCGCCAGGCCACCGATGATGCTGATACCGAGCGGGTGCCGCAGCTCCGAGCCCACGCCCGTGCCGAGCATCAGCGGCACGGCGCCGAACATGGCCGCGACCGTGGTCATCAAGATCGGGCGGAAGCGCAGCAGGCACGCCTGATAGATGGCGTCGTGCGCGCTCATGCCCTGGTTGCGCTCGGCGTCGATCGCGAAGTCGATCATCAGGATCGCGTTCTTCTTCACGATGCCGATGAGGAGCACGATGCCGATCAGCGACACGATGGTGAGCTCGCCGCCGGACAGGATCAGCGCGAGCAGCGCGCCGATGCCCGCCGAGGGCAGAGTAGAAAGAATCGTGACGGGATGGATGAAGCTCTCGTACAGCANNGCACGCCGAGCACGATGTACATGACGGCGATGGCGGCGAGCAGCAACCAGAGTTCGTTCGCAAGGTTGTTCTGGAACGCGAGCGCAGCGCCCTCGAAGTGGGTCTGAATCGCCGTCGGCAACTGCAGCTCGATTTCGGCCGCCTGGATCGCTTCGACGGCACTCCCCAGCGACGCGCCGGGCGCGAGGTTGAACGAGACGGTCGTCGCGGGAAACTGGTCGCGGTGATTGATCAAGAGCGGGCGTGTGTCCTCGCGCACGGTGGCAATCGCCGATAGCGGCACCTGCCCGCCTCCGGCCGACGGCAGGTAGATCGACGACAGGCCCTGCAGCCCCGCGTCCGTGCGCGTGCCGGATTCCAAGATCACGCGGTACTGATTCGACTGCGTGAAAATCGTCGACACGATGCGCTGGCCGAACGCGTCGTAGAGCGCGTTGTCCACAGTGCCCACGCTCACGCCGAAGCGCGCGGCGCTGTCGCGGTCGATCTCGACGTA
>PMCP01000039.1 GCA_003155415.1 Gammaproteobacteria bacterium | reverse complement strand
TTCTCGAAGTGCCCGCCGTCCGTCAGGTTCCACAACCGAATGCCGGTGCCGCGCAACCGTGCGATGAGCTCGGAGAGCAAACCGCGATACACGGGCAGCAGCGGCCCCGTCCAGCCTTTCCCCAAGCCTGAATCCCACCAGTACCCGAGCCGCACGTTCGCGAACGTCGCGAGCAGCGCGAGCGGCACGGTGGTGCGCGCGCCGAGCGCGGACGAGAACGCGGCGCCGGACAGGCTCACCCAGCGGCCGAGCGTCATGACTTCGGGCTCGTCGCGCAGGCGCTCGAGCGCGAACACCGCGTGGCCGTCGCCGGCCGGCCTCGCGACGAAGCCGATGTGCTCGTCCGCGATCAAGTGATGGCGCACTCCCACGCTCAATCCGCCGGGGCCCACGGCCAACGGCACGCCTTTCCTGTCCTGCATCTGCACGCCGGTGCGGCCGTCGAGCGTTTCGTTGATCGTCACGTTCACGAAATGCAGCGGCGCGCCCTTCGCGGCCTGCGTGCGCGCGGGCGACTGCGGCGACTCGCGTGCCGCCATCGGCACGTTCGTGAACATGGAGCGTACGTTGTGCACGCGCCGCACGAAGAATGCGCGCACCTTCTCTATGCCGCCCGGCTCGTGCGGCAGCCGCGGCCAATTCCAGTAGCGGTCGCTCGGCAGGTCGTCGCCGTCGATCACTTCCGTGATGTGCGCGCTGTCGTCGTCGAGGCGCTTGCGGTTCGAAGCGCCGAGATACGCGCGCGTGAGCCGGTGCGCATAGAACGAGTGCAGGCTCGACGCATTCAGCAGCGTGCGCACGCTGCCCACGGTGGCCACGAGAATGAGGAGCATCACCAGCACGCGGCCAGCAAATCTCGGTTCCGGCGCCGCGGCGGTTGGGTAGCGCGAGGGCTCATTCGGCGGCTCCAGCGCGCGCAGGGTCGGTTGGCCGCCCACGTCATTGGCGAGCACCACGGTGTCGGCGTCTGCAATCTTCGTAGCCGGCGGTGAGAACAACGCATCGGCGTAATACGGCTTGAACCCCTGCCACGCCACGGCATGCGACACAGCGTTCAACGCGACGAGCCACGAGCCGAGCACGAGCACGGCCACCGCCCAGCTCACCACGGAGAGCGGCAGGCGCACGGCTTTGCCGCGCCCTTCGCCGCCCAGGAACACGAGCAGCTGCCGGCCGAACGCGGCCACGCCGCCAAACGCACCGAGCACGCTCGCGATGGGGCCCGCGAGCACCCAAAACCCATGCTGCGCCAGCGCCAGTGCGTACGCCGTGGCGCCGAGACTGTCGATGGCGCCGACCACGCCGATGATCGCGACGACCACGAGCGCGGTCTTCAAGCTGCGCGTGAGGCGATTGCGCGAGCGGCTGGCGTCCGCCACCTGCCGTTCGACGCTACCGATGTGCAGCGCAGAGAGCAGCCAGTCGAACATCGCATACGGATTGACGAGCAGGGACCACAGCGTGGCAGCGAACGCGATCGCGCTGGTGACAGCGGCGGCAATAGTCGCCGGCGGCCAGGTGCCGTTCGGGTTCATGGGCGGGATCCACTGGATTTTCCACGCCACGGCCAGCAGCACGAGCACCACCACATCCGTGCGGCGAAACGCTTGCCGCGTCGAGAGCGGCACGCCGATCACCCAGTACGCCCACGCGGTGGGCAGCACCCACAACGCGAACACCGGCGCGAGCCACATGAACCACGGGCTCACGACGATGCTGGTCGGAGGCGGGCCGACCGCCACGCCGCACAGCGGCATGAACGAGCACAGCGCGGGGTAGGCGGGGGCGAGCCGCATGTCCGCGTACTGCAGCAGCACGAACAGCGCGAGCACGGCGATCGCGAGCACGGTCTGCACCGCGAGCCAGTTGCGCACGGTCACCGTGATCAGCGCGAGCAGGTCACCGGAGCCGCGCGGCGCAAGGTAGCGGCCGTTGTCGCGCAGGAAGCGGAACGTGGTCTGGCCTTTCGCCGGCTGCTCGTCGCCGGTGAGAACCTTGGCGACATCCGCGGGGCCTTGGATGTGCTCGCGCGCGAAGAGGCGCCCGAGAAAGCTGCCGAAGTAGCCGCCGCCGGAAACGGTGGAAAGGAAATCGATGCGGCCGAGCAAGCCCCCGGGGTTGTCGGTCTTGGCCTTCGCGAGCGCCTGGAACACGCCGAGGCAAAACGTGGCGCTGCGAATGCCGCCGCCGGAAAGTGCGAAGCCGATCTTCGGGCCGTCTTGCGGCAGGCCGGCCGCTATGCGGCGCTGCTTGACGAGCTCGTCCTCGAAGTCCGCGAGCTCGGGCGGATAGGCGGCGTCGTTGCCCGCGGGGTTTGCGTTATTCATGGCCCGCCGATTCTCGCCCACTGCTCAGCAGGTGCACCACGACTACCTCACGAGAAGTGTCAGGTACATGACAGACGGTGTGTTTTCGCTGTGCTACTTAGTAGCCCTGCAGCCGGAAGAATAACAACGAACCGGACGAGAGAAGGACGTCGCCATGCCGCTTCAACGCCGACCATTGCCGCCACCGAGTATCGACCGACTGCTGTTCCCCGCCAAGTACGACTACCCGCACTTCCTGGAAGCGGATAGGGCGCCTTTCGATGTGCGTGCAGCCGGATTCTCCCGCGCGAAAGCGTGGTGGACGGCCGAGGCTGCGCACCTCGCGTACTGGAAGAGCGCCAAGATCGAAGCCGCGTTGAAGAAGGCGTTCGGCAACACGGTAGCGGTGCAGAATTTTTATTGGGAGAACGTCGAGGGCTATGTCGCATCGTTCAACGAGCTCACCGTCGACGCATTCGCCATTGTCGCGTTCCGCGGCACCGAGGCCACCTCACTCGCGGACGTCTTGACCGATATCAAATTCGCGAAAACCAAATGGGACCACGGCGGGAGAGTGCACGACGGTTTCTTCGAAGCGTTCGATGACGCCTGGAAGGCCATGCCTTGGCCGCTCCCCGCCCAATCGCGCGTGTACTTCACAGGGCACAGCTTGGGCGGAGCCATAGCAACGCTGGTCGCCGACAAGTTCGCGAGCGGCATGAACGCAGCTCAATACGGCGGCGTGTACACGTTTGGCTCACCCCTGGTCGGCGATCGCACGTTCGTCGATGGGTTCAACGCTCGGCACGCCGGCAAGTCGTTTCGCACAGTCAACGATCAGGATGGCGTGGCGCTCGTTCCTCCGCCCTTCGTTGGCTTCAGACACGTGGACGAAGAGCGCTTCGTGGGGCTCAGTGTTCGCGATGCGCCCGTTCTCGAGGCGCTCATCGACCACACGCCGTCCCGCTACTCGATCCTCTGCTGGAACGCGATGGTCGACGACGCCGGCTAGCGCTTGGTGACCGCGGCGGAAAACACGCCGGTCTTCATCGCCTGATACGCGCTCTGGTCCATGAGCTCCACGCGGTTGCGGCCTTTGACCTTCGCGCGGTACAGCGCCTGGTCCGCGAGCTGCAGCCCGCCGCGAGGGCGACGCTCCTGGCTCGCTTCGACCACGGCAACACCCAGGCTGATCGTGATGGCGGACGCAGCGGCATCGCCCAGGTTGTCGAGCGCCAGCGCACCCACAGCGCGACGCATGCGCTCGGCGAGCTCCTGCGCGTCGAATGCTTCGACGTCGTAGAACGCCGCGGCGAACTCTTCGCCGCCGTAACGGGCGAGCACGTCATCGGGGCGTGTCACGAACGTTTGCAGAGTTGCGGCCACGCGTTGCAACGCATGGTCGCCGGCCTGGTGGCCGTATTGATCGTTGTACGCTTTGAAATGATCAACGTCGATCAACATGATCGTCAGCACGCGCGCCTCAGCGCTCGCGCGCGCCCACAGGCTCTCGAGCTGCTCGTCGAACACGCGCCGGTTGTTCAAACCCGTTAGCGCGTCGCGCTGCGCGAGGTCCGCGATCAACCGGCTCTCGAGGAAGCTGCGGCGCGCGGTGCGGTCGAGATGCAGCGCCACGATTCC
>PMCP01000009.1 GCA_003155415.1 Gammaproteobacteria bacterium | reverse complement strand
ATTTCCGGCGTGTCCCGCGAGGGGCCCTGTGCAAGGCGCGCACGAGCCGCGGCAAGTTCGAACGAACGCGCAGCCGAGCCGCTAGGAGCTCAGTAGTAGGCAACCACAGCGCAAAACGCGCTGCGGCGCGCTTAGCGGGGGGTGTTGTGGAGGTGCGGCTGGGCGGCGAAGAAGGCGGCGATCTCTTCGATGGAGCGATCGTCGAGCGTCGAGACCAGGGGGCCCATCAGCATGTCCGCGCGCCGGCCGTCCTTGTACTGCGTTAGCGCCTGCACCAGGTACGACTCGTGCTGCCCGCCGAGGTTCGGCCACTGCGGCGCTGCCGCCACGCCTTCCTGACCGTGACACTGCACGCACGTAGCCGACTTCGCCTTGCCCGCCGCGACTTGCACGGCAGTGCCACCCGTGCGGCCCACTTCCGGCTTGCCGTCGAGCGCCGAGAAATACGCCGCGATGTCCGCGATGTCCTGGTCGGAGAGCGTGGAGGCCTGCGCCTGCATCGTCTCGTGCCCGCGCGTGCCGCGCCGGTAACCCTGCAGCGCTACGGTGATGTAGTCCGCGTTCTGGCCGCCAAGCTTCGGCACCAGGTACGACGGATAGGCGTTGTGCGATTCCGGCACGCCGTGGCAGCCGTAGCAGGTTTCGGCGAGGGCCGTGCCGCGCGCGGCATCGCCTTTCAAAGAGATCGGGTTCAGGGGCGGCGGCGGCGCTTTCTGCGCCAGGCCAGTCGCGGGTCCGAACAGAGCTGCCAGCGCAAGCGCGGCAGCGGCCGAGGAAACGAGTTTCAATCCGAACAAAGCGGGGCTCCTAGAGAGATTCCCTTCTCAGGGCGCGCATATTAGCGAACGGGGGCCCGGCCGGAAACTACGTGGATCCCGAAATAGCGGCCGGCGACGTGTAGAGATGGCAGGCGACGCGACGCGCGCCGCCGTCCGCGAGGGGTTCGAGCCGCGGCGTTACGCGTCGGCACACCTCCATGACCTTCGGGCAGCGGCTCGCGAACCGGCAACCCGCGCCGATGTTCACGGGCGAGGGGATCTCGCCCGTGACAGCCACCGCCACGCGGCGCCGCTCGGTACGCGGGTTCGGCTCGGGATTCGAGCCGATCAGGATTTCCGTGTACGGATGCTTCGGGCGGAAATAGACGTCGTCGGCCGTACCGATCTCGACCAGCGAGCCGAGATACATCACGGCCATGCGGTCCGAGACGTAGCGCACCATCGACAGGTCGTGCGCGATGAACAGCAACGTGAGGCCGAGCGAAGCCTTGAGATCGCCCAGCAGGCGCACGATCTGCGCCTGCACTGAAACGTCGAGCGCGGAGATCGGCTCGTCACACACCACGAATCGCGGCTTCAAGATCAGCGCGCGCGCGATGCCCACGCGCTGGCGCTGCCCGCCCGAGAACTCGTGCGGGTAGCGGGACGCATGCTGAGGCTCGAGGCCCACGCGCGCGAGCCAATCGGCGACGGCGGCTCGGATTTGCGCTCGCCCTTGGCCCCCTGCGAGACGCAAGCCTTCACCGATGATCTCACCGACCGTCATGCGCGGGTTCAGGCTCGAATACGGGTCCTGGAAGATCATCTGCATGTTCGCGGCGTGGCGGCGGAAGTCCGCCGGCCCGTAGCTCGACGGCAGCGCCTCGCCCGCGAATCGCACCTCGCCCGCGGTCTTCGCGTGCAGCCCGACGAGTGTGCGGCCGAACGTCGACTTACCCGAGCCGCTCTCGCCGACCAGGCCGACGACCTCGCGCTCCGCAATCGCGAGCGACACGCCGTCCACGGCATGCACGGTGCGGCCGCGCCCCATGGCGAAGTGCTTCGTGAGCTCGATCGTTTCGACGAGCGCGCTCACCGGCGCACCCGATGTTGGATGGCCGGGTGTGTTCGCGGCGCGTCCGGCGCGTGCAGCCAACAGCGCGCCGCATGGCCGGCGGCGACCGGGAGCTGCTGGGGGTGGTGCTGCTCGCACACGCGCATCGCGTGCGCACAGCGTGCGAAATAGCCGCACCCCGTGGGCGGCGCGAACAGATCCGGCGGCGCGCCTTCAATGGGATTCAACCCCGCGCGCTCCGTGGACCGGCTCGGCAGCGCGCCACGCAATCCGAGCGTGTACGGATGCGCGGGCTGGTCGAACACATCTTCGACGGCGCCGCGCTCGACGATTTCGCCGGCGTACATCACGGCCACTTCGTCCGCCATGCGCGCGACGACCGCAAGATCGTGCGTGATCAGCACGATGGCCATGCCATTCTTGCGCTGCAGTTCCGCCAAGAGATCGAGGATCTGTGCCTGGATCGTGACGTCGAGTGCCGTCGTTGGCTCGTCGGCGATGAGCACGCTCGGCTCGCAGGCGATGGCCATCGCGATCATCGCGCGCTGCAGCATGCCGCCCGAGAACGCGAACGGATATTGCTGGGAGCGCTCCTCAGCCTCGGGGATCTGCACTTGCGTCAACAGCTCGACGGCGCGGGCGCGCGCCTTCGCGCGCGAGTAGCCCCGGTGTACTTCGAGCGTCTCGGCGATCTGATCGCCGATCTTCATCGTCGGGTTCAACGAACTCATCGGGTCCTGGAAGATCATGCCGATGCGGTTGCCGCGCACGTCGTCGCCATCGACGATCTTGCGCCGCACGATGTCCGTGCCGTGCAGCAGCGCGGCGCCGCCCGTGATTCGGCCCGGCGGCATCGGGATCAGACCCATGATGCTCTGCACGCTGACAGACTTGCCGCAGCCCGACTCCCCGACGATCGCGAGCGTCTTGCCGGCGGCGACAGAGAAGCTCGCGCCGCGCACAGCCTTCACGACGCCGCCGTGCGTCGTGAACTCGACGTGCAGATCGCGCACGTCGAGCACCGGGGCCGCTTTCGCGTCGGCGGTCACTCGCGGCCTCGCATGCGCACGTCGAGCGCGTCGCGCAGGCCGTCGCCGAGCAGATTCAGAGCGAGCACCGTAACGCTGATGAACACCGCGGGGAACAAGAGCTCGTGCGGGTGCACGAGCATGGTCTTGATACCTTCGTTGCTCATGCTGCCCCACGACGCCGTAGGCGGCGCAACGCCCATGCCGATGAACGATAGGAAAGCTTCGGAGAAAATGGCGCGCGGCACTTCGAACGTGAGCGTCACGAGAACCACGCCGATAGTGTTCGGGATCATGTGGCGCAATACGAGATAGCCCACGCGCGCGCCAAGCAGCCGCGACGCACCAATGTACGCCTCGTTGCGAATCTGCAGGATCTGGCCGCGTACGAGACGCGCGGTCGAGGGCCACGAGAGCAACACGAGCGCAATCAGCATCGGCACAATGCCGCTCTCACCGGGCCCGATGCCGAACGCGACCTTGAACAGGATCATGAACAGCAGGAACGGCAACGCGAGCACGAAGTCGGCAAACCGCATGAGGACCTGATCGACGCGGCCGCCGGCGAACCCCGCGGCGCTTCCGTACACGACGCCGAGCAGCACGAACAAGAGCGGCGCGACGAAGCCGATCGTCAACGACACGCGCGCGCCAAACATCAGCCGCGCAAGCATGTCCCGCCCGAGGTAATCAGTGCCGAGCGGGTGGTACGGAAGGCCCACGCGGTCGCCGGCGCGAACGGCGTTCGCGTCCGCGATCCAGCCGAACGAGACGGCGTCGGCTGCGCTCGTGACGAGCTCGGGCTGCACTGTGAGCACCGCGTAGTCGCGGGTCTCCTCACCCGTGGAACTCACGGCCACGACCGAGTACCAGTAGCGCTGCGCATGCAGGTCGAATCGGTCCTCGAAGCTTACGCGCAGTGGATCGAAGATCTCCGCGAGCGGCAGCCCGAGCGCGCGATCGGGGCTCGGGTCGTAGAGGTTTCGGTATACGTGGTAGGCGACCGCGCCGCGCGCGGGCTCCCACTGGAGTTGCACGGCCTGCGTCGTTGGCGCATTCGCCAGCCGCAAGTCAGTGGGCACATTCGAACCTGAATCCGGTAACGCCGGCGCGGTGACGCCCGCCCAAGGGGCGTAAGGCTCGACGATGCGCGCTGACTGCGGTGCGCCGGGGCTACGACTGATCTGACTCACATCCTGTGCGGCCGGATCGGCGCGCCAAATGGATGGCCCCGCGAGTGCGAACAACACGAGGAGCGCGACCACGCCGAGCGACCCAACGGCCCGCACGTTGCGGCGCAGTCGTTGCCATGCGTCCTGCCAATACGACAGCGACGGCCGCGTATCGACCGTGCGCCCGCGCCGATCGACAGCAGGCGCGAAGTCGGAGCCCGAGGGCGTATACGGCGGCGAGCTCATTCAACCGCAACCCGGGGATCGATGAAGCCATACAGGATGTCGACGGCGATCACCATCAACACGAGGAACGCGCCATAGAACACCGTCGTGCCCATGATCACCGTGTAGTCGAGCTGCTGCACCGCATCGACGTAGTAGCGGCCAAGCCCCGGGATCGCGAACACGAGCTCCACTACGAAACCGCCGGTCGTGATCAGCGCAATCTGCGGCCCGAGCACGGTGACGAGCGGCAGAATCGCGTTGCGCAGCTGGTGGCGNNTGATTTCGAGCATCGACGAGCGCATGAGGCGCGTGAGGTACGCCATGGTGCTCAAACCGAGCACCAGCGCAGGCACGAGCATGTGCCACACCGTGCCCCACCCCGCCACCGGCAGCAGCGAGCGACCGACCGCGGTGTTCAGCGTCACGAGCCCGAGCTGCGCGAGCGCGGCGGTGACGAACGTCGGCACGGAGATGCCGACGATCACGAAGAACATGATCACGGCGTCGGGCAACCGGTTTCGGTACAGCGCCGTAAGCGCTCCCCAGAGAATTCCTCCGAACGTCGCAAACGCGAGCGCCAGGACGCCGAGCGTCGCGGACACCGGGAAGTTTTCGCGGATGATGTCGTTCACGCGCCGGTTCTGCTGCGTGTACGAGATGCCGAAGTCGCCGCGCAGCATGCCGCCCATGTAGATCGCGTACTGCTCGAGGATCGGTTTGTCGAGTCCGTAACGCGCAGCGAGATTCGCGCGGATTTCGGCGCTCACGGCCTTCTCGCCGCTCAACGGATCACCGGGCACGGAATGCATGGCCACGAACGTGGCCGTCGCGATGAACCAGATCGTAATGACGCCCTGTACGAGTCGTTTTGTGATGTAGCGGAACACTCGGGCTATCGATCCGTCGTCAGGTACGCCATGGTGTAGTCGGGCACCGGGCCGAGCGAGTTGCGGCCTACGCCTTTCAGACGCGGATCCTGCACGTACATGACGCCGCGTTCGTAGGCCGGCAGCAGGACAACATCCTCGATGAGGATGCGCTGAATCTCGGCGAACGCGGCAATCCGTATCCGCGGCTCGAGCGACTGTTGCGCGATGCGGACCTGCGCGTCGAGCGCCGCACCGCGGTAAGCGCCGCGATTGTTCAAATTCCACGATGCGAACAGATCGGCAAACGAGAGCGGATCATCGTAGTCCGCGCTCCAGCCGTAGATGGAAAGGTCGAACTCGCCAGCGTTCTGCTTTGCGAGCCGATTGCGAAAATCCTGGAGATCGATCTTGATGGTGAGGCCCAACGTACGGCGCAAATACTCCTGAAGATACTGGGAGTGAGTCACCGCGGCGGGTAAATCATCCGCGAGCAACGTCAACGGCGGCAGCTCCGTGACGCCGAGCTCGCGCTTCGCGAGCGCAAGCTCCTCGCGCGCGGCCGTGAGATCGAGCGTAACGCGCGGCGGCGGGTGCTCCAGCCGAAACGGACCATGCTCACCTTTGATATAGGACGGGAACAACGACTCGGCGACGGAATAGCTCGGCGTCTTGAGTACGCGGTAAACGAGCTCGCTCTGGTCGTTTACGAGCTGCAACGCGCGCCGCAAGTGCAGGTTTCCCGTGGCCCGCCCCGAGCGAAAATTCAGTATCACCATCCACATGCTGCCCTCGGCGTAGCGGTGCAGAGGGGACCGATCCTTGAGCACGCTCTCGATGGCTTCGCCGGGCAGATAGTCGACATCGGCCACGCGCCCATCCCGATAGAGATTCATGCGCGCCTGCGCGTCCCGCGTGATGTAGCCGATTTCGAGCGCGTTCAGCTGCACGGCGTCGCGATTCCAATACTGTTCGTTCTTCACGAGCTTGATGTTCGCGCCGTGCACCCAGCTCGCGATGCGGAACGGCCCGTTGTACAGAAGGTCGCCCGCGTCGGCGCCGTATCGCCCCTCGCGGCTGCGGTAGAAATCTTCGCGGACGGGCAAATACGTCTGCGCAGCCACGAGCTTGTCGAAATACGCGATCGGGTTTTCGAACTCTACTTCGAGCGTGCGGTCGTCGACGGCGCGCACGCCGAGCTGCTCGGGCGGCAATTTGCCGCTGTTGATTGCCTCGCCGTTCTTCACCGGGAACAGAATGAATGCGTACTGCGATGCCGTGGCCGGGTCGACGGCCGTGCGCCAGCCGAACACGAAGTCCTGCGCCTTGACCGGCTGGCCGTCGCTCCACCGCGCGTCAGCGCGCAACCAGAACGTTGCGCCAGTCGGCCGAACGTCCCAGCGCTCGGCAACGCCCGGAACCAGATTCGCGTTGCGGTCGTATCGAAGCAGGCCTTCGATCACGTGCCCGAGCAGCATGATGCTCTGCTGATCCGTGGCGCGCGTCGAGTCGAGATTCGGCGGTTCGTTGCGGATCGAAGTCGTCAGCGTGCGCGCTTCGACGTCGACGGCCCGCCTCGCCGAAGCGCCGCCGCCCGTGACCGACGCGGCCCACCCGAGCAGGGCGAGTAGCACCACGAACCCTGCAGCGCACAGCGCAGCGAGCGTCAGCAGCTGCTTGACCGCGGCGCGGCTAAACGGATCGCGATTCGGTTCGTCTCGGTCGGCCACGTTGCGTTTGTTCTGCGGCCGACGACAGAGCTCAGCTCGCGGCTCGCGTCGCGCGGTTCTTTTTAACGTGCACGAGCAGCAGCGAGATCGCGGCCGGCGTCATGCCCGAGATGCGTGCGGCCTGGCCGATGTCGTTCGGCCGAATGCGCAGGAGCTTCTCGCGCAGCTCATTCGAAAGCCCATTCACCGCGGCGTAGTCGAGATCGCCGGGCAGGCGCGTGTCGGACTGGCGCCGCTGCCGCTCGATCTCCGTGCCCTGCCGCTCCACGTAGCCCGCGTAGTGCGCGTCGATCGTGAGACTTCCGGTCCACTGCTCCACCGCTTCGGCGTCGAGCGTATCGAGCGCGCTCGACCGGCCCACCCGCGCCAGCGCGACGACATCCGCATAGCCGATACCCGGCCGGCGCAACAGGTTGTACGCGGATACTTCGCGCGCGAGCGGCTCGAACGTTTCGCCCGCGGGCACGTCGGCCGGACGCACGAAGATGCCGTGCAGTCGCGCGGCTTCTGCCGCGAGCCACTCGCGACGTGCGTCGAACGCGCGCCAACGTGTGTCGTCGACCAAACCGAGCTCGCGCCCAGCGGGTGTGAGCCGAAGGTCCGCGTTGTCCTCCCGCAGCGAAAGCCGGAATTCGGCGCGGCTCGTGAACATGCGGTACGGCTCCGTCGTACCGCGCGTGATCAGGTCGTCGATCAGCACGCCGATGTACGCCTCGTCGCGACGCGGGTACCACGGTTCGCGGTTTTGCACTCGCCGGCCGGCGTTGATGCCGGCGATGAGACCCTGCGCGGCGGCTTCTTCGTAGCCGGTCGTGCCGTTGATCTGGCCCGCGAAGAACAGGCCCTCGATAGCCTTGGTTTCGAGCGAGTACTTCAAATCGCGCGGATCGAAGAAGTCGTACTCGATCGCGTAGCCCGGCCGAGTGAGGTGCGCGTTTTCGAAACCGGGGATCGAGTGCACGAGCTCGAGCTGCACGTCGAACGGCAGCGAGGTCGAGATGCCGTTCGGGTAGATCTCGAACGTGTTCAGGCCCTCGGGCTCGATGAAGATCTGGTGCCGCGTGCGATCGGCGAAGCGCACGACCTTGTCCTCGATCGACGGGCAATAGCGCGGGCCCACGCCCTCGATCACGCCCGTGTACAGCGGCGAGCGGTCGAGGCCCGCGCGGATGATCTCGTGCGTGCGCTCGGTGGTGTGCGTGATGAAGCACGACACCTGGCGCGGATGCTCGGCGCGCCTTCCGAGGAACGAAAATACGGGCCTCGGCGTATCGCCGGGCTGCTCCGCCAAACCCGTGTAGTCGATCGTGCGGCCATCGATGCGCGGCGGCGTGCCGGTCTTGAGGCGCCCCACCGCGAGGCCGAGCTCGCGCAAACCGCGCGCGAGGCCGATCGATGCGGGGTCGCCGGCGCGCCCGCCGGAATAATTGACCTGCCCGACGTGAATCTTGCCGTCGAGGAAGGTGCCCACGGTCAGCACGACCGCCTGCGCAGCGATGCGCATTCCGGCTTGCGTGACGACACCGCGAACGCGGGCGCCGTCCATCAGCAAGCCGTCGGCGTTTTGCTGTAGCAGCGTGAGGTTCGGTTCCGCGTCGAGCAGCTCGCGGACAGCGCGCTTGTACAACGAGCGGTCCGCCTGGGCGCGCGTGGCGCGCACGGCGGGGCCTTTGCTCGCGTTCAGCGTGCGGAAATGGATGCCCGCGCGGTCAATGGCGCGCGCCATGCCGCCGCCGAGCGCATCGATCTCTTTCGTCAGATGGCCTTTGCCGATGCCGCCGATGGCGGGGTTGCAGCTCATCTGGCCCAGCGTTTCCAGGTTCTGCGTGAGCAGCAGCGTGCGCACGCCCATGCGTGCCGAGGCGAGCGCCGCCTCGGTGCCGGCGTGTCCGCCGCCCACCACGATGCAACCGTATTCCGTTGGGTACTGCATGAGTCCGGTGATTTTAGGGTGTGGAGCCCTCGGGTGACCACCGCTTACTCGCTGGCAACCTTGCCGCGATTTCGGCGAACATGCGCCGCTATGCGATACGGCCGAGGGATTTTGGGCTGGCTCTGCGCCCTCGCGGCGCTCGGGGCAGCCCCGTTCGCTCCGGCCAGCGCCCAATCGTTGGTGCTCGAGCGCTGCCGGCTCGAGGCGGAAGGCGTACCCGCGGCGTTTGCTCGCTGCGGCACTCTCGTGGTGCCCGAGGACCCGGCCGCCCCCGCGGGGTCCACGGTCGAGATCTTCGTTGCGAGAATCGGCGCGCTCTCTGCCACTCCAAAGGCCGATCCCCTGCTGCTGATTGCCGGCGGCCCCGGGCAGAGCACCGTCGATTTCTATCTTCAGCTGCGCGGCGCCTTCGAGCAGGCGCGCCGTGACCGCGACATCGTGCTCGTCGACCAGCGCGGCACCGGCCGCTCGGCCACAGGCTTCACGTGCACGACCCCAGACGACCTCGCGCTCGATACGGCCGGTCCGGAAGCGCTCGAACGCGTGATCGACGACTGCCAGTCCGCGCTGAAACACGACCCCCGGTTCTACACGACGTCCGTGGCCGTGCAGGACTTGGACCGGGTGCGGGGGGCGCTCGGCGTCGCGAGTTGGAACGTGTACGGCGTGTCGTATGGAACACGCGTGGCGCAGCACTATTTGCGCCGCTTCCCAGATCGAGTGCGCGCCGTGGTCCTCGACGGCGTGGTGCCGCCCGAGCTCGCACTCGGCCCCGACATTGCGCGTGAAGCGCAGCGCGCCTTGACGCAGATCTTCGCGCGCTGCGCCGCGGACGCGGCGTGCGGCGCGCGCTTCGGCGACTTGTCGGCGCACTTCCGCGAGCTGCTCGCGCGGCTCGATACGGCGGCGCGAGCTGCACCGGGTTCGCGCCCACCGCTGTCCTCGCTCGAGCTGCGGGCGCTGGTGCGGTTCATGAGCTACAGCGGCGCGACCGTCGCGCTGCTGCCGGTGCTGCTGAACGAAGCCTACGGCGGCAATTACGCCCCGCTCGCGAGCCACGCGAAAACCACGTTGCGCGACTTGCCGGAATCGCTGAGCTTCCCGATGAGCAACTCCGTGACGTGCACCGAAGACGTGCCGTTCATCACCGCGGACTCCACGCAGGGGTTGGGAGACACGTATCTCGGCACCGCGATCGTGGATGCGCTGAAGTTGATTTGCGGCCGCTGGCCCACGGGCGCCCGCGACGACGACTTCAAACAGCCCGTCGTCAGCGACAAGCCCGTGCTGCTGCTCTCGGGCGACAACGACCCCATCACACCGCCGACCTATGCCGAACGGGTCGTGACGGGCGGGCTCACGAACACGAAGCATCTGATCGGCCACGACCAAGGCCATGGCCTGGTAGCGGTCGGGTGTGTGCCGCGCGTGCTGCGCGCGTTCCTCGAGCACCCCGCGCCGGCCGCGCTCGACGGAGGTTGTCTCGACGCCGAGCCGGCAACACCGTTCTTCTTGAGTCTGCTGGGGCCCGCGCCATGATCGACGTGCAAAACGTAAGCAAGCGGTTCGGTGCCGTGCGCGCGCTCGACGGCGTCACGTTCGCGGCGGGCGACGGCCGCATCACGGGCCTGCTCGGGCCGAACGGCGCCGGCAAATCCACCTGCCTGCGGATCCTGTCGACGGTGATCAAGCCGGACGGCGGCCGCGTGCGGGTGGGCGACACGGATCTCGCGGCCGCGCCCCTCGTGGCTCGCCGGCTGCTCGGCGTATTGCCGCACGGCTCGGGGCTATATCCGCAGCTTACGGCGCGCGAAAACGTCGAGTACTACGGCCGGCTGCACGGTCTACCGGAACCGCTGCTGAAGCAGCGCGCCGAAGCGCTGATCGCACGCCTCGATCTAGGCGCGATCGCCGATCGCAAGGCCAAAGGGTTCTCGCAGGGCGAGAAAACGAAGGTCGCACTCGCTCGCGCGCTGGTGCACGAGCCGCAGCATTTGCTGCTCGACGAGCCGACGAGCGGCCTCGACGTCATGGCCACGCGCCATTTGCGCGAGTGGCTGCGCGAATTGCGCGCGCAGGGCCGGTGCGTGCTGCTGTCGAGCCATGTGATGCAGGAGGTCGAAGCGCTGGTCGATGACCTCGTGATCATCGCCGGCGGCCGCGTGACTCTCTCCGGCACGCCCGCGGAGCTGGCGCAGCGATACCCTGGACGCAGCCTCGAGGAGATCTTCGTCGCGGCCGTCAGCGGCGCGGAGCACGCCACCACATGATCCGCACGATCCTGACGGTCTGTCGCAAGGAGATCTTAGAAACCGCACGCGATCGGCGCACGCTGTTCTCGCTGCTGCTCGGGCCTCTGCTCGGGCCGTTGCTATTCGTGACGATCATCAACGTTGCCGTGTCGCGAAACCTGTCGGGGCTCGACCAGCCGCTCGATCTGCCCATCGTGGGTGCGGAACGCGCGCCGAATCTCATCGCATTCCTGAACGCGCGGGGCCTGCATCCGGCCGTCTCAGACGTGAAGGACGTCGACGACGCAGCGGCGGCCGTCGGTCGCGGCACGCTCGACGTAGCGGTCGTCATCGACGAGCGCTACGAGAAAGACTTCGGCACCGAGCATGCCGCGCGCGTAACGGTCATCTACGACCGCTCGAGGTCGAGCGCGCAGAGCAAGATCCAGCGCGTGCATGGCACGCTCGAGGCGTATGGCCAGCAGATTGGCGCGCTGCGGCTCGTTGCGAATGGTGTGAGCCCTAGTCTGCTGCGGCCGCTGCTCGTCGACGATCTCGACGTGTCGACGCCGGCCGGCCGTTCCGTGCTGATGCTCGGCGTGCTGACCTATTTCCTGCTGTTCGCGACACTCACGGGCGGCCTGCATCTCGCGATCGACACGACGGCCGGCGAGCGCGAGCGCAGATCGCTAGAGCCGCTGCTGACGCTGCCGGTCACGCGTGCGAGCCTGCTGCTCGGCAAGATGGCGGCCACGGTGTGCTACATGCTCGTGTCGCTCGCTCTGACGCTGGCTGCGTTCACGGTGGCGCTGAAGCGCGTGCCGCTCGAGCAGCTCGGCATGAGCTCGAGCTTCGATGCCGCCACGGCCCTCGCGACGTTCGGAATTCTGTGCCCGTTCGCGCCGCTCGGCGCGGCGCTGATGACCACGGTCGCGTCGTTCACGAAGACCTATCGCGAGGCGCAAACGTATCTGACGTTCATCCTGTTGATTCCGACGCTGCCCTTGATGTTCGCCGCACTGCTGAACGTGGAAGCGGAGCTGAAGCTGATGTGGATCCCGAGCTTGAGCCAGCATCTCTTGATCACGGCGTTGATCAAGGCGCAGCCGCTGAACTGGGCGTTCGTTGGGATTTCTGCGGCGAGCAGTCTGGTCCTGGGCGTGCTGCTGGGCTGGCTGGCCATACGGCTCTACGAACGCGAGGCAATTCTCGGTTAGCGCCACGGCGCGAGTTATGTAAACGCAAGGCGCGCACTTCTGCGAGAGCGTTCACGTCTCGGACGCGCGATGTCGGTGCAATCTCGCCGCTCGACTATTCCAAGAGTTCGAGCTCATCGACCGATGCCCGAAAGCCAGCTTGCTTCGATGCCCGTTCCGCCGTCGTACGACGCGCTGACGTTGACCCTGACCCGGCCAGCGTTCATGAACTCCCTGCACGCGGAGGCCAGCCAGGCTCAACGCAGCGGGAATCCGTTTTGCCTGCTGTTGCTCGACGTCGACCACTTGCAAAACATCAACGACTGTCACGGCCTCGCCGCGGGCGACGACGTGTTGATTGGCCTGGCCGATCGCGCGCGTAACGCGATTGCCGAGCCCGCCTGGCATCGCTCCGAATACACGCTCGCCCGTTTCGACGGCGGCGCGCTGATCGTGCTCGCGCGACCGTGCGCGTCGAGCCAGGCGGAGATGCTGGCCGAGGCTCTGCGCTTCGCAGTGGCCGAGAAGCCCGTCAGCGACCGCATCAGCGCTACCGTTTCGATTGGGGTTGCGCAGTTCCGCATCGGTGAAGTGGTCGATGATCTCGTCGCGCGCACCGAGCGTGCGCTGCACGTCGCGAAGCAGTTCGGTCGCGATCGGATCGAGGTGGCGCACACGCCGCCGAGCCGACCGATGCGCGCGAAAGTCGTCGGGCTGTACGACTGATCCGCCGGCGACCCTACCCCTACTTCCCAATACAAAACGTCGCGAAGATCTCGCCGAGCAGGTCGTCGCTCGTGAGCTCGCCCGTGAGCTCGCCGAGCGCGGCCTGCGCGCGCCTCAGCTGTTCCGCGGTGAGCTCGAGCGCGCCAGTAAGCTCTGCGCGCGCCGCGAGCAGGTGGCCGCGCACGCGGGCCAACGCGTCGAGATGTCGGCGGCGTGCACTGAAAGCGCCTGCCACCTCCGGGCCGAGCCCCGCGACTTCCTTCAGGTGCGCGACGAGCAGGTCGATACCAGCGCCGGTGAGTGCAGAAAGACGGAGGATGGTGATCCCACCCTCCTCGTTTGCGCCAGGACTCGCGTCGGCAAGATCGATCTTGTTCAACAGCAGCGTGAACGGCGCTTCGGCGCCAACTGCAGCGCGCGCCTCGCGCACGCTCGTCGCAAGCGGCGTGCGCGCATCCGCCACCCACAGCACGCGGTCGGCGCGCGTAACTTCAACACGCGTGCGCCGCACGCCCTCGCGCTCGATCGGATCGACTGTATCGCGCAGGCCCGCAGTGTCGACGATGGTGACCGGAAGATCATCGAGCAGCAGTTGCTCGCGCAGTGGATCGCGCGTCGTGCCGGGAATGTCGGTCACGATCGCGGCGTCGTAACCCGCGAGACGATTCAGCAGGCTAGATTTGCCGGCGTTCGGCGGGCCTGCGATCGCGACGCTCAGTCCGTCGCGCAGTGCCCTACCCGACCGTGCACGCGTCGTGAGATTTGCGAGACCGGTCAGCAGCACGTCGACCTCCGCGACGCACTGCGGCGCCGCGTCGAAAGGAAGCTCCTCGTCCGGAAAGTCGAGCCAGGCCTCGATCCGGACGCGCAGCCTCGTCAGCGCCGCCTGTAGTGTTGCCACGGCGGCAGAGAACTCGCCGTCGAGCGAACGTTGCGCGGCGCGCGCTGCCTGCAGCGAACCGCTCGCGATCAAATCGGCAATGGCTTCGGCCTGTAAGAGATCGAGCTTGTCGTTTAGATAGGCACGCAGCGTGAATTCACCGGGCTGGGCCGCTCGCGCGCCGAGCGCGAACGCGCGCTTGAGCAGCGCATCGCTGACCACGCGACCGCCATGACACTGCAACTCGACGACGTCCTCGCCTGTGTACGAATGCGGCGCCGGAAAGAACAGCAGCAGGCCGTGATCGATGACTGCACCGCCCCCATCCCGAAACGCGCAGAGTTCGGCAAGCCGCGCACGCGGTTCGGTGCGTGCAAGGTCACGCGCGATCGCAAGCGCGGCTGGACCGGACAGTCGCACGATCGCAACTGCGGCGTTGCCAGCCGCCGTGGCGGGCGCTGCGATGGTGTCTTCACGCGAGGGGTTCAACGTTTCGCCCCGAATGAGCTCGAGGAGCCGTGCGTGTCAGTGTAAGACAGCCTTGTCGCGACGAGCGGCTCAGGTCGTCGCGGCGGCGTTCTCGCGGGCAACCACGGTGTTGATGCGCCACTGCTGCAGGATCGACAGCAGCGTATTGGTGAGCCAATACAGCACGAGGCCCGCCGGGAATAACATGAACATGGCGCTGAACACGACCGGCATGATCTGCATGATGCGCGCCTGCATCGGGTCCGGCGGCGCCGGGCTCAAGCGCGACTGGACGTACATCGCAACGCCCATCAGCAACGGCACGACGAAATACGGATCGCGCGACGAGAGGTCGTTGATCCACAGCATGAACGGCGCCTGCCGCATCTCGACGCTCTCGATCAGCACCCAGTAAAACGAGAAAAAGAACGGCATCTGGATCACGAGTGGCAGGCAGCCTGCCGCCGGGTTCACCTTCTCGCGCTTGTAGAGCTCCATCATCTTCTGGCTCAGCGCCGCCCGGTCGTCCTTGTAGGTTTCCTGCATCGCTTTGATACGCGGCGCGAGCCGGCGCATCTTCGCCATGGAGCGGTTGCTCATGGCAGTCAGCTTGTAGAACGCGAGCTTGATCAGAACCGTGACGAGGATGATTGCCCAGCCCCAGTTGCCTACCCACCGTTCGACAAACGAGAGCAGCCAGAACATTGGCTGTGCAAGCAACGTGAGTCGACCGTAGTCGACCGTTAGATCGAGTTTCTCACTGGTGGCTTTCAGCTGATCCTGAAGCTTGGGCCCCACGAACAGCTTGTACGTGTAGTTCAAAGGCATCGCGGCCGTCGACTCGACGACCTGCCCCAAGGCACTCAGCACGAACTCCTGGCCGCGCGTCGAGGCGTTGTAGCGAACGTCGTCAGCCGGTGGTGGCACGGCGGCGGCGAGGAAATGGTGTTGGATCGCGGCGAACCATCCACCCTTCACCGACTGGGAGACGGGCGTCGCAGCGATCTTCGCGAAATCGAGCTTCTGTTTTTCCGAACCGTTGTAGAGCACGGGCCCTGTAAAGGAATACGAGTCGACCGAGGTGTAGGAGCGCTTGGGCGGGTTGTGCACGCGAACCATCTGCGCATAGGGCGCGCCGCGCCAGCTACCGCCGGCCGTCGGTTGGACCGACAGGGTGAGGTCGATGCCGTATTGACCGCGGCGGAATGTGTAGACCTTGCGAGCACTGACGGGCCCCTCGCCCACCCAGTCGAGACTGACGACGAGCTCGTTCTGGCCAGCGGCGAGCGTGTAGTCGTTGGTCGCGGTGCGGAACGTGCCGGTGTGATTCGGCTCCGGGCCGCCAGTCGCGCTTCGCAAGCCCGTCTGGAATACCCAAAGCTCCGGTGCCGCGTCGTTCAACAGGCGAACGACGGTGTCGGGTGTCTTCTTGTCGACCGGATATTCGCGCAGGTCCGCTCGCACGAGATCGCCGCCGTGGCTATCGATCACCACGTCGAAGACGTCGGTCTGCACGTGAATCAACTCGCCGCGCGCGTTCGGAGCGGGCTGCTCTAACGGCACCGGGGCATCGGGTCCCGCGGGGTCGATGCTCGGCAGGGATTCCTGAGTCGGTGTGGTGGTCGTCTGTGCGGAGTTGGCCAGAGCCGCGGGTGCGGTTGGGTAATCCTGAATCCACGCGGTGTAGGCGAGATAGCCCATCGCGACCAAAGTCAGCCACAGAAAAAGGCGGACGTTATCCATGCGTTGCCGCCGCTGCGACATTGCGAAGCCGCGTGAAGTGCTGTTGCAGGCTCGCGTGCAACACTTGTTTGTCAGCCTCGGCCGCGCCGGGTTTCGCGAGCACGACGAAATCCCACGACGGGAGGTTGCGTTGCAGACGGAAAGTTTCGCGCGCTAGCCGCTTGAGTCGATTGCGGTCCACGGCGCGCTTCGCGGCTCGGCGCGAAATCGTCAGACCGAGGCGCGCGAGCGCGCGGCCGCCGGGTCTGGCGAGAATGGTGAAAAAGCGATCAGTCGATCGGGCAGGGTCCGCGAACACTCGGCCGAATTCGGCTGCGGTGTGCAGGCGCTGCTCGGGTGTGAACCCTTCCCCGCTCGGCGGCAATGCAGTGCCAAAACGCAGTCCGCTACGGCGTGAGACGCGCGCGGCCTTTTGCGCGACGGCTCGCGAGGACTTTGCGGCCGCTGGCGGTAGCCATTCGTGCACGGAAGCCATGCGTTCGCTTGCGATGCAAGTTGCTGGGCTGAAATGTTCTTTTCATGCGGGCATACCCCCGGAACGCAAAAGTTCTTGGGAAAACAAAAGGATGTAGGTCAGAGGAAGCCGCGAACTTTACGCGGCGGTGAGCGCTGGTGTCAATACGCGGCGGCCTGCCTAGCGCTCGTTGCAACCTGTGGATAACTGCCTGGCTGTGGGATTAGACTGCGACCTCTTCCTGGCCTCACCGCAAAACACAAGTCCCTCACATCCGTGGCAGAGAACTCGGCGGCTTACTCGTCTCTCTGGATTCAGTGCGCGCGGTCACTAGAGGCCGAGCTGTCCGAGCAGCAATTCAACACTTGGATTCGGCCGCTGCAGCTCGTAGCCGATGGCGCGGTGGTCAAGCTGCTAGCGCCGAACCGTTTTGTAGTTGACTGGGTGCGATCCCACTGCCTCGAGCAGATTCGGGCATGGTGGACGCGGCATAGCGAATCGGGCGCCGAGATTGTCGTAGAGGTGGGCAGCCGACCGGTGGCGCGCCGGGATATGCCTACACGCGAGCCTGAGGCGCGCGCAGTTGCAGCGCCAGCTCCGGCTTCCGCTTCCGCGCTAGGTGGCAGACTCAATCCGGCGTTTACGTTCGAGAGTTTCGTTGAGGGTAAGAGCAATCAACTTGCCCGAGCGGCCGCGGTTCAGGTCGCGCAGAATCCCGGTAGCGCTTACAACCCTTTGTTTATCTACGGGGGTGTTGGGCTCGGCAAAACGCACTTGATGCACGCGGTCGGCAATCTGATTCAGGCTCGTGACCGTGGTGCGAAGGTGGCGTACGTACATTCAGAGCGGTTCGTCAGCGACATGGTGTTTGGGCTGCGGCACAACACCATCGCGGAGTTCAAAAGGGCGTACCGGTCCCTCGATGCGTTGTTGATAGACGACATCCAATTCTTCGCCAGGAAGGATCGGTCTCAGGAGGAGTTTTTCCATACATTCAACGCCTTACTCGAGGGTCAACGCCAAATCGTGTTGACGTGCGATCGCTATCCTAAAGAGGTCGCTGGGCTTGAGGAGAGGCTGAAATCGCGATTCGGCTGGGGCTTGACGGTGGCGATCGAACCCCCAGAGCTCGAGACGAGTGTGGCGATTCTTATGAGCAAGGCAGCCGCGGAGGGCGACGCGCTACCGGAGGAGGTGGCGTTTTTCATCGCGCAGCGGATCCGCTCAAACATTCGGGAGCTCGAAGGAGCGCTTCGGAGGGTGCTCGCAAACGCACGTTTTACGGGGCGAGCAATCACGTTGGAGTTTGCCAAAGAGGCGTTACGCGACGTACTGGCGTTGCAGGACAAACTCGTGACGATCGAGAACATCCAGAAGACGGTCGCAGAGTATTTCAAAATTCGGGTCGCGGATTTATTGTCCAAGCGCCGCAGTCGCTCAATTGCGCGCCCGCGGCAGATCGCTATGGCGCTTGCGAAGGAACTCACGACACACAGTTTGCCGGAAATTGGGGACGCTTTCGGCGGGCGGGATCATACGACGGTATTGCATGGCTGTCGGCGCGTGAAGGCACTACGCGAGACGGACACCCGCGTGGCAGAGGATTACAACAACGTGTTGAGAACTCTGACGGCTTGAGGTGGAGAGCCTGTGGGCAAAAAGGGGGGTCAGAGTTTTGCACAGCCTCAACACAGCAACCCAGTCGATCCGAGCACAGCGCTTACGCATCTAAAATAATGATTTAGAAAGAGAAAATGGCATTGTGCAGTTATGCGCGGCCATTAATAACTACAGTAAGATCTAAATAGGTAATAGAAGAATGAAATTCAGCGCACCGCGGGAAACGATTCTAAAGACCCTCCAAACGGTGGTGGGTGTAGTCGAACGACGCCAGACGATGCCGATTTTGAGCAACGTGCTGCTGAGTGTTCAGGGCAATAAGTTAAGCGTAAGCGCCACCGATCTAGAGGTGGAAATGGTCGCGGAGGCGGAGGTTGAAGCCGAGGCGGGGGGCGACATCACCGTACCTGGGCGCAAGCTCCACGATATCTTTCGGGCGTTGCCGGAAGGTACGAACGTCGAGATCAGTCAAACCGGCGACCGAGTCACGGTCAAGGGTGGCCGCAGTCGGTTCACTCTTTCGACGCTACGCGCGGCGGATTTTCCCACGATCGATGAAATTGGCGCGAAGCAAACTTTGCGGCTAACTAGAGCCGATCTGCGTCAATTGGTCGAGAAAACACACTTTTCTATGGCGCAACAGGACGTTCGTTATTACCTCAACGGTCTGCTGTTGGAGACGGAGCGCAAGCGGTTGCGGGCGGTAGCCACCGACGGGCATCGCTTGGCGTTGTCGGAGGCTGACCTGATCGGTGCCGCCACGCGCGACGAGCAACTGATAGTGCCGCGAAAAGGGGTTTTGGAGCTAAGTAAGCTGCTGGATGGCGACGGCGAAGTACAACTTGCGCTAGGCGCAAATCACATTCGCGTCCATTTAGACGGAATTCGGCTCACATCGAAGCTAATTGACGGGAGATTCCCGGAGTACGGCCGTGTTGTCCCGGCTCAGCCGCGTAACGTGATGAAGGCTGATCGAAATCTGCTACGCCAGGCCCTGCAGCGGACTGCGATCCTCTCAAACGAAAAGTATCGCGGGGTTCGTTTAGAACTGACGACCAATAGCGTGGTCCTTCAGGCCAATAACCCGGAGCAAGAGGAAGCAGTAGAGACGCTAGAGGTTGAATACAGCGGCGACCCAATGGAGATTGGATTCAACGTGAACTACGTGCTCGACGCTCTGGCTGCAGTGGATAGTGACCAGGTTGAGGTCGGCATTTCCGACGCGAACTCTGGCTGCGTGATTCGCGAACCCGGCAGCGACAAGACCAAGTTCGTCGTAATGCCGATGCGCCTTTAGCCGCGCGGCGGCTACCTCTTGGCGCTGGGCCGACTCCGGATTACGGCTCTACGGTGCCTCGCGCACGTTGAGCTCGGGTTTGATGCTCGGCGCAATTTCATATTTGGCCCCAACGGGGCGGGCAAAACGAGCATCCTCGAGGGCGTCTTCTTGCTCGGACGGGGTCGGTCGTTTAGAACGCGACAAACGGGCCGTTTGGTACAGCGAGGCCAAAGCGGTTTCGCTGTTTACGGCGAGGTTCCTACGAGTAGTGGTCAACGCCGACTGGGCGTGTCCTTCGATGCTGGGCACCTGACGAAGAGAGTCGACGGCCAGGACGCGACGGGGATGGCGGCGCTCGCAGAGATTCTGCCCATTCATTCGCTGGATCCCAGCAGCCATCAACTAGTAGAGGGTGCGCCAACCGAACGGCGGCGGTTTCTCGATTGGGGGGTGTTTCACGTGGAACACACCTATTTGGACTCATGGAAACGATATCGACGCATCCTGAGTCAGCGGAATGCCGCGTTGAAGGCCGGCGCGACCGGCGCGGCCCTACGTTCGTGGACCACGGCACTGCTCGAGAGCGGAGGCGCGGTGGATGCGAGTAGGCGGTCGTACGTCGGTAGGCTCTCGCCTCTCATTTCGGAGTTCGGCCAACGGCTCCTGGATCAGCCCCTGTCGATCGAATACCGCGCTGGCTGGGCCAAAGGGCAATCCTTCGAGACCGCACTCGCCGCATCCGAGCGCCGCGACCTCGTGAGCCGCACAACAGAGGTTGGCCCCCATCGGGCGGATCTCGAAATCCACCTGGCAGGACGCCGCCTCCAGGACGAAGCATCCCGCGGTCAACAAAAGTTGGCGGCGGCGTCCATGGTTCTTGCGCAGCTAGTCGCTGGGGCGGCAGAAGCCGGGTCGCCGATCTTGCTGGTCGATGATCCCGCCGCGGAACTCGACGCCCGGTCGCTCGGCCGTTTACTGGAGCTATTGGAGCGGTTACCCGCGCAGATCGTGCTGACTGCGTTGAGCGCGGAACACCTCGTCCCGGCTCCCGGGTACCCCGTGTTCCACGTGGAACGAGGCACCGTCCGCGAGGTATAATTTCAGCCCGGCCTCGAGAGACGTAGCGGATGACCCAAAGCGACTATACTTCTAAGAATATCAAGGTCTTAAGGGGTCTCGAAGCTGTCCGTAAGCGTCCAGGCATGTACATCGGCGACACCGATGACGGCACCGGCCTGCACCACATGGTCTTCGAGGTTGTCGACAACTCGGTCGACGAAGCACTCGCCGGCTATTGCAAAGAAATCGCAGTCACCATTCATGCGGATGAGTCGATCACCGTCGTCGACGATGGGCGGGGTGTCCCTGTAGACATTCACCCCGAAGAGGGCCGGTCCGCGGCAGAGGTCATCATGACCGTCCTGCACGCCGGCGGTAAGTTCGACGACGACAGCTACAAAGTCTCGGGCGGCCTGCATGGCGTTGGCGTGTCTGTAGTGAATGCCTTGTCCGAAACGCTAGTCCTCACGATTCATCGCAGCGGCCAGCTCTACGAGCAGACGTACCACCTTGGCGACCCCGTCGCGCCCCTTGCCGTCGTCGGCAAGACCGATCGAACCGGAACGACGATTCGGTTCAAACCGAGCGCGACGATCTTCACCCACATCCACTTCGACTACGACACGTTGGCCAAGCGTCTGCGTGAGTTGTCGTTCCTGAATTCCGGCGTCCGGATCAAGCTCACAGATGAGCGCGAGGATCGCCATGACATCTTTGCATTCGCGGGTGGCATCGAGGCGTTCGTCAAACACCTGAATCGCAACAAGACACCAGTTCATCCCACGATCGTCTACTTCAGCGAGACTCGCGCGCCGATTCAGATCGAAGTCGCGTTCCAATGGAACGATGGGTATCAAGAAGGGATGTTCTGCTACACCAATAACATCCCTCAGCGCGACGGCGGCACACACCTTGCGGGTTTCCGCGCGGCGTTGACGCGAACGCTGAACGCATACATGGAGAACGAAGGAATCATCAAGCGCGAGAAGATCGCAATGGCGGGCGACGACGCGCGAGAGGGGCTCACGGCAGTTCTCTCCGTAAAGTTACCGGATCCCAAGTTCTCCTCGCAGACCAAGGACAAGCTCGTGTCGTCCGAGGTCAAAGCGGTCACCGAGTCGGTCGTGGCGACGCGCTTTGAAGAGTTTCTGCTTGAGCACCCCGTCGAAGCCAAAGGCATCGTCGGCAAGATCGTCGAAGCTGCGCGCGCACGTGAAGCCGCGCGCAAAGCGCGCGAGATGACACGGCGTAAAGGCGCTCTCGATGTCGCCGGCTTACCGGGCAAGCTCGCCGATTGTCAGGAGAAGGATCCAGCGCTATCCGAGCTGTTCCTCGTCGAGGGCGACTCGGCAGGTGGCTCTGCCAAACAAGGTCGGGATCGTCGAACCCAGGCAGTCCTGCCCCTCAAAGGCAAAATCCTGAACGTCGAAAAAGCGCGGTTTGACAAGATGCTACAGTCGGCTGAGGTGGGCACTCTGATCACCGCCCTCGGGTGCGGCGTGGGTCGCGACGAGTTCAACGTCGACAATCTCCGCTACCACCGCATCATCATAATGACCGACGCGGACGTTGATGGTTCGCACATTCGCACCCTTCTATTGACGTTCTTCTACCGGCAGATGCCCGCGCTCATCGAACGCGGTCACATCTACATCGCTCAGCCGCCGCTCTACAAATTGAAACGCGGCAAACAGGAAAACTACCTTAAGGACGACATAGAGCTGAACGCACTGCTACTCACAAGCGCGACCGCTGACGCCGCGCTCTATCCCGCCCCTGACGCGCCTCCCGTCCAGGGTGCGACGTTGGAGCGCCTCGCACATCGATACATGGAGGCCAACTCGATCATTCAGCGCTGGGGCCGCCGGTACGACGCCGAGGTGCTGCGGCGCCTGATGTCGATGGCCGCAATCACACCTGAACAGCTCGAAGATGCCGGGTTCCGCGAAACCTGGAGTCAGTCGCTCGAGGAGCAACTCAACTCCAGCGACCATCGCGCGGCGCGCTACCGTCTACGTCCGCAGCCGGGCGGTGAAGGCATCGACCCTTCGCTGCTCGTCTTGCGCGAGCACCACGGCACGACTAGCACCAAGGTATTGCACGCGGGGTTCTTCCGTTCCGCCGAGTATCGGCAGCTCGTCTCAATCGGCGCCGAGTTCATGGATCTACTGCGCCCTGGTGCTTATGTCCAGCGCGGCAAGGAGCGTCGTGATGTGACGACGTTCGCACAGGCCCTCGATTGGCTCATGGCACAAGCGAAACAGGGCCAAACGATCCAGCGTTACAAGGGTCTCGGTGAGATGAACCCGGAGCAACTCTGGGAAACGACGGTGAATCCCGAAACGCGGCGACTGATGCAGGTGAGGATCGAGGACGCCGTGGCGGCGGATGAGATCTTCACTACGCTGATGGGTGACCAAGTCGAACCGCGGCGCGAATTCATCGAACGTAACGCGCTCGCTGTGGCAAATCTCGACGTCTGATTACGGGCGCGAGGCCTGGGCGGGCTAGGGCGCGCGCAGCATTGCGACCGTATCCTCGATCCAGCGCTGCGTTCGCTCCGTTACCAGCCGCGGGTCGACCCCCGCGGTTGGAATGACGGGGCCAATCACCACACGAATCGTACCCGGGCGTTTGAGCCAGCTGCGCCTAGGCCAGTAGTCGCCGGCGTTGTGCGCAACAGGTACGACGGGGAGCCCAGCCGCCTCCGCAAGCAAGGCGCCACTCATGCCGTAGCGGCGTGTTTCGCCAGCCGGCACACGCGTGCCTTCGGGGAAGATCACGACCCAGATCCCCTCGGCCAACCGCTGTCGTCCTTGATCCAGCACTCGTTGCACGGCCGTACGGCCCGCTTTTCGGTCGATCGCGATCGGCTTAAGGTTTCGGAGGACCCAGCCGAACACCGGGATCCAGATCAGCTCGCGCTTCAAGACCCACGTCTGTCCCGGGAAGATCCGCAGCTGAGCGACTGTCTCCCACGCCGACGAATGTTTCACCAGTACGATGGACGTCGTCGCAGGAAGGTGCTCAAGACCTTCCACGACGTAGTCGAGCCTGCAAAGCCAGCGCAGCATGAATAGCACCGACCGCGCCCAACTCACGGCAGCGGCG
This sequence comes from Gammaproteobacteria bacterium, assembly GCA_003155415.1. Taxonomy (GTDB): domain Bacteria; phylum Pseudomonadota; class Gammaproteobacteria; order Steroidobacterales; family Rariloculaceae; genus FEN-1219. The sequence continues at coordinate 19,232 of PMCP01000009.1, read as the reverse complement.
TAGGTTACGCGGCGCGGCAGCAGCACGGTTGGCAGCAGTAGCAGCGAGTACGCCCCTGCGGATACACATAGGTAAAGCGTGAACGCCACGGAGCCGCACCACTGACGAGCACGGCTCATGCGTGAAATTGCGCCAAAAGGCCGTGCGCCGCGCCAGAAAGATCGTCGAACACCGCGACTCCCCGAGCCACGGCCTCGGGCTCGGCCTCGACCCCCCGTCCCGTTCGCACGAGAATTGGGCGTGCACCCGCCGCCTCCGCCGCTTCGACATCGCTGAGCTTGTCGCCAATGTACGGTGCGTCACGCACCGAGAGTCCAAGCTCACGCTCGAGTCTCTTGAACAAGCCGGGTCGCGGCTTGCGGCAGGCGCAATCTGCATCGGGCGTGTGCGGGCAGTAGTAGATACCCGCGAGATCGCCTCCGGCCGTGCGTACGGCGGCCAGCATATGGTTATGAATTGCCGCCAGCGTATTTTCGTCCAACAGTCCCCGACCGACGCCCGATTGGTTCGTAACCACGACGACGCGGCAACCGCCGTGTGTCAGCGCACGGATTGCCTCGAGGCTGCCCGCGATCGGTCGCCATTCAGCAATCGACTTGATGTACGAGTCGGAGTCCTCGTTGATCACGCCGTCGCGGTCCACCATGACGAGCCTTACGGGCCGCTCCGTCACGCCATCACGCTCCGATCCGATCGCCGAGGTAGGGTTGAAGTTCGCTAACGCCAATTCGCACCTGTTCGCACGAATCGCGCTCGCGGACCGTCACCGTGCCGGCCGTAAGCGTGTCGCCATCCACAGTCACGCAGAACGGTGTGCCAGCCTCGTCTTGACGACGATACCGCCGACCGATCGCCCCCTTCTCGTCGTAATACACATTGAAGTGCCGTTTCAGCGTCCGATAAATGGCGAGCGCCTTCTCTGGCATGCCGTCCTTCTTTACGAGCGGGAACACCGCCGTCTTGATCGGCGCGAGCCGCGGGTGGAGCTTCAACACCGTGCGCATTTCGCCGCCGATCTCGTCCTCGTGGTACGCATCGCAGAGAAACGCCAGTGCGCCGCGATCCGCTCCGGCCGATGGCTCGATCACATGGGGCAGGTAGCGCCGGGCCTGCTCATCAGGCTCCTGGTCGTCAAAATAGCGCAGGTCCTTGCCACTCGTCTGCATGTGTTGACGCAGGTCGAAGTCAGCGCGGTTGGCAATGCCCTCGAGCTCACTGCGTCCAAACGGAAAATCGTACTCCACGTCCGCGCAACCCGCGGCGTAGTGCGCTAGTTCGTCCTTTTCGTGCTCACGCAGGTGCAGATTCTCACGCCGCATGCCGAGTGCGAGATACCAGTTGTAACGGCGCTCGCGCCAGTACCGATACCAGTCCGCCGACTCATTTGCCCGGCAGAAGAATTCGATCTCCATCTGTTCGAACTCGCGACTGCGGAACGTGAAATTGCGCGGGTTGATTTCGTTACGGAAGGCCTTGCCGACCTGACCGATGCCGAACGGAACGCGCACGCGCGCCGTGTCGCACACGTTCTTGAAGTTGACGAAAATCCCCTGCGCCGTCTCGGGTCGCAGATACGTGATGCTGGAGTTGTCCTCGAGCGCTCCGACATGCGTCTTGAACATCAGATTGAATGCGCGCGGTGCGGTCAGCGTTCCGGGTGCCGAGGCCCCGGGCGCAAGCACCTTTGCCCGCAGCATTTCGTCCTGCAACGCGTTGGGCACGGCAGCGACGCGAAGCTGCTTTCCAGCGTGGTTTTTCTGAATGGAGGCGATCCGTTTCCGATGGGGCTCGAACAACTCCACGTCGTCGGTCTTGCCGATTTCGCCCGGTGCCGCGAACAACACGCCGTCGTACGAAGTCACACCACCGTCGGCAGCCACAAACTCGAGCGCAAACACGGCGAGCTGATCTGCGCGATAGCGCGCGCGTGTCTCGCGGTCATCCACCATTGGGTCGCTGAAGCCGCCAACGTGGCCGCTGGCCTCCCACACTTTTGGGTTCATCAGCAGCGCGCTGTCCAATCCCACCATTCCGAAGGGCGAAGGGGCGCCTGTCACGGCCTGCGTCTCGTCGTGGTGGGCGATCATGTCGTCCCACCATGCCTGCTTGAGGTTGCGTTTGAGCTCCACGCCGAGCGGGCCATAATCCCAGGCGCCGTTCAGACCCCCATAGATCTCGCTCGATTGAAAGATGAAGCCCCGCCGTTTGCACAGCGAGACGATTTTTTCCATTGACTCCATGACGACTCCGCGCGGCGCCGATCCGCAAAGCGCGCCAGTATAGCGGCGGCCGCGACGCTGGCAGCCACAGCCGCCCCGCCTTCAGCGGAGACCTACCGACCCGCGCGGAACTCGTGCTATCGCACCATTGGGGTGCGTTCTGCTAAGATCAACGCACCGCTTTCGTGCGCGTCATTGAGCTCGAAAGCCCCTTGGTCCATAGAAAACAGTACTTTAGCCCTCCCGAAGGGTGGCACACAAAATGCACATTCTTCGGCTCAACAAAAACGGCAGCTGCCGCGCGTACCGCCTACAGGGCACGGGCAGCCACGACTAATCACGACAGACAACCGGAGGAATCAAACCCATGTCGCCCGCCGATGTTTTGAAGCTCATCAAGGAAAAAGGCATCAAGTTCGTTGACCTGCGGTTCACGGACACGATTGGCAAAGAACAGCACGTCACAGTGCCCTCGCATCAGGTCGATGCGGGCATGTTCGAAGACGGCAAGATGTTCGACGGNNGGCATCAACGAATCCGACATGATCCTGATGCCCGACCCGGCGACGGCGGTCATCGACGCGTTCATGGAAGAGCCGACGCTCGATGTCCGCTGCGACATAATTGAGCCCTCCACGATGCAAGGTTACGAGCGCGATCCGCGCTCGGCCGCAAAGCGTGCTGAGGCCTACCTGAAATCGACCGGGATTGCCGACGAAGCGTTCTTCGGCCCTGAAAACGAGTTCTTCATTTTCGACGACGTCCGTTGGGCGTCGGAGATGCAGGGCGCCTTTTATGCGATCGATTCGTACGAAGGTGCGTGGCAGAGCGGCAAGAAGCTCGAAGAGGGCAACCTGGGCCACCGCCCGGGCGTTAAAGGCGGCTACTTTCCGGTCCCGCCCGTCGATTCGTTGCAAGACATCCGATCCGCGATGTGTTTGGCGCTCGAGGAAATGGGCCTCTCGGTCGAGGTGCACCATCACGAAGTAGCAACCGCCGGTCAGTGCGAGATCGGCGTCAAGTTCGGGACCCTTGTCCGCAAAGCCGACGACGTGATGATGCTCAAATACGTCATCCAGAACGTCGCGCACAGTTACGGTAAGACGGCCACCTTCATGCCGAAGCCGCTCATCGGCGACAACGGCAGCGGTATGCACGTGCACCAGTCGCTGGCAAAGGGCGGCAAGAATCTGTTCACAGGCGACCTGTACGGCGGTCTGTCCCAAACCGCGCTGTACTACATCGGCGGCATCCTGAAGCATGCGCACGCGATCAACGCGTTCACAAACGCCTCGACCAACAGCTACAAGCGCCTAGTCAAAGGGTTCGAAGCGCCGACGCTGCTTGCCTACTCGGCGCGCAATCGTTCCGCTTCGATGCGTATCCCCTACGTACAGAATCCGAAGGGGCGCCGCATCGAGATTCGTTTCCCGGACAGCACGGCGAATCCGTACCTGGCGTTTACGGCCATGATGATGGCGGGCCTCGACGGCATCGCGAACAAGATCAACCCGGGCCCGCCACAAGATAAAGACCTGTATGACCTCCCGCCAGAAGAGGAAAAGCTGATTCCGACGGTGTCGTACTCGTTGCAGCAGTCGCTCGAAGCGCTCGACAAGGATCGTGGCTTCCTGACGGCGGGTGGCGTGCTCTCGAACGGCACGATCGACGCCTACATCGGGCTGAAGGAGAAGGAGATCACTCGCTTCTCCATGACGCCCCATCCCGTCGAGTTCGACATGTACTACAGCCTCTGAATCCGCGGGGCGACGTTCGGTTCTGTCAAATCGCGACGTGGCGGGGTTCTCAGAATCCCGCCCGTCGTGTGGCAGAGCAGTCCGCTTGGCGCTAAGCTTGGAGCATGCGTAAGTGGCTGATCCTACTGTCCACGATGCTGGTGACCGCCGCGAGCGGCGCGCCCGCTTGGACCTGGGTGGACGGCGACGGTCAGGTGCACTTCTCGGATCGGCCAGTTCCCGGGGCACGCCAGGTGGAGTTGACCGGTGCGCAGGGATTCGGCGCGCCAGCAGCGCGTCTGACGCCGCCGACGCCCGCCGGCACGGGGGCGCAAACCACGCCCACAGCGCAGACCCCCTACCGCGCGCTCAATATTGCGAGCCCCGCCGAGCAACAGACCCTCTGGAACATCGGGGCGACACTGAGCGTCCAGATCGACATGGATCCGCCGTTGTCGACGGCGCATCGGATGGACCTGATTCTCGACGGCCAGCGCCGGAATCTGAATACCGCGAGCCTGCTGGTGACGCTGCCCGAAGTGTTCCGTGGCGCGCACACGCTGCAGGCAGTCGTCATCGACGCGAGCGGCGCCGAAGTCATGCGCTCGCCGACGCGCAACTTCATCGTTCAGCAGAACAGCATACAAAACCCGAACTCGCCAACCGCACGAGCGCGGCGAGCGAACGGGGGCTAGCGCCGGCGCCCGAGACCTTCGGCGCGGCGCGCAAACTGCGACGCTCGCCGTCGGCGGACGCGATTCTTCAGGGCATCACCACCGCGCTCGTCGTACTCGACGAAGGGCTCGTCATCACATTTCTGAATAGCGCTGCGGAAGCGCTGTTTAGCGTCAGCTCGCGTCGTGTCGTGGGACGACCGATCGGCGACCTGCTGCATCCGGCCGGTGAGTTGATCGCGCTATGTCAGCGCGCGCTGGCAAGCGGACTAACGTTTGGCATGCATGAGCTAGCGGCGCGCGTGGGCGACAAGCGGCTCGTGCTCGATTGTCGCGCCGCGCCCCTCGACGGCGAGCGCGCGTTGGTGCTCGAGTTGCTCGACACGGAACGCGACCGCAAAGTTCGGCGCGAAGCGGCGCTCGTATCGCAACAGCAGTTGTCTCGGCGAATCATCCGGCAGCTCGCGCACGAAGTTAAGAACCCGCTCGGCGGTCTGCGCGGCGCCGCCCAATTGCTCGAGCGCCAATTGCCGGACGCCGAGCAAAAGGCGTACACCCGCGTCATCATCGAGGAAGCCGACCGACTCGCCGCGCTCGTCGACGGCATTCTGCGCGCCGGCGGTGCACCGCGCCCCGAAGAGCTGAATCTGCACCGCATCACCGAGCACGTTGGGCAATTGATCGAAGCCGAGAAGCCGGCAGGCGTGGAGCTTGTTCGAGACTACGATCCAAGCCTGCCTTCGATCACCGTCGACCGCAATCAGATGATCCAGGCTTTCCTAAACATCGCACGTAATGCGATGCAGGCACTCGGCGAACGGGGTCGGTTGACCTTCCGCACTCGAGCGCTAACCAACGTCACGCTTTCCGGCGAGCGCCACCGGTTGGTGCTATCCGCCGAGGTCGAGGACAACGGGCCAGGGATTCCCGACGAGCTCCGCGAGACGATTTTTTATCCGTTGGTGACGGGCCGGGCGACGGGCACCGGTTTGGGACTCACGATCGCCCAGGATCTCGTCAGCCGAAACGGCGGACTCATTGAATTCGAGAGCCAACCGGGGCGGACGGTATTCCAGATGCGGTTGCCAGTGCCGAACGGAGGCCGACACTAATGGCGACACCAGGATTGAGCGTTTGGATCGTCGACGACGACGAGTCGGTGCGCTGGGTACTCGAGCAGGCACTGAAGCAGGCGCACATGATTCCGCGGGCCTTCGAGTCCGGCCACCAGTTTTTCGGTGCGCTCGAGCGCGATCGCCCGGACGTTCTCATTACTGATATCCGCATGCCTGATATGAGCGGTCTCGAGCTCATGGAGCGTCTTGGTCAGCAGGACCCGGACATTCCGGTGATCGTGATCACGGCGCATTCGGATCTCGACAGCGCCGTGTCCGCCTACCAGGGCGGGGCGTTCGAATATCTGCCGAAGCCTTTCGACATCGACGAAGCCGTGGAGCTCGTCTCGCGTGCCGCGCGCACGCGCCATCGCGATACAGCGCAGCAGACCACGACCAAACCGATACCGCGGATCATTGGCCAGGCGCCGGCGATGCAGGACGTGTTCAAGGCCATCGGCCGACTGTCGCGCTCGAGCATGACGGTGCTGATCACGGGCGAGTCTGGCACCGGCAAAGAGCTCGTCGCGCGCGCGCTGCATGACAATTCGCCGCGCGCCAACAAGCCCTTTGTCGCGCTGAACACCTCCGCGATCGCGGCCGAGTTGCTCGAGTCGGAGCTGTTCGGTCACGAGAAAGGAGCGTTTACGGGCGCCACGGAGCGGCGAATCGGCCGCTTCGAGCAGGCCAACGGCGGCACTTTGTTTCTCGACGAGATCGGTGACATGTCGTTGCCACTGCAGACGCGCCTGCTGCGCGTGCTGGCGGAGAGCGAATTCTTCCGCGTCGGTGGGCAAACTCCGATCCGCGTCGATGTGCGCGTGATCGCGGCCACGCACCAGGATCTCGCGCAGGCCGTGACTACCAGCCGGTTCCGCGAGGACCTGTATCACCGCTTGAACGTCATGCGCATTGAAGTGCCGCCGCTGCGTCAGCGCCGCGAGGACATCAAAGAGCTATCGCGGTTTTATCTCGAGCAAGCCGCCAACGAGCTCGGCGTTGCGCCGAAGACATTGAGCAGCGAAGCCGCGGATATCCTGCAAAAGTACGATTGGCCTGGCAACGTGCGCGAGCTCGTGAACGTCAGCCGGCGCCTTACCGTCACAGCCGCGGGCCGCGAGATTGCGGCGCAAGATCTGCCGCCGGAGCTCGGGGGCATGAGCGCCACGCCTGGCGCCGACTGGACCACGGGTCTATCGCACTGGGCCGAAGCCCAGCTCGCGGTGGCCGCGCCGCCGCCGCTGCTCCTCGACGCGCTGCCGGCGTTCGAGCGCACGTTGATCATCACGGCGCTGCGCCGTGCGCGCGGCAAGCGTCTCGAAGCCGCCAAGCTGCTCGGCTGGGGCCGCAACACGCTCACGCGAAAGATTAAGGAGCTCGGGCTCGAAGGGCGCGTGTAGCAAGCAACCGCTAGCGCGGTTGCCAGCGCGCGATTTCGGCGTTGATCGCCTCCGCCAGCCGTAGGGCAGCGAGCCCGTCCGCACCGGACACCTCGCACGGCGTGTCGTTGCGGATCGATGCAACGAACGCCTTCGTCTCGGCGAGCAGCGCGTCGCCCTTCTCGAGATTCCAGGTTTCCTCTTGCAGCGGAGGGGCGTCTTCGCGCCACTCGCCAACTTTGGTAACGCGGCGAACTTCGCCGCTGCCGAAGTCGATCGACACGTACTGGTTCGCCTGAAACACGCGAAACCGCCGTTGCGCGCTGGTGGACACGCGCGATGCGGTGACGTTCGCGACGGCACCGTTCGCGAACTCGATGCGCGCGTTCGCGATGTCGACTTCGTCTGTCAGTACCGGCACGCCGACGGCCGAGACGCGAGCGGGCGCGGACTGAACGAGCGATAGGATCACGTCGAGATCGTGAATCATCAAATCGAGGATTACGTTCACGTCGGCGCCGCGGCCTTTGAAGGGCGCGAGCCGGTGGCACTCGATGAACCGGACGGTCGTCAGCGTTTGGCGGGCGGCGACCAGCGCTGGATTGAAACGCTCCACGTGCCCCACCTGCAGCTTAAGACCCCGCGCATCGGCCAGCGCTGTGAGCGTGGCTGCCTCGGCGCTCGTTCGTGTCATCGGTTTCTCGACCAGCACGTGCACCCCGTGGTCGAGGAAGAACTGCGCGAGTGCGAAGTGCTCCGCCGTGCTGGCGGCGATGGTGACCGCGTCCACTTTGCCGAGCAGCTCGCGATGATCCGTGTACGCCGTGGTCCCGACCTCGGCGGCGACTGCCGCGCTGCGCGCCGCGTCCCGGTCGCATACGCCGACGAGCTCGATGCCATCGACCGCTTTGTGCTTCTGCGCGTGGAAGCGCCCGAGGTAACCGACGCCCACGACGGCTGTGCGCAGCGTGCTCACCCGCGCGCGATGCCCCGTTCCGACCCGCGCACGAACTTGAGCAGGTGCTCGATCTGCGGGCTCGGCGCACATTCAGCCTCAATCCGCGCCGTGGCTTCTTCCACGGTCAATGAACGTTGCAGCAGCAGGCGGATTGCGCTGTCGATATTGCGGCGCTCTGCAGCATCGAAGCCCGCGCGCTTCAACCCCACGCGATTGATTGCGCGCGGCGTGGCCCAATGGCCTTCGATGATCGTGTACGGCAACAGATCCTTGTTCGCCATCGCACCCACCGCCATGAACGAGTACGCGCCGACGCGGTTCAGCTGGGTGACGATGGCGCAGCCGCCCACCAACGCGTGGTGCTCGACGATCACGTGGCCGCCGAGCTGCGCGCTGTTGACGAGGATCACGTGATCGGCAATCTGGCAATCGTGCGCGATGTGCGCATGAGCCATGAGGAAGCAGTGATCGCCGATGCGAGTCACGCCGCCGCCCTTGGTGGTGCCGACGTGGATGGTGACGAACTCGCCGATGCGATTGTGCGAGCCGATTACGAGGGCGGTGTACGCGCCGTTCTTGTACGTCAAATCTTGCGGCGGGCCGCCGATCGCGGCGCCGTACTGAATGTGGTTGTCGGTACCGATCGTGACCTGACCGTAGCGGCTGCCGATGCGGACATGCGATTCGACGACCGTTCGCGCGCCGATCTCCACCTCGCCCTCGAGCACGCAGTACGGGCCAATTTCGACGTCGGGCGCAATCTTTGCGCGCTCGCTGACGATGACGGTCGGATGGATGCTCAACGCGTGATTTCCGCGGCTCGTTAGCCGCTCGCCGCCTGGTTCAACGCTTTGGCGGGATCGATGCCGCCGATCAGGTCCGTGATCGACGCGAACTTGTGCTTCCGAAGGTATTCCTCGACGCCGGCGTTCACCTTTTTCGGTGCCAGCGGATCGTAGAACAGCGCGGTGCCGATCCCGATAGCCGTGGCACCGGCGAGCACGAATTCGAGCGCGTCGTTCGCGGTCTCGATACCGCCCTGGCCGATGATGGGGATGCCGCGTTCGCGGCACTCTTGATACACCTGGTACACCTTCAGCAATGCGATCGGCCGGATCGCAGGCCCGGACAATCCGCCCTGCACGTTGCCGATGATCGGCTGCCGCGTCTCGACGTCCACCGCCATGCCCATCAGTGTGTTGATGGCGGCGAACGCATCGGTTCCCGCGTCGATGCAGGCACGCGCATTCGCGCGGATGTCCGTCTGGTTCGGCGAGAGCTTCGTGATGAGCGGCTTCTTCGTGACTTTACGGCACGCCGCTACGACTCGTGCCGACATATCGGGGTAATTGCCGAACGCCACGCCGCCTTCCTTGACGTTCGGGCAGGAGATGTTGATCTCCATCGCATCGATCGGCGAATCGTCGAAGCGGCGCGCGACGTCCGCGTACTCCTCGATCGTCGAGCCGCACACGTTCGCGATGAAACGCGTCTCTCTAAAATTCAGCGTGGGGAGAATCTTGGTGACGACATATTCGACGCCGGGGTTCTGCAGGCCGATCGCATTCAGCATGCCTTGCGGCGTTTCCCACACGCGATGCGCGGGGTTACCGAGCCGCGGTGCGAAGGTGGTGCCCTTCAGCACGATCGCGCCGACGTCCGCGTTCGAGAAGCCTTCGATCCGCGTGTATTCCTCGCCAAAGCCGACACAGCCCGACAACAGCACGATCGGTGAATGCAGCTTCAAACCGCAGAAATCGAGGGACAGGCGGCTCATCGAGTTAACGGAAGGGCGACGCGAATCATCGCGAGGATTATCCGCTATTCTCCCGCCGATGTTCCACGTCATCCTGTTCAAGCCCGAGATCCCGCCGAATACCGGCAACCTGATCCGGCTCTGTGCGAACGTGGGCGCGACGCTGCACCTCATCCATCCGCTGGGGTTCGAGATCGACGACGCCCGGGTCCGGCGGGCGGGCCTCGATTATCACGAGATGGCGAGCGTGCGCGAGCACGCGGACCTTGCGGCCTGCTTGAGCTCGGTCGCGCCGCCGCGCCTCTTCGCGCTCACGACGCGCGGGGGCCGCTCGCTGTACGACAACAAGTTCGCCGCCGGTGACGCGTTCCTGTTCGGCCCCGAGACCAGCGGCCTGCCGAACGACGTGCTCGACAGCCTTGCGCCCGAGGCGCGCCTCAAGATCCCGATGCGCGACGGCAACCGGAGCCTGAACCTGTCGAATGCCGCCGCGGTGACGGTCTATGAGGCCTGGCGGCAGCTAGGCTTTTTGGGCAGCAAAATCGCTAAATGAGCTCGGCGCTGATCGGCCGCCGCATCAACGCGGCCACCGCGGCCTTGGGGTCGGCGCCTTCGTGCAGCACTTTGGCGAGCTGCTCGGCGATCGGCATCGGCACGCCGAGACGCGCAGCCACGCGGAGCACCGCGCGCGCTGCGTTGTAGCCTTCGACCACTTGGCCAATTCCGCGCAGTGCCGCAGCGGCGGTTTCACCGCGCGCCAGCGCGAGGCCGAATCGCCGGTTGCGCGACTGATCGTCGGTGCACGTCAGTACGAGATCGCCCATACCGGCGAGGCCCATGAACGTTTCGCTGCGGCCACCGAGCGCGAGCCCGAGCCGCGTCATCTCGGCCAAGCTCCGCGTGATCAATGCCATGCGGGCATTCGCGCCGAAGCGCAGCCCATCGCAGATGCCGGCGCCGATCGCGTAGACGTTCTTCGTGGCGCCGCCCACCTCGACGCCCACGATGTCGGTCGAGGTGTACGCGCGGAACGTGTCCGTGCTGATCGTCTCGGCGAGGCGTTGCGCGAAAGTCTGGTCCGCGGACGCGATCGTCATCGCGGTCGGCAGGCCCGCACCGACTTCGCGCGCGAACGTCGGGCCCGACAGCACTGCGGTCGGCACGCTCGCCGGCAACACCTGTCCGGCGACCTGATGGGGTAGCAGCCCGGTGTCGGCTTCGACACCTTTCGTGGCCCATGCGAGTCGCCGTAGCGGGAGCGTGGAGAGCGCCGTGAGCAGGGCGCGCAGGCCGTGGCTCGGTATTGAGATCAGCACGTCGTCGGCACCGGTCACGGCGGCTTTCAAGTCCGCCGTCACCTCGAGCAAAGGCGGAAACGCGACGTCCGGCAAGTAGCGTGCGTTGCTACGTGCGCTGGAGATCGCCGCGATTTGCGTGGGGTCGTGGCCCCACAGCACGGCGGGGTGGCCCGCGCGTGCGAACTGGATCGCGAGCGCCGTGCCCCAGGAGCCGGCGCCGAGTACGGCGATGCGGCTGGTCGCGCTAATGCGTCGCCGGCGTAGCGGCTGCCGCAGCACCGGTGTCGCGCGCCGTGCGTTCCTGCAGGGCCTGCTGATACAGCGCGTCGAAGTTGATCGGTTGCAGCAGCAGCTGCGGGAAGCCGCCGCGCGTGACCAGATCGGCGATCGCTTCGCGCGCAAATGGGTACAGCGTGGCAGGGCAGAAGCTGCCGAGCAGCACGGCCTTATCTTCCGGCGTGTAGCCCTGCACGAAGAAGATGCCGGACTGTGCGACCTCGGCGAGGAACAGCGTGGAGTCTTTGTCCTTAGCTTCGATCGTCAGCGTCAACGTGACTTCCACTGTGTTCGCGGCGACCTCGGCCGAGCCGGAGCGAATGTTGACCTGCGTCTGCGGTTCTACATTCGTCGTGAAGACCATCGGCGCCTTCGGCGACTCGAAGGACAGGTCCTTCACGTAGATCTTCTGCAGCATCAGCTGCTGTTGGGTTGCGTTGTTCGTTTGTTCGTCTGCCATCGTTCGTCCAGTCGTTTCGGTGGTTGGAAATCTAGGGGGTGGAAGGCGGTGCCGCGAGCAGGGGGTCGAGGCCGCCGGCCTTGTCGAGTGCGTTTAAGTCATCGAAGCCGCCAATGTGCCGGCCGTCGATGAAGATCTGCGGTACGGTCCTGCGGCCGCCGCTCTTGGACAACATTTCCTGGCGGCGCTCGGGGTCCATCATCACGTCGATCTCGGTGTATTCCGCGCCCTTCGCTGTGAGCAGGCGCTTGGCCGCACCGCAGTAGCCGCAGAACGGCGTCGAGTATACGAGGATGCGCGGTTCAGCCATGTCACTTCACCAGTGGCAGGTTCTCGGCACGCCAGGTGGTGAGCCCGCCGCGAATGTTGAACACGTTCGCGTAGCCGGACCGGCGCAGCAAGTCCGCGGCCTTACTCGCGATCGAGCCGCTGTCGCAGACCGTCAGCAGAATCTTGTCCTTCTGCTTCTTGATGGCGTCGTCGCCCTGCTGGAGCTTGTCGAGCCCGACGTTGCGTGCGTTCACGATGTGGCCCGCGGCGTATTCCTCGGGCTTACGCACATCAATCACGAGCGCGCCGCGGTTGATGAGCCGGACAGCATCGGCGGCCGATACCTGCAGCGCGCTGGTGGCGCGCTGTCGCAGCTCGTAGAACGCGACTGCCAGCGCGGCGGCGACGAGACCCGCGACAATCAAACCGTGGTGGCTGGCGAATTCGACGAGCTGATTCATCTTTCTTCTTAGGGGGTCGGCGTTTTGGACGCGGCAGTATACCAGCGGGATGTGGGGGTGGCCGGCGCAAGTCCCAAGCGCCGTGTCGGCCTCGTCGCCCCGAACGGACTGGCCCGCGGCGATTGGGGCTCGCGCCGGCCTTAGGGGGTGGGGGAAGAAGAGCGGCCGAAGTTTACGCGGACGCCGGCCCAGAGCATGCGGGGGGCGCCTGGGGCGTAGAAGGTCGCATGGAGCAGGGGGCGTTCGCCGTCGATGACGGGGGCGGCGAACGCGCGGGAGTTGAAGGCGCCGGTGCGGGTGAAGCCGGTGGCGGCGAGTTGTGAGGCCGTGTAGTACTTGCGGTCGGCTACGTTCGTGAGCTCGGCGAACACGAGCACGTGCGCGGCCGGGCGAATGTGTGCGCCAATGTTCAACACGGCATAGCCGGCCGTGGCGCCGGGGCCTAAGTAGTAGACGCCGTCGGGTTCGTGCTCGCCGTTTTCGTTGCCGCGCGCCGTGGAGCCGCCGACATACAGCACGTCTGCGTCGAACGCGAGCTTCGCCGTCGGCGACCACTCCGCGTAGGCACGGGCCAGGTGCTGGGGCGTCAACGGGATCCGATCGCCTGCGTGGATTTCGATGTTGCCTTCGAAGCCGGGTGCGACGGCGTCGTTGCTGCTGTTCGCTTCGCCGTTCACGAGCTCGTCGCTGCGATAGGTCGCGTCGAGGTACGTGAAGCTGCCGCCGATACTGAACCTACCTACCCGGCTGTCGATGCCGAGCTCCACACCCTGCCGGCGCGTGGCGCCGAAGTTCTTGAAGTAGCCGAACCCGGCCTGTGGGTCCGCGACGAACAGAATGTCGTCGTGATTGTCCGCGCGAAACACACCGATGCTCCAGGTGAGCGTGCCGCCCTCGTTGCCGCGCACGCCCGCCTCGAATGTCTTCGTCACGACTTGATCGAGCGGCGGATCCCCGGCCATGGCGTTCGGTAGACGGCACGGATTCGCAGGATCTGCGCAGCCGAGCTCGATGGCCGACGGCGCGCGACTGCCCTCGTTATAGCCGACGTAGAAGCCCACGCTTTCCGAGGGATTCACGGTCAAGCCGATGGCGGGGTTGAAGCGGCTGAAGGTGTGATGACCGTCGAGCGAGCCCGGCCCACCGCCGGGCGTTAGCCCGTCGGCGTCGTCGATCGAGCTGCGGTCGTAGCGGCCGGAAAGAGTGAGCCCGACCGAGCGCGTCAGCCCGAGCGCGTCGCTGACGAACACGCTCGATGTATGCACGCGGCCCGTGAGGTCGACGCGTGCGTCGAACGCGTTTTCCGAATCCTGCGAGCCGTCGGCGAACGCACCCGGCCCCTCGACCGCAGTCACACCACGCTCGCTCGTGAGGTAACCGAACTGCGACGATTCATCGAACTGCGCGTGGCTCGTGAGATACGCGGCGCCGAAAGTCAGGCGGTTGCTGCGCGTGCCGTTCTGTGCGGCGCGCGTGATCTGCGCGCTGATCCCGCCATCGCGCTGAACCGTGCGTGTGCGATTCAAAAGGCCGTTGCACTTCTCGTTCGGCTCCGTGTTCAGCAACGCGTTCGCGATACAGCGCCATGACGGAAACGGCGTATTCGCGGCGGTTTCGCCCGTCAGTGGAAAGCCCGTGTAGCCGGCCGCCGTGAGTGCGATGCGCTCGGCCGCCGTCGGTTGGTAGATGTTCTCGCCGAGCGCGCCGTCGTTGATGTCGCCGTTCAACGTCGAGCTTCGAATCTCCCGGTAGTACGCATTGCCCGAGAGCGAGAGCCGATCCGTGAATTCGTGGCGCAGGCCGAGGCTCAGCAAGCCGGAGCGATTCTGCGTAGTGTCCGGTCTCGTGTAGACGCTCGCGTAGTCGCGGTCGAGGAAGCGTTGCTCCTGCAACCCGTTGCCGCTCAGGTCGGTGTCGGCATATGCCCCCGTTACGGACAGGTCGTTCGCGCCGTGGCGCCAGCCGAATTTGCCGAACAGCTGCGTGGCGTCGGTTGGCGACGCGTCACGCCAGCCGTCGTCCGTGAGGCGGTTTGCCGTGGCGTACCAGTGGAAACCATTCTCCGTGTGATTGCCGGTCTGCACTTCCAGACCGAGTCGCCCATAGGAGCCGTACGCGGTCTGCACACTGCTGCCCGGGTTCGTGTAGCCGTCCTTCGTGCGCAGCTCGAGTGCCGCGCCGAGCGTGTTCAAGCCGAACAGCGGGTTCGAGCCCGGCAACAATGTCAGCGACTCGAGCGCCGCGCGCGGGATCAGGTCCCAGCTCACGACGTCGCCGAACGGCTGGTTCAGCCGCATGCCATCGAGGAACACGGACAACCCCTGCGGTGTGCCGAGCAACGGCGACGCCGTGTAGCCGCGATAGTTGATGTCGGGCTGCAGCGGATTGTTCTGGATGTCGTTGACATACACGCCGTTCAAACGCCGGTTCATGTAGGCCGTGAGGTCGACGGCGAGGCTGCGGTCGAGGTCTTCGGCGGTGGCCGTTTGAACGGGCGCCGCGATAAGTCGCGAATCGAGTTCCTGGCCCGCGAGCGGCATGGTGCCGATGACATAGACGGTAGGCAGGTCGCCCGGGGGCGCGGCCGCCGGATCGGCAGCCTGCGCCAGCGTAGGAACGGGCGCTGCGAATGCATACCATGCGGCGATGAAGGCGAAAATGCGCAATGGGGTCATGCGTGCTCGCGTTAGCCCTGCAGACTGGGCGCCGGCAGTGTCGACCAACGTTCGCGTGTGGGCCAGAGAGCGCTTCCCGGGGCAACCGGGAA
Organism: Gammaproteobacteria bacterium; assembly: GCA_003155415.1. Lineage (GTDB taxonomy): Bacteria > Pseudomonadota > Gammaproteobacteria > Steroidobacterales > Rariloculaceae > FEN-1219. Next base: position 3,863 of record PMCP01000009.1, on the reverse strand, counting down.
TTTTTCCCGACCCGCACCGCCGCGCACGAGCGAGGTGAATCCCATGCCTGAAGCGAAGGTGCAGCCAACACCGCGCGGCGACGTCGTTCGCGACCTCGTATTCGTCGTCGCCCTTACGCTGATCAGTAGCGCGGTGTCGGCATATTTCGAGCTCAGCGAGTGGCTGTACACGCGGACCCGGCAATGGGAAGCACTGCAGCTCGACGAGCTGCCGGTGGCTCTCATCGCATTGACGCTCGGTCTTGTCTGGTTCTCGCAACGGCGCCACCGCCGCACGCGCAGTGAGCTTGCCGCGCGGCAGCGGGCAGAGGCGCGTCTCGCGCGCGCACTCGCGGAGAATCGCGAGCTCGCGCAGCGCCACCTGCTCATGCAGGAAGCCGAGCGCAAGCATCTCGCGCGCGAGCTTCACGACGAGCTTGGTCAATACTTGAATGCCATCAAGCTCGACGCCGTGTCGATTCGCGATCACGCCGCCGGCGACCCGGCCTTCGCAGTCAAGTCGGCGGCGGCGATCATCGCGAGCGCGGATCATGTACACATCGCCGTCAGCGACATGATCCGTCGCCTGCGTCCCGTAGGTCTCGATGAGCTCGGGCTCACCGCCGCGATCGAAAGCTGCGTGGACTCGTGGCGCCAGCGCGCGCCGAATACCCGTTTCTCGCTCTCGTTCGACGGCAAACTGGACGGGCTCGGCGAATCGCTCGACCTCACTGTGTATCGCCTGATTCAGGAAGCGTTGACGAACTGCCAGCGTCACGCCGCAGCGGGTCGTGTCGAGATATCGTTGCAAAGGCGCACCGCACCGAACGCCGAGGAGCTCGTGCTCAGCGTCGCGGACGATGGGCGCGGGATGGTGCTGGGCGAGCAGAAGCCGGGCTTTGGTGTGAGCGGTATGCAAGAGCGCGTGGAGATGATGGGCGGCGCTTTCAGTCTCCTCAGCGAGCCTGGCCGCGGATTGACGCTCAAGGCGCATTTGCCGGTGCACAGACGCGTGGCATGAGCGTTGATGCCGTCACCGTGCTCCTCGTCGACGATCACGCGGTGGTTCGCGAGGGCTACCGCCGCCTGCTCGAGCGCGGCGGCAACATCGACGTCATCGGCGAAGCCGACACGGCCGACGCGGCGCTAGAGCGCTTTCGCGAGCTCGCGCCGCAAGTCGTTGTTATGGACATCGCGCTACCCGGCGTCAGCGGCGTCGAGGCCATGCGCCGCATGCTGGCGGAGAAGCCCGCGACGCGTGTGCTGATGTTCAGCATGTACGAGGACGCGATCTTCGCGAATCGCGCACTGCAGGCGGGCGCCTGCGGGTACGTGACGAAGGCCAGCGCGCCGAACGTGCTTGTGGAGGCCGTCCTCACGGTCGCGCGCGGCAAGCCGTATCTGTCGGCCGAAATCGCCCAGGCGCTTGCGCAGCGGAACGCGATCGCCGCTGCGGCGCCTGCCGATGCGCTATCCGCGCGCGAGTTCGAGGTGTTGCGCCTCGTCGTGCAGGGGCTCTCGATCAGCGACATCGCGAAGACGCTGGGGCTCATGCCGAAGACGGTGTCGAACCACCAGTCCGCAATCAAACAGAAGCTCGGCGCCGAATCCGCGGTGCAGCTTGTGCGCATCGCGAGTCGTCTCGGGCTCGTGCCGAAACAACCCGAGTGAACGCGAGGCTGTCGCCGGCGCCGTAGTCCATAGACAATGTCGATCGCGCGGTCACGAACACCGACCAACGAGAAGAACCAATGACCGTCATTCGCCATTTCCGCCAGATCGTCCTTTGGCCGCTGCAGCTGATGCCGCTGAAGTCCGGCGTCCAGGTGCAGCGCCATTGGGAGTCGCTCGAAGGGCTAGGTCACGACAATCGCTGGCGCGAGGTGCGGGATGAGTTCGACGTCGATCCGCAGGAGTTCCGCGAACGCCACTACAAGGAATTCATCACCTTCCTACCCTACGTGCAGCGGTTCATGCACGGCGCGAGCGTCGGCCAGGAGAGCCCGAGCCGGCACGGTGAGCCAAGCATGCGCGTGTTCCGCCGCGAGGACGTCTTTGGCGTGCGCGTCGTCTATGACGGCGACGTGGCCGAGACGTTTCAGGTCGCGCACGTCGATTTGTATTTCTTCTTGGACGCCGATGTCGCGATCCTCGTTGTCGAGCTCTATGCCGACAATATTTCGCTCGAGCGCGCCCAGGAGACGCTGTTCCGGTTCGGCCGCGCGTATCCCGCGTGGTGGACCGCCACGGGAGAGGGCGGCAACTGCCCGAAACGCGTCGAGTGGCTCGATGCCGCGGGGGCTGTGCTCGCCGCATCGGACTACGAGCGCAAAGGGGACTACCTAGCGCACGTTGCGAAGTACCGAACTCCGTACCTCGCGGCGCATTGGCAGTTCCTGCTGAAGCCGCTCGCTCTCGAGTATCCGGGCCAGACGGCGGTGCTGCGCTATCGGCAGCTCGAGCACTACCGCATGCCGCTGATGACCTACCTGGCCTTGGACGATCCGAACGAGCTCACGCGGGCCGATTTCGTTCGGATCGCGCGCGTCACGCGCCCCGGCCCCCGCGACACGCCGCCGTACTCCGAACGCTCGCTCGCGTCGTTCGAGAGCGAGTACTGCGACGATCGCTTTTGGGGGCGCGAAGGGGAGAATTTCTCCGGCGATGCGCGCCTGATCTCCACGGGCTCGATGCTTGCCGCTGTCGGCCGGCACGGCGATACGTTCTTCGACGGCCGCGAAACCGGTATGTTCGGCCAGTTCCGGCACCAGTACTTCCTGTTGTTCCTGATCGCTCATTTCCACCGCGCCGCGCTGTTGTCGATGTCCGACGAGCTCGCGGTCGCGATGAACCGGCTCGAGATCGACGACACGGAGTCGGTGCGCGGGTTCAAACGCACGATCCGCCAGTCGATGGAGATCTTCCTGCGCTTCACGCATCGCTATTGGTTCCACGAGGTCTCGAATCAGGAACTCGCGCGCACGATGTTCAGCAGGCTTGGCCGCCATCTGCGCAATGACGAGCTCTACCATGAAGTCCGAACCGAGGTTTTGGACATGAACAACTATCTCGACACCGACAGCATGCGCAGGCAGGCGCTCACGATCCTGCGACTGACGGTCGTGACCGTCGTCGGCCTCATCGGTACGGTAGCCACCGGTTTTCTCGGGATGAACCTGCTTGCGGCAGCCAACGAACCGTTTGCGTACCGCGTGCTGTTGTTCCTGGTGGTTTTCGCTCTGACCGTCGGTGTCACGCTCTACTCCGTCGTGAAGTCAAAGCCCCTCGCCGACTTCCTCGATGCGCTGTCGGACGAACGAGTGAGCTGGCGCGACAAATGGCGAACGCTCACGCGCGCTCCGAACAGGTGACGGGGCGATCGTCGGCTCTCCCTCGGGGTACCCTGGACGCTACCAGCCGTCCGATTGAGGCCCGCTGATCCGCGGCCAGTACGTAGTTTTCCTAACAACGCGCTTATAGCCCCCTGCCTAGACTGCCTGTCCGAAGCATCCGTGATTGTGGGAATCGCCCCACGTAAGGACAGGCCAATGGAAATCCTCGTGATCGGCCTCACCGCGGTTCTCATCGCGGTGACATGGGCTCTCTACAAAGTCGTCGTGAGCCTGGAGAAACGCCAATGACCGCGATGGAGTGGATCGGTCTCGTGCTGTCGGTAGGCGTCGCGATCTATCTGTTCGTCGCGCTCCTGTATCCGGAGAAATTCGAATGACCGCACAAGCATTCCTGCAGGTCGCGATCTACCTCGCCGTGCTCGTGGCGCTCGTGAAGCCGCTCGGGCTGTTCATGGCCCACGTGTACGAAGGCAAGCGCACGTTCCTGTCGCCCGTTCTCGCGCCCGTGGAGCGGCTGATCTACCGCGTCGC
>PMCP01000024.1:3165-4746 GCA_003155415.1 Gammaproteobacteria bacterium | reverse complement strand
CTGCAGAGCCTGAACCCGCTCGCCATCTTTACCGCCCCGCTCAAAGCGCGGCGTCAGAGCAAAGAAATGAAGGCGCAGATGGACGAGATGATGAAGATGATGGACTCGAGCAATCCCTCGAGCCCGTTCGGCATGATGCAGGCCGCCATGCCGTTGATGGCGCGCAGCAACCAAGTGCGGGTGCTCGCAGAGCAGCGCGAGTGCAATTGGCAGAACTCGCTACCGCCCCCTGCATTCGGGGAAGCGGCGCAATGATCCCGCGCCCACAGCGCTAGGCCGCGTATTGTGGCACTAACGAACCGGCCGCGAGCCGCCATCCCCTGGTCCGACTGGCGCGTGATCCTGCTCGCGAGCCTGGGCGGCGCGCTCGAGTTCTACGACTTTGTCGTCTACAGCCAGTTTGCGCAGTACATCGGCCGCAACTTCTATCCGAACGACGACGCCATGGTGTCGCTCGTCGTATCGTTCAGCGTGTTCGCTGTGGGTTACCTCGCGCGCCCGATCGGCGGCATATTCTTCAGCCACATCGGCGACCGCATCGGCCGCCGCCGCGTGCTCATCATCACGATCCTCACGATGTCGGCTGCGACCGTGTGCATCGGCTTGCTGCCGACGTACGCGCAATGGGGCGTCACGGCGTCGGTCGCGCTCGTGTTGTTGCGCATCATTCAAGGTTTCTGCTTGGGCGGCGAACTGCCGGGTGCGATCGCGTACGTGGTCGAGACCGCTCCGCGCCGCTCCGGGTTCTCGGTGGGCATCGTGTTCTGCTGCGTGAACTCCGGCGTCTTGCTGGCGGCACTGCTTAACCTGACCGTGCACAACACGCTCACGTTGGACGAGATCGCCGCGTGGGGCTGGCGCATCGGGTTCCTGTTCGGCGGCGTGCTCGGCATCGGCAGCTTCCTGCTGCGCCTCACGCTCGAGGAGAGCAAGGAGTTCTCGCGGATTCGCGCCGTGGCGGGCGCGTCGGCGGTACCGCTCGCAGAAGTCGTCCGAAAGTATCCGCTCGCGGTGGTCGTGGGCGTCGGCATCCTCGCCGTCACCGCGGGCTTCAACGGCCTCTTGTTCGCGATGCCGGCGTTCTTGCCGCAGACGATGGGCTACGACGCGGTCACCGCGATCCTGGCCCAGAACGTGTGCCTCGTGATCTTGTCGGTCGGCTTGCTCACTGTGTCGTGGTTCAGCGATTTCGTTTCGCGCAGACCGATCGTGCTCGTGGGCACCGGCCTCGCGATGCTGCTGTCGCTGCCGTTCTTCACCGCTGCGCAATCGCACAGCATCAATCTCATCGTGCTGTTCGCGCTAGTGGGCGTCGTAGCGTCGATCTACAACGGCGTCACGATCCCGATCGCAGCCGATCTCTTCCCGACGCGCATCCGTTTCTCGGGCGTTGCGCTCAGCTTCAACATCGCCTTCACCTTCTTGAGCGGCCTCGCGCCGCTAGGCGCCGCGCTGCTCGCGCGCCAGACGGGCGTGCCGGCAACCGCGGCCTACATCATGATCGGCTGCGCAGCACTCTCCTTCCTCGCCGCTCTCGTCATGCACCGCTACGACGGCCAAATCATCGCCGACCTCTCCGAC
>PMCP01000024.1:0-3153 GCA_003155415.1 Gammaproteobacteria bacterium | reverse complement strand
GATTCGAAGTCGTCGAAGTTCGCGTTGTCCTTGCAGATCAGCTCGTCGATCGTCCAGTCCGCTTTCTTGAAGTAGCGCGTGAACTCCCACGGCTGAGCCAGTGCTTTCGCGTCTTCGATGCGCATGTCGATCTGCAGGTAGCCGTCCTTGTTCAGGTGCATGCGCTCGATCACATGCATGTCTTCGCTATGCGGCACCGCGATGCGGTCGATCCACGTGCGATCGTTGAAGCCCACGGTCTCCACGACGAGCGTCCCGCCATCCCATTTCGCCGTCGAATCACCCATCCACGAGGGCGGCAAATCGTCACGATGCGCGCGGCCGTCTGTGAAGATCTGGCGCACGAGGTGGTCGTACTCGAACACCATGAGCACACGGGCCGGCGTCTGCACGATCTCGAACGGGAACGGATGCAGGTAGATGCGCGGCACGCCCGGCGGAAAGCACTGGTAAACAAGATCGTCCGTGTCGGCGACGGCGACGCCGCGCGGCCCGCGTTGCGGTTTCGCCGCGTTGAACCGTGCCTGCCCCCACGCCGTCAGCGCGGGCAGCTTTTCACTGAACGTGTCGATAGCCCAGCGGCCGCCGGTACCCGGCGGCGTAACGCTCGTCCACACGCCATTTAGATTCGGCGTTTGCGCGCTCGCGGACGACGCCATCAACGCGACGAGCGCGAGCGAGGCCAGCCGATTCAGTAGCATGCGCATTCGCTCAGTTATCGCCGATCAGCGCCTTGCCGTGCGCATCAACAATCTGCGTGATGATCATGGCCGGTGCGCCGTTGCGCGCGGGGCGCCCCGTGAGCGTGACTTTGTCGCCGGGCTTCAAGAGATCTTTATTCCACTTGACCCCACCGGTCATGCGCGCAAGCCGATTTGGGCTCGTGAGCTCGCCGCCCCACTTCACGTCCTTGCCGTCGGCGCCTTTCGCATCGACGTAGATGAGCACATGCGGATTCACGAACTGAAACTCGACGACAGTGCCGGCGAGATCGATCGTCTTCTCCGGCTCGTACAGCGCGGCGCCATGATGCGCGGCGGCTGGCGCAGCAGTGAACATCGCGCCGAGCAGCGCCGCGCCGCATACCAAAAGCATTCTGCTCATAGCCAGGCCCTCGATCGTCCCCCGGACACCGTACAACTTCAGACTGGCTCGAGCGAGGGGTAATCCGGCTCCCACGCCGTCGCCGCGATGGCGCGATCGATCGCGTCCTCGCTCACGCCCGCCACTCCGTCGCGCACGGCTTGGCGCGCGACCGCAAGCGCAACGGCGACCGAGACGACGCGCAACCGCGCGACCGACGGGAATAGCAGCCCGCTCGCGAGCTCTTCCTTCGTGATTTGGGCAGCAAGCGTCTTCGACGCCGCCTGAATCATTTGATTCGTTACGCGTTGCGCACGCACCGCGAGCGCGCCCAATCCCAAGCCCGGGAACACGAACACGTTGTTGCCCTGGCCGACGCGGTAACGCTTACCGCCGTAGTCCACGTCCGGGAACGGGCTGCCGGCCGCAACGAGGCAGCGGCCCCCGGTCCATTTGTACAAGTCGGCGGGATTGGCCTCGCACTGCGAGCTCGGATTCGACGATGGGAAGATTACGGGCCGCTCGACGTGCTTCGCCATCTCGCGCACGAGCCGCTCGTCGAACGCGCCCGTCACACCGGACACGCCGATCAGCATCGTAGGCTTGAATTGCGCCACGACATCGAACAAGTGCCGCGGTTTGCCGGGCCCGAAGCCCTGTTGCAGCGCGACGGCCGCGGGCCACGCGAGCTCGCGCTTGTACGCGTCGCGAATCGCGCCGTCATCCACCAACAACCCATTGCGATCCAATACGGCGACGACTGCCGCGCGTTGATCGTCACCGACCGGTGTCGCGCGCCTCTCGTAGTCAGCGCCTTCCTCTGCGAGCTGCGCTCGAATTTGCCGCGCCACGCCGAGGCCGGCCGCGCCGGCGCCGAAAATCACGATGCGCTGGTCGACCAACCGCTCGCGCTTGATCGTCAACGCGCTGTTCAGCCCTGCGACCACCACGGCGCCCGTGCCCTGGATATCGTCGTTGAACGACGGTAAACGATTGGAGTACCGATCGAGGATCGCGAGCGCATTGTCCTTGCGAAAGTCTTCCCACTGCACGAGCGCTTCCGGCATCAACGCCTGCACGGCAGCGACGAACTCGTCGACCAACGCCAGGTACTCGGCGCCACGCAAACGCTTTGCGGGCCAGCCGAGATATTGATCGTCGGCAAGCAACGTTTCGTTGTCGGTACCAAAGTCGAGGCTCACCGGCAACGCCTGATCGGGATCGATACCGGCAGCAGCCGTGTACAACGCGAGCTTGCCGACCGAGATCGCCATGCCGCCCGCGCCCTGATCGCCGAGACCTAAAATGGATTCGTTGTCCGTCACCACGAGCAACCGGATCGTGCGACTGCGAAGGATCCCGCGCAGCACGTCCTGCATGCGCCCTTTCATGTCGGGCGTGATCCACACGCCGCTGCCGCTCTGGAACACGCGGCTGAACCGTTGAGTCGCGAGGCCCACCGTCGGCGTATAGACGATCGGCATCAGCTCTTCGAGGTGCTCGCGCAGCAGCCGGTAGAAGAGCCGCGTGTTGCGGTTCTGGAGTGCCGACAACAACAGATAGCGCTGAAGGTCGTCCGGCTGCGCGTGCAGCTGCTCGTAGATCCGCGCAGCCTGGTGCGCCTGTGTCGTGCTCTTGAACGGCATCAGACCTTCGATGCCGAGCAGGCGGCGTTCTTCAGGCGAGAACGCGGTGCCCTTGTTCAACATCGGATCGCGCAAGAGATCTGCGCCGCGACCGGTCACTTCCACTGTGTCTTCCGGTTCGGCGGTTGTTAACCTTTGACTGCTCACGTGCTCTCCCCCTCCACCGCAACGGCCGGCGTAACCATAAAGTGTATACAAGTTCGGCCACCCCATGGCCTCGAGGGGTTGAATTGGGTCGCACTCTGAACCAGAGTTTCCATTTTGGGGGCCCCAATGCTTGATGATCCGCGCTATCGCCCGCCTGGCCGCACGGCTGCACCCTTGTGGCCGCGCGCGCGCCGGCGCGACTTCCTGAGGTACGCGCTGGCTGCGGCGGCGCTCGGCGCGCCGCCGCTCGACAAACTGCTCGGTTCGGCTGCGGCTC
>PMCP01000095.1:4874-13073 GCA_003155415.1 Gammaproteobacteria bacterium | reverse complement strand
ACGTCGTCCTGCCCCACGATGATCTTGCGGACTTCCTTGCGGATGTCGGCGAACGTGGTGTGGAAACTTTCGATCAGCGCTCGAGTTTCTTCCGTCCCGAGCTGGTTCTGCGCGTCGCTCAACGTACGACCTCCAATAGCAGCTGTTGGGCTTCCCGGTAATGCGGGGCGATTTCCAGAGCATACAACAAATGTTCGCGGCTACTGGGTTTGTCGGCCGCCGCGAGATACGCCTTCGCCAGCCGATAATGCGCATCGGCCATGTCCTGCGGCGCCATCGCCACCAGCGCCTTGAATTCGGTCACCGCATCGGCGGCGCGGCCGGCCGCGAGCAACTGATCGCCGAGCTGCGAGTGGACCTCGGCCCGCAGCGGCGCGACCATGAGCACGTCTTGTAGGACACCGATCGAGTCGTCGCGGCGATTCGCATCGGTCAGCGACTTCGCGAGCGACAGCAACGTGTCCGGATCGTAACCGCCGCGCTTGCGGTACTCGAGCAACGTGCTCGTCATGAGCGCCGTTTCCTTCAGCTCTTTGTGCGCGCGCGCTTTGGCAATGTACGCGCTGCCTTGATCGACGAAATCCGGGAAGAGCTCGATGGCTTCTGCGGACCGCGCCGCCACGACACGCCAGTCCTTCGCCCGCACCGCCTCACCCGTCTCCGCGACTGCGTGCTGCCAGGCCACGAAGTTGGCAACGACGGTGCCGAGCTGCTGGTCCACATAGACCTTGAAGTCCTTGTCGAACTCGGCCGGCGTGATCTTCAGCGCAGCCTCGACGGCCTGCGCCGTGGTCTTGCCCGCGCCGAACTGGTCGAGCATGGCCTTCAAGCCCGCCTGACCGAAGCGGCCTGAAATGTATTCGCACGTGAGGCCCGCCTGCATATACGACACGATGACCTGCTGCTCGTACGTGGGCCGGATGAAGCCGCGATCGAGATCGGCGATAGGCAAGAACTTGCCCTCACCGATGGCCTTGAACACCTGTGGCGGAATGTGGCGGCCGTGCAGCGGGCCCGTGGTCCACTCCTCGTACACCGAAACCCCTTCGCTGAACCAACGCGGCACGAGGTGATGAGTGGCCTCGAGCGTGAATACGTGCGCCATCTCGTGCCAGAGTGTGGTGCCCCAGTGGAAGTCGCTGTCGGCATGCCGCGCCGGGCTATCCATCGCGACCAGATAACCAAAAGTTACGCCTAGCAGACCGATGCCGGGCAACCCCGACGTGCGCACCGCGAAGTCATCGTGCTGCGGGTACAGCTCGACGACCACGGGTTCCTTGAGCTCGAATCCGTAGCGCTTCGTGTACGTGGCGATCGTACGATTCACGATATCGAGCACGTAAGGCTCGATGACGGGCGCTTCTTTCTTGCTGAGCCGCAACAAGGAGCCGTGATTGGGCGGCGTCCCTGCCTTCGAGTCAGCTTCGTGGCGCAAGACGACGAAGTTGCTGTAACTGTCGATCAGCCGGAGTGTGTTCACCACCGGCGCGCTGTACGGGTCTCCGCGATACGCAATCTGCAAGTGCTGTTGCGCTTCGTCGATCAGATTCTCGCGCAACAGGTTTACGCCGAGCTCGGTGTGGGCTGAGTAGAGATCCGGTTCGATTTGCACCGCCTTGTTCAGCAACTCGATCGCTTCGCGGTACCGACGCGTGATGACATAGAAATACGCCGGCGTCGCGTAGGCCTCGCCGTAACCCGCATTCAGCGCCAGCGCACGCTTCGTCCAGTCGCTGTTCGGGTTGCCCTTCAGTAAATCGACGGAGGCCTTCAGCGCATAGACCTCGAGCGGCGAGAAGTCGTGCTTCTTCACGAGCGTGAGCGCGCGGTCGAGCTCCTTGTCGCCGGCGTCGATCGAGCCGTCCTCGAGCGCCGCGCGCGCGAGCAGCAGATGCGCAGCGGCGGCCTGATCTGGCGTTTCGTCGATGACCTTCTGCGCGTACTCCTTGGTCTTCTCCTCGAAGCCGCCGGCCGCAACCTTCGCGAGGCCCACAAGGGCCGGCGCGTATTTCGCGTCGAGCTCGAGCGCTTCCTGGAACAGCTTCACGGCCTCATTGTTCTGGTGCGTGGCGATGAACAGCTCGCCCCAACGCACACGCACCGGCACGTCCTGCGGATATTCCTTCAGCGCGGACTGGAAGAAGCCGTTCGCAGCGCGCGCGTCGCCCGCGGCGCGTGCCGCGTCGGCCTTGATGCGCGTGTCCTTGTTCTCTGCGACAAGCTTGGCGTAGCAGTCGCGCGCTTCTTTGCGCGCGCCGCGGTACAGCATCTGGTCGCACGTGACGAGCACCGTGGGACGATCGAGCGCGTACTCGATCGTGAATGCATGAACACTCGGCGCGCAGCTCGCAATCACCACGGCGTATGCGAGCCGCCGCAAGGTCATTGAGGCTTCCCTTGCGCCGCGTCGATCTTGCCCTGCACCTCCGCGAGCTGCACGAGCAGCTTCTGGAGCTGATCGAGGTACGCGTCGGGCGACAGTTGCTCGCGACGCTCCTTGAGCGTCTCGATTTCGCCGTCGAGCCGTTCGCGCTCGATCGTCAGCGCGGCGACTTCGGGGTTCGACGACACGGCCGGCGCCGCGCCGAGACGCGCAACGGTGAAGCGCGCCGCGCCACCCCCTTTCATCTGCGGGTGCTCGGTCGCGAGCGTGCCCTGCTTCGTGAAACTATCGGCCACGGAGCGCGACGCGTAGTCGAACGCTTCCTGCGCCGTGATGATGCCGTTCTTGTTGATATCGGCCGCGCCCTCGGCCAACGCCGCCGCGAACAGCTCGGCGAAGCGCGTGGCGTTGCGCTCGAAACCACTGCGCGTGGCTGCGATGACGACGCGGTTGTCATTGGCCCAATCGAGCACCGCTCCGCTCGCGCTCGTGGCATCGACGACGAGCTGCGACTTCGCTGGCACGGCGCCGAGAAGCCGTTTCAGCTCGGCGCCGTCGATGTCGGGCCCGGGCAAGTTGAATTTGTAGGTGTCGCCGTCGAAGCTGCCGTGCCCTACGAGCACGACGGCCACGCTGTCGGCGGGCTTCGTTCGTGTGCGCAGCGACTCGAATGCCTTCACGACGGCCGCACGCGTCGCGGACTCGCCTTGCAGCACGAGCACTCGGTCGTTGCCGGTGGTCCGCCGCGCGACCGCTGCGATCTCCGCCGTGGCCTTGTCGAACTGCTCCTGATACTTCGGCTCACCGCCGAGGCCGCCGACCACGAGGTAGTAAAGGTCGGCACGCGCGGGCGCCGCGAACGCCGCACCCAGCGCGAGGCCAAGCCACGCGGGCGCTCGGCCGCTCATAGCCGCCCCCAGAATAGTCGCAGCACCCACTCGCCCGTCTTCAGAGCAAGCAGCAACAAAAATACGATGGGCATGTTCCACAGGTCCAGCACTTGTCGTTCGACACTGCCGGCGTCCGAAAAGCTCACCGCTTCCGGCAATCGGCGCATGTCCGCCACCGGGAAATAGCTGCCGCCCGTCGCGGCCGCGAGCCGCTCGAGCAACGGCCGGTTCTGCTGCACGTGATAGTGCTCGACGATGCCGTCTTCGCGCCGCACGGCCACGCGGGCGTCGCCCAACGTGTCCTTGCCGACCTGCGCCTTGGCCTCGAAACGGAACACACCCGTGTGGGCCGTCTCGTAGTTGGCCTCGTAGACGCCGTGCTGCCCAGCGACGGGCGTCATTGCGAGCGTCGTCGCAGGCCCCTGCCCGTCGCTGACCTCGACGCTCACCTTGGCGTCGTCGGCCGGCTCGAATTTCGGGTTGCGGACTTCGGCGCGCAGCTTGACCGTGCTCTCGTCGCCATAGAACACGCGGTCGGACGTGAGCGTGACCGGCTGCGGCGCGGTGGTCGCCGCGGCTTGCAGAAGCTGGCGCCAAAACGTCTCGTGGCGCTGATCTTCGTGCGGCAGCTGCATCTGCCAACGCCACGTGCCGCCCGTGGCGAGCACATACACGTTGCCGAGCCCGTAACGTTGGTGCACGAGCAGCGGCTCAGTCTTACCGCCGAAGTCGGCATCGAGCAGAGACTCGGCGCCGGGCTTGAGTTCTGCTACGTGCTGGAAATCCGCGAGCTCCGGCATGCTGGCCCAGAGCTCGGCGTTCTTCTTGTCGTCGGCGTCGAGCCGCGTAACAGCGGACGTGCGGCCGAACGCCGTGAGCTTGGGCTTCGCGGGTTCACGCACGAAGCTCGGGCCATCGAGCATCGGCAACCGCACCGGCAAGATCTCGGCAACACTCGTCGCGGCCCAACCGCCGTCGGTGAGGCCACGCCTGCCACCCATCATCAGCAGCGTGCCGCCGCGGCGGCTCACGAAGTCACGGATCAGATCCTGCTGCGCTTCCGTCAGCGCCGCCGCCTCGAAGCTGCCGATCATTATTGCGTCGTAGTGAAACAACGAAAGCTCGTCGGTCGGGAAACCGTTTACGAGCTCGTCCGGAGTTTCCACTCCCTGCCGATAGAACTTGTTCGGCGTGGTCTTCAGCAGGCTCGCCACGCGCACGGCAGGGTTGTCGTCGATCGCTCGGCGGATGAACTTGTACTCCCAGCGCGGCTCACCCTCGATATATAAGATGTGTCGGCGCTGCTCCGGCACCTCCATGGGCCGCATGCGGGAGTTGTTGACGATGTCCGTCTCGCCGGGCAAAGCGTCGAGCGCGAACTTCAGATCCCGAACGCCGGCCTTGCCGACATCGATGTCGACCAGCCGCGTGATGACGCCGGCCGAGCTCGGCAACTGGATGGACTGCGATGCGATGATCGCGTCGCCGTCGTAGACCTTCAGCTGCGCAAGCGCGCTACCGCTGTGGCGAATGCTGACCTGCGCACTGACCGTGGACCCCGGCATGCCGACGGCCGGCATTTGCACGTCCTCGAGCTCGAGGTCGTTCGGAATCGTCTCCGCACCCACGCCCACCGTGTGCACGGGCACGCCGAAGCTTGCGATTTCCGCGATCTTGGCCGAATCGAGCTCGTTCGAGTTGTCCGCGCCGTCCGTCACGAGCACGACCGCGGCGATGGCGCCGGACTGCGCGCCGCGCAGCAAGCCGAGTAACGCATCGCCGATGTGCGTGACGGGGCCGGGCGGCGGCACCTGCTCGAGCGACGGCAATTCGATCAAATCGCGCGCGAACGAAAACAAATTCACGGTGAACGACGACTTCAGCTTCGGCAGCGCGTTGGCTTCGAGACTGTCGATGGCGATCTGCAGGCGCGACTTGTCGCCCTCGCCGTACAGCATGCTGCCGGAGGTATCGAGCACGACGGCGACGGAGTTCTCCTGCGGCCGCAGCGTTTGCGTGACGAGGGCCGGGCGCCACACGAGCACGAGCAGCGCGGCAAGCAGCGCGGTCTGCAGTGCGCCAAGCGCGACCACCCGCACTAACCCGAGCGCGGGCTGGCGGCGCCACAAGCCGACGCCTACGGCAACGCCCGCGAGCACGATCAGCGCGAGCAGCAGCCACACCGGCCACCCGCTCGCGAACACGAGCTCGCCGCGTTCGAACGTGGCGCGAGAGTATTTGAAGAAGAAGTCGAACAACCGCGGCTCCGCTTTTGCCAGGCGCNNACCGGAGCTTACCGAAAGGGCGCGGCCAACGCCTAGACCCGAAAATGGAATGGCTTGGTCGCCTCTGGCCCGCGGGGCTAGGATCGCACGATGAATAGCGCGGACAAGAAAGCCGTCGTGGCCGATTTTCTGACCCGGTGCAACGGCTACGCCGAGGGCCAGCTCGCGAAGTATCGGCAGGAGCTCGGCACCGCCGACGCCGCTGCGGCGCTCGCAATCCAGGACAAGATCTGCCATTGGACCGCCTATCGCGCCTTCAATGAGCACGCGCTGGGCGAGATTGGCCGCGGCGAGCTCGACGACTGGTTCGCGTGACGCCGTGCAATGTTCGCCATCGCATGCCTCGAATAACAATAACGATGACACGCCGACTCGCAAGCCAAGGTCTCTGCGGTCTCGCGGCCGCGCTGGTCGCGCTCGTGGTCGCCGGCGACGATTTGAACGGCGCGCCGAGCTGGCCGACGAGCGAGTTCCACTTCACGCGCATGTATTACCAGGGCAACCGCTCCGACCGCGGCCGGCGCGGCGGCAGCTGGACCACGGACTACCCCGAGGCCGAGGTGCACTTCACGAGGGGCGTGGGCCGGCTCACGCGCGTCGACATCGGTGAGGCGCGGATGCTGAAGCTCACGGACGACACGATCTTCAATTATCCGTGGCTATATGCCGTCGAGGTGGGCCGCTGGTACCTGGACGAGACGGACGCCGCGCGCTTGCGCGAGTACTTGGACCGCGGCGGATTCCTGATGGTCGACGACTTCCACGGCACGCTGCAGTGGGCGAGCTTCATGGAGTCCATGCAGCGCGTCTTCCCCGACCGGCCGGTGGTTGAGATCAGCGACCGGCATGAGGTCTTTCACGTGCTGTACGACCTGGACCAACGCATCCAGATTCCCGGGATTGCCGCACTCGCGCGTGGCCAAACGTACGAGCAGGACGGCGTGCAACCGCACTGGCGCGGCATCTACGACGACACGGGCAGGCTCGTTGTCGCGATCAACTTCAACATGGATTTGGGCGACGCGTGGGAGCACGCGGATAACCCCCGCTACCCCGAGGCCATGACGACGCTCGCGTACCGGTTCGCGGTCAACTACGTCGTCTATTCGATGACACATTGATCGCTGAGCCGGCCGCCGCACACGCTACAATGCGCGCCATGGATTCGAAGCCGACACCCGCCCTCGAAACGGTGCACGACGCCTCGTTGATCGACTGGTTCCTGACGCTGTCGCCGGCGCAGCGCCTCGCCGAGCTCGAATCGCGGTTGGCGTTCTTCACGGCCGCGCGCTCTCGTAATGCCAACCCAGAGCTTCCAGCGAATACTCGAAATCCTTGACGAGCACGGTGTCGAGTACATCGTGGTTGGGGGAGTAGCGGCCGTTCTGCGAGGAGCGCCGGTAACGACGTTCGACATCGACACCCTTGTCAAAGTCGACATCGAGAACGCCAAACGCATCGTCGCCGCACTCACAGAGCTCGATGCCCGATTCCGCGAGCATGAACGCGAGCTACGACCCACGCTGGAAGACGTTCAGGCCGGAGGCCACCTGTTGTTGTTGACGGACAGCGGGCCACTGGATGTGCTCGGCTTCGTAGGTGGCGGAAAAAGATACGAGGACGTCATCGCGGCAGCTCCCCTGCTGCGGATCGGCGAGCTAGCGGTCCACGTCCTGGAGCTCGAATCCCTGATCGAAGAGAAGAAGACTCTCGCCCGTCCAAAGGACAAGGCGGTACTGGCTCTTCTTGAGTCCGTCCTCCGCCGAGGACGCGACCGTTGAGGCCAGCTAAACTGACGGGCGAACCCGCGTGAGGAGTTGAAGATGGACGGAGCGCAAACACGAACGGCATCGGTGGCGGAAGGGCTGCTCAAGGCGCTGAAGCGCCGCGGCATCGACCACGTGCTGGCCAACGCGGGCACGGACTTCGCGCCGGTGATCGAAGGCCTCGTGCGGCTGCAGGGCCAGCGCGACGCGATCCCGCGCTTCATCACCGTGCCGCACGAGAATCTCGCGATGGCGATGGCGCACGGCTACTACCAGGTCGCGGGCAAGCCGGCCGGCGTCATGGTCCACGTCACGGTGGGCACGGGCAACACCATCTGCGCGCTGATGAACGCGGCGCGCGACAACGTGCCGCTACTGCTGATGGCGGGGCGCACGCCGCTGACGCAGAACGGCCACATCGCGTCGCGTTCGGCACCGATTCACTGGGGCCAGGAAAACTTTGACCAGGCCGGCGTCGTGCGCGAATACACAAAGTGGGATTTCGAGCTGCGCGCGGGCCAGCCCGTCGATGAGGTGGTGGGCCGCGCACTCGAGGTCGCGCTCGCCGAGCCGCGCGGGCCGGTGTATCTGACATTGCCGCGTGAAGTGCTGGCCGACGACGATCGCACGCAGAACCGGCTGCTGCCGCCGACGGAGCAAGCGCCGCCGCAGCCGAGCAGCAAGCACATCGATCAGCTCGCCGACTTGGTCGCCGGCGCCGAGTGGCCGATGATCCTGACCTCGAATCTCGGCCGCGACACGAGCGCCGTGGGCGTGCTGGCCGAGCTCGCGCAGCGCCATGCGATTCCCGTCGCGCAGCCGCACGCGAGCTGCGTGAACCTGCCCGCGAGCCATCCGTTCAACCTGGGGCACGC
>PMCP01000095.1:0-4834 GCA_003155415.1 Gammaproteobacteria bacterium | reverse complement strand
AAGAGCGCGCTCGCGCTTCTCGACGAAGCGCTGCAGGCGCGGCGTCTCGATCGCGCCGCCGCCGAGAAGCGGCGCGCAGCCGTTGCAACCTTCAACGCGGCCGTGAGGGAAAAGCGCGCGGCGGCGAATGCCGCGGCGCGTACAGACAAGCCGATCCGCTACTCCTACGTAGGCGCGTGCATCCACGATGCGTTGCCGAAGGACGGCATCGTGATCACGGAGCTCGGCGTAGGTCTCGACGCGATGGAGCTCGAACAGCCCGGCAGCCTGCTCGGCGTGAGCATCGGCGGCGGACTCGGCTTCGGCCTCGGCGCGTCGCTCGGCGCGAAGCTGGCCGCACCGAATCGCATGGTGGTCAGCACCGTCGGCGACGGCAGCTACATGTTCGGCAACCCGACACCATTTCACCTCGTGTCGCGCGCCGCGAAGCTGCCCACGCTCACGATCATCTGCAACAACGGTCGCTGGCAGGCGGTGGAGTCCGCGACTCGCGTGGTGTATCCGGACGGCGCCGCGGCGCATGCCGACGAGATGCCGCTCGTCGAGCTGCAACCTTCACCTGAGTTCACGAAGGTGGCCGAAGCATCCGACGCCTGGACGCGCCGAGTGGACGATCCAGCAGAGCTGCCACGCGCGATCGACGCCGCGATGACGGCGGTGGCCGGCGGCCGACAGGCGCTGCTCGACGTGCGCATGGAACACGGCCAGAGATAACTCGGTGCGCGCCACGCCGAAACGGCTGACTCGGCGCGCATGGCTCGAGCACTGCGTGCGCCTCGGCGCACTCGGCGTTGCGGGTACGGCGGTGCCAAACTTTCTGCGCGGCGCCGCCGCCGCGGCGGCGCAGACGTTGGTGCCGGCGCGCGGCGTTCACGTCGTACTGCTCGGCACGCAGGGTGGACCGAACTTCAACACCGAGCGCGCGGAGACCGCGAACGCCGTCGTCGTCGACGGCACACCGTATATCGTTGACCTCGGGGAAGGCGCGCTCGCCGCAATGCGCAGAGCCGGGATTGTCTTCCGCGACATTGGGCGCGTGTTCCTGACCCATCTGCACGACGATCACAGTGCCGAAGTCACCTCGTTCCTCACTCACCAGTGGTCCGACGGCCGCATCACGCCGACGGTGGTTGCAGGACCGTTCGGCACAACGAAGCTCGTCGACGCTGCACTGCAGGCGACCGAAGCGAACGCGACGATTCGTCTCATCGACGAGGCGCGCAAGACCCAACCCACCGACATCTTTCGCGGCCAGGACCTCGCCGCCACGCCGGAGCCGGTGGAGGTTTACCGCGACGAACGCGTGACGGTGTCATCGGTCGAGAACACGCACTTCCCCGAGGAGTCGAAACGCCGGATGCCGTATCGGTCGCTGTCGTATCGCTTCGACTGCCCCGGCCGCTCGATCGTGTTCTCCGGAGACACGGCGTATTCCGCGGGGCTCGTGAAGCTTGCGCGCGGCGCCGACGTGTTCATCTGCGAAGCGATCGAAGTGGCGAGCATGCGGCATGCGTTCGAGCGCATGGTTGCGAACGGCGCGTACGCCGACAACCCCGAGGGCGTCTGGGACCACATCGTCGCCACGCACACGACCACGGAAAACGCAGGCCGCATGGCGGCCGAGGCGGGGGTTGGCCTACTCGTGTTGAACCATCTCGTGCCAGGCGCCTTGGGCGCCGTGAGCGACCACGCCTACATCGCCGGCGTGCGCCAGCATTTCAAAGGCAAAGTCGTCGTCGGTAAAGATCTCATGGTGCTGTAAGCGCGTGGCATTTCACCCCGCGCGTAGGTAAGCGAACCCGCCTTCCTTTATATACAGCTCGCAACCATCGCCAGTCGTCGGCGCATGGCGGGCGCCCGGCGGCAATCGCAACCAAGCACGCTCCGAGTAGCGCCCCTGCTCGTCTTCAAACGAGCCATGCAGCACGAACAGCTCGGCGCCGTTTTCGTAACTGCGCCCGCCGAGACCGGCGCTGGGCGCCCAGCGCTCGAGCCGCACGGTGTCGGCAAACCCCTTCTGCTCGTACAGGGGCCGAACCTCGACACCGGCGCGATCGCCCAACTTCCACTCCATGCTCTGCGTAATCGCGACAACATGCGCACGCGCACGGCTTGGATACTGCCGGAGCTTCACGAGAAGCACGCAGCCCTCGCGCGAGAACGGCGCATGACGAAACCCCTCGGGATTCAGCAGATACGTGCCCGCCGGCCAGTCGCCGTGCTCATCCGAGAACACGCCGTCGAGCACGAGGATCTCCTCACCATCCGGGTGATCGTGCGCGTGAAACGTCGAGCCAGGTTCATACCGCACAACCGATGTGACCTGCCCAGCTTCGACTGGCCCGACGAGATGCACACGCTTGCGCCACACGGTGCGACTCGGACTCGGCGTCCACTCCATCGCAGCCGTATCGACAGCCACGCGCACCGAAAGATCGCCGTTGATCGCTACCGAGCCCATCTTTCTATTTTAGCGAGCCAGCGAAACCGAGTCAGGTTTTGCGCACTTGCATAGACCCCGGTCTTAGCGCCTGGCGAGTCGGCGGGGGCGGTCAGGAAGCAACGACGCACCGTCGAAGTTGGCCAGCAGCGCCGCGAACGCGTCGGCGGGTACTGCCGCACTCACGTAGAAACCCTGCACGGCATCGCAGCCGATCTGCTGCAGGAACGCGAACTGCGCTTGATCCTCCACGCCCTCCGCAACAACGCGCAGGCCGAGAATCCGTGTCATCGAAATGATCGCTTCGATGATCGATGCCGTCGTGTGATTCGTCAGCATCTCCGCAACGAACGAGCGATCGATCTTCAGCGTATCGATCGGGAAACTGCGCAAGTAACTCAACGACGAGTATCCGGTGCCGAAGTCGTCCAGCGCCAAGCCCACGCCAAGCTGGCGCAGCTCCTGCAGCAACGCGATCGCGCGCTCACGCGCCGACACGATCACGGTTTCCGTGATCTCGATGCATAACATGGCCGGGTCGATCCCGCTTGAAGCGAGATTCGTGCGCACGAGCTCGGAGAGATCCTGGCGCTGGAACTGCACGCCGGAGACGTTCACCGAGATCGGGATACGCGGCAGCCCCGCGCGTTGCCACGCCGCGGCCTGCTGACAGGCGCGCTCGAGCACCCACTGTCCAATCGGCAGGATCAAACCAGAGTCTTCAGCGATCGGGATGAACGTCTGCGGCGAGATGTACCCGCGCTGCGGATGCTGCCAGCGCAGCAACGCTTCGGCGCCGATGATCTTCCCCGTCCGGATGTCTATTTGCGGCTGATAGTGCAGTGCAAGCCCATTCCCCTCGAGCGCGTGCCTTAATCCCGTCTCAAGCGTGAGCCGTTCGACAGACGCCGCGTTCATCGCGGCCGAGTAGTACTGAAACGCCGCCTTACCTTCCTGCTTCGCGTGGTACATCGCGGTGTCGGCGTTACGAATCAGAATTTCGCTCGACAGCCCGTCCTCTGGATACGTGGCGATACCGATGCTCGCCGTCACGAACACCTCGTGGCCCTCAACGCGGATCGGTGTCTCGAGATGACTCAGGATGCGCCGCGCGACGGTGCCGGCAGCAAACCGGTCACGCGTGTCTGGCAACAGCACGATGAACTCGTCGCCACCTAGACGCGAGATCACCGAGTCATCGATCGGTTCCAAGGTCACCGTCTCGGTCGCGTCGAACTTCTCGCCGGCGTATAGCCCGAGCAGATCGTCGGTGCGAATCAGCGCGCTGAGCGATTCGGCCAGGGTGCGCAGCACCTGATCGGCGGCCTGATGGCCGATCGTGTCGTTGATCAGCTTGAAGTTGTCGATGTCGATGAACAACACGGCAAACTCGGTGCCTTTGCGGCGCGAACGACCGAGCACTTTTTCGAGGTGCTCGTTGAACAGGCGCCGGTTGGGCAATCCCGTGAGCCCGTCCTGGTACGCCAGCGCGCGAATCTGCTCGTTCGACTCGCCGAGCCTGCGGAAAGCGTCCTCGCGCAACGCTGCTTCCTTCGTCAGCGCCTCGTTGGCGGTGCGCAGCTCGCGCGTCTGCGCATCGATGACCGCCGTCATATCTTGGACCTTCAAAGCCGCGAGCCGCGAAAGCTCCCAGCGGCGTTGCAGAGCGTGCGCCAGCTGGCGCACCTCGACGGTGTCGAATGGCTTCTTCAGTATCAACACACGGTCCGTCTTGCCGAACGCGGACGTCATCTCTTCCCAACTGTGATCCGAGTACGCTGAGCAAATGACGATGCCGACGTCTTCGTCCTCGCGCAGCAAGCGCACTGTCGTCTGGATTCCGTCGAGCCCCGGCGGCATACGCACGTCGACGAATAGCAGCGCGTAACCGCGCCCTTCCGCGCGTGCACGGCGCACCTTNNTTCGTGCCGAACAGCTCCGCATCGAGCGCATCCAGCTCGTCGCGCGTACCCGCCGCGGCGGCGAGGATCTTGCGGAAGTCATCGTGAATTGCACGGTTGTCGTCGACAATAAGAATCCGCCGATTGTGTTCGACGAGGCGTGGAGCTGCGTTCGAAGTACTCATTGGCTAGGCTCCCGCTTCCGCGAACCCGATGCGTTGCGGCAGTTCTTCGGCGTACTCCACCGGCATGCGCAGCACGAAGCTCGCACCCTTGCCAAGCCCGTCGCTGTACGCCGTGAGGCTGCCATCCATCTGTTGCGCGGCATTCGCGCAGTTGTGCAGGCCGAAGCCATGCCCCGTCTTCTTCGTCGTGAATCCGTGACTGAAGATCTTCGGCAGATTCTCCGGCGCGATGCCGATGCCGTTGTCGCGCACCTCGATCCGCACGCCGCCTTCGACGCGCGCGATTGCGACCTTCAGCTGCCGCTTCT
>PMCP01000154.1 GCA_003155415.1 Gammaproteobacteria bacterium | reverse complement strand
TCGCGCCACGCGCTCGCGAAGATCGGCGCGCCGGAGTACAGCACTACCGGCGTCGCGACCACCATGCTCGCGAGCACGAAGAAGCTCGCGTACGCGGCCTCCATGTGCTCGAACCCGCCGATGTACAGCGCTGCGGCGAGCGTCATGACTTGCGCGGAGCCCAGGCCCGCGACCGCCAGGCGCTTCAGCTCGGCGCGTTGCGCTTCCGAGTGCCCGTGATCGGCGCCGCCGAGCAGCGCCGGCCGGGGCTCGAAACCGAAGCTCGCGATCGTGCCGAGGATCTCGCTGGGGCGCGTGCGCTGCGGATCGAATTGCACGGTCGTCTCGCCCGACAGCGGGTTCACTCCGACATCCGTGACGCCTTCAATGCCGCGTACGCCGCGCTCGAGAAGCCAGATGCAGGCGGCGCACGTGACGCCATCCACGCGGCAACGCAGCTCGTTGCGTCCCTCCGCCGCGCGCGGCGCGAGACGCGCGGCGACCTCGGGCCGATCGCATACGGCCCACGGGCTCGCCGCTGCCGCGTGGTCTTTCGGCCGCGCACTCGGCACGGTACGGAATTCGTAGAAGCGCGCGAGACCCTGTTGCTCGATCAGAGTGGCAACGGCCAGGCACCCGGGGCAGCACATCGGCTGCCGGCGCCCCTGCACGACGAGTGAGAAATCTGCTCCTACCGGAATCGGTTCGCCACAATGGAAACAGCTCGACATAGCCGTCACTGCGCCGGGGCCGCGACGTGGACCGTCGTCGGCGCGCGCCCCACAACGCCCGCGAGCCGCCAAGCGCGGTCGCTCGGCGCGAGCTCGAAGTCGTAGCGGCCGGCCGCAAGATCGGTATGGCCCACGTATTCGCGGCCGTCGTAGGCGAGCACCAGCGCGCGGTCCGCGGCCGCGTTGCCCGCGTGTTGAAGCTTGAGCTCGAGCGTCGTCGGCGGAGGGTCGACGTCCCCCGCAACTTCGATCGCGACTTCTGTCGCGCCGCGTTCGCCGGCGAGCAGGCGCAGTGTCGCCTCGAGCCCGCGGTCGGCGGCCCGCTGGTCCGCCTGTGACTGCTCGCGCGAGATCTCCTCGATGCGTGCGTAGTCGTCGACGACGAGTGGGGCAGGCGAGTGCAACGCGAAATACAGCAGCGCGAAACCTGCGATGACGGAGGCGCCGGGCGGCAGCATCAGCAACCACGGCCAGCGGTCGCGGTACCAAGGCCTCTGAACAGGGGAAGAGCTCATGGTGTGAACAGCCGGGCTTTTTCGGTGGTCGTCAGTGCCGGCGCGTCGTTCGCCGCCAGGCGGAACGTGATCGTGTGGCCCCCGCCCGAAACCGCGCCGTCTTCTACCAACGCCCGAGCGGCGATGGTGCGGACCTGACCGGCGCCGACCTCGAGCACGGGCGGATCGGTTTCCACGACCAGCGTCGGCAGCCCCTCGGCATGCAAGCTGTAGGTGTGGCGCGCACTGTCCTTGTTGATGATCCGTAGCGTATAGACGTTCTCGATGTAGCCGGGCCGCGACTCACGATATAGCGCGTTGCGGTCGCGGATCACGTCGAGATCGAGGGGCGTGCGCAACAGCAGCGCCGTGACGAAACCACCGCACAGCAGCGTGAGCAGCGTCGCATACACGATAACTCGCGGGCGCAGAACGCGTGTGGCGCGGCCTTCGATACCATGCTGAGTCGAGTAGCGGATCAGGCCGCGAGCGTACTGCATCTTGTCCATGACGCCGTCGCAGGCGTCGATGCACGCGGCGCACGCAATGCACTCGTATTGCAGACCCTTGCGGATGTCGATGCCCGTGGGGCACACCTGCACGCACATTCGACAGTCGATGCAGCTGCCGAGCTGAAGCGTGCGCGGATCCGTGCCGCGCGGTCGCGAGCCGCGCGGCTCGCCCCGCACTTCGTCGTACGATACTACCAGCGTGTCGCGGTCGAACATCGCACTCTGGAAGCGCGCGTAGGGGCANNTGTACTTGCAGACCTGCTCGCGCAGGAAGCCCGCGTTGCCGTACGTCGCGAAGCCGTAAAAGAGAATCCAGAACGTTTCCCAGCCGCCGAGCGACAGTTGGGCGACTTCGCGGCCGAGCTCGCGAATGGGAGTGAAATAGCCGACGAACGTGAAGCCGGTCCACAGCGCGAACACGATCCACAGCGCCTGCTTCGCGCTCTTGCGCCAGAGCTTATTCGCCGTCCACGGGCCGGCATCGAGCTTGCGGCGCGCGGGGCCGCGTCCCTCGACGAGCCAGTCCATCCACAGGAACGCTTCGGTCCACACGGTTTGCGGACACGCGTAGCCGCACCACACGCGCCCCGCAAGCGCCGTGAAGAAGAACAGCGATAGCGCCGCGATGATCAGCAGCCACGAGAGGAAGAAGAAGTCCTGCGGCCAGAGCACGAGTCCGAGTACATAGAATTTGCGCGCTGGCAGATCGAACAGCAACGCCTGTCGGCCGTCCCAGGTGAGCCACGCCGTGAGGTAATAGCCGCCGAGCAGCACCACCATTGCGGCGATTCGCAGGCGAGCAAAGACGCCATCTATTTCCCTCGGATAGATCTTTGTCTGCGCGGCGTATAGAGATTGCGGTGCGATCTCGGTCATGTTTAGAGCTCGGTCCTTCGGCTCGATTCAGTCTTTCGGCTGCGGTTCGGCGTGTGAGGTCCGCAGCAGGTACAGAGTCAGCGCGGCCGAGGCGGCCGTCAGTATCCAGATGAAGAAGAACCCGATCGCGTAGCCTGTCATGCGCTCGACCGGCAGTGGCGGCTCCGTGACCTCGACCAACGTCATCGGGTCGACAAACGCGAACAGCACCATCGAGCCGAATGCGGCGGCCAGGAACGACGACCAGCCGGCGACTGCCGCGTCGCGCTGCCGCCGGCTCAGCTCATGGATCTCTGGGCCGTCGTCGCGCTGCGGATCGCTGCCGGCGTCCATCGCATCATTCCCGTTTCGACAGGCTGTACACGTACGCGGCCAGCACGTGCACGCGGTCGGCGCCAAGCACCGGTTCCTGCGGCGGCATCTGGTTCATGCGGCCGTTCGTGATGACGTCGAAGATCGTCGCGCGGCCCGCTCCGTGCAGCCAGATTTCGTTCGCAAGCTTCGGTGCGCCGAGCAGCTGATTGCCTTCGCCGTTCGCGCCGTGGCAAGCGGAGCAGTTAGCCGTGAACAGCGGGTGGCCCTGCTCCACGCGGGCCGCGTCGATCTCGCGCCCAGCGAGATGCTGCACGTAATCGGCGAGCAGATTGCGAGTGTCCTCCGGCAGGCCCGCGCCGAAGCCCGGCATCACGCCCGTGTGGCCGCCCTTGATGGAAGCTTCGATCTCCGACGGTTTGCCGCCGTAGAGCCACTCTTCGTCGGTCAAGTTCGGGAAACCGCGTGCCCCTCGCGCATCCGAGCCGTGGCATTGAGCGCAATTGTTCACGAACAAGTTGCGGCCCGCGCTTAGCGCTGCAGGATCTTTGGCAAGCTGCTCGATAGGTGTCGAGGCGAACGACGCGAACAGCTTGCCGTACGATTTCTCGGCATCGTCGAGTTCGCGGTCGTACTGGCTGATCTCGCTCCAGCCGAGCAGCGAGAAGCTGCCGAAGCTCGGATAGAGCGCCACGTAGATCAGCGTGAATGCGATCGTGAGCCAGAACAATCCGAGCCACCAGCGTGGCAAAGGATTGTTGCCCTCGACGACGTCGCCATCCCAGACGTGGCCCGTCGTCGAGCCTTCGCCGATCGTGGTTCTGCTCGACGCGATCATGAGCCAGGCCGCGCCAATCACCTGCGCGGCGACGAGGATCGCGATGAATAGAGTCCAGCCGAGTGTCATATCACTGCATCTCCTTCCGTGGTGGTGCGTCGTCGTCTTCGAGCGGCAGTGCCGCAGCGCGCGCGTACTCGCCTTGCCGGCCGCGGCTGTACGCCCAAATCACGAGCCCTACGAACAGCACCATGAGCACGGCCGTCACGATCCCTCGGAATGTCCCGATATCCATATCAGCGACCTCGCTTCGTGGCCGTGCCGAGCCCCTGCAGGTACGCGATGAGTGCCTGCAGCTCAGTCTTGCCGTCGACGGCCTTTGCGGCGCCGGCAATGTCCTCGTCCGTATAGGGCACGCCTACTCTCCGCAACGCTTCTAGATGGCGCGTCATTTCCATTCCGTCCACCTTGTTATCGGCGAGCCAGAAGTAGCGCGGCATGTTCGACTCGGGCACGAGGTCGCGCGGATTCATGAGGTGTACTCGGTGCCACTCGTCGTTGTAACGGCCGCCCACGCGAGCGAGATCGGGGCCCGTGCGTTTGCTGCCGAACTGGAATGGGTGGTCGTACACCGATTCGCCGGCGAGCGAGTAGTGCCCGTAGCGCTCGGTTTCAGCCCTCAGTGGCCGGATCATCTGCGAGTGGCACAGGTAGCAGCCCTCGCGNNTGGCAGTTGTAGCAGCCCTCGCGCTGATAGATGTCGCGGCCGGCGAGCTGCAACGCGGTGTAGGGCTTCACTCCGGGCGACGGCTCGGTTCCTGGCGCCGCGAGCATCAGCGGGACGATCTCGGCCAGGCCGCCGATGCTGACCGTGATTACGATCAGGATGCCGAGCAGCCCGCTGGCCTTCTCGATGGTCTCGTGTTTCACGTGGCGCTCCTCACCGGTTCCAGGACAGGGACCGGAGCGATCCGCTTGCCGAGCTCCGCCGTCTTCCACACGTTGTAGGCCATGATGAACATGCCTGAGAGCACCAGCAGGCCGCCGACGAGTCGCACGGCGTAGAACGGATACGTCGCCTGCAGGCTCTCGACGAAGCTGTAGGTCAGCGTGCCGTCATCGTTGACGGCGCGCCACATGAGGCCCTGCAT
>PMCP01000198.1 GCA_003155415.1 Gammaproteobacteria bacterium | reverse complement strand
CCTCCGCCGGCGTCTGGACGTGACCGACTTCGGCACGCCGGTGGCGGCGCTGTCCACGTTCCAGAGCGGCGAACGGGTCCGAATGGTCGTCGAGCCCAAGGGCTCCTGGGAGCACAGCGCCTACCAGACCGACAACCAGTTCGTGCTCGAAGTGCGGCCGCTGAAGGTCGATCCGCAAAAGCTCACGCAAGGTCCGGGGTATGCAGGCGAGAAGCTCTCGCTGAACTTCCAGGACATCGACACGCGCGCCGTGCTGCAGCTGCTGGCCGATGCCAGCGGCCAGAACATCGTCGTCAGCGACACGGTCAAGGGCAGCGTGACGCTGCGCCTGCAGAGCGTGCCGTGGGACCAGGCGCTCGACATCGTGTTGCGCACCAAGGGCCTCGACAAGCGCCACGACGGCAACGTGATCATCGTCGCGCCGGCCGACGAACTCGCCTCGCGCGAGAAGGCCGACCTGGCCGCGAAGAAAGACATCCAGGATCTCGCGCCGATCCGCACCGAGTTCCTGCAGGTCAACTACGCCAAGGCCGCCGACCTCGCCGGCCTGCTGAAGGGTTCGAACACGTCCTCCGTGCTGTCGCCCCGCGGCAGCGTCGCGGTCGATGAGCGCACCAACACGCTGCTGCTTTCTGACACATCCGAGAGCATCGACGCGGTGCGCAAGCTCGTCTCGACGCTCGATATTCCGGTGAGCCAGGTGTTGATCGAGTCGCGTCTCGTCATCGTCAACGATGACTTCGAGCGCGACCTCGGCGTGCGCGCCGGCCTGACCGGCACGCACGGCAACGGCAACAACGGTCTGTTCCTGACATCCGGCACGGCGGCCGGCACCGACACCGGCCTCAGCACGGCACTGTCGAACATTACTTCGACCGGCTCGCCCTATCCGGTCGGCGTTCCGACGGGTGACGCGGCGGTGAACCGCTATAACGTCAACATGCCGGTCTCGAATCCGGCCGGCAGCCTCGCGTTCATGCTNNCCGTACCAGCAGTCGGCCTCGAGCGGCGCGACGACGATTTCGTTCAAGAAGGCGGTGCTGTCGCTGAAGGTGACGCCGCTCATCACGCCGGATAACCGCATCATCCTCGACCTCGCCGTCACGAAGGACAGCGTGGGCCAGGTGGTGGTGACCTCCGGTGGCGTGAACGTGCCGGCGATCGACACCCGCACGCTGACGACGCGCGTCATGGTCGGCGACGGGCAGACCGTGGTGCTCGGCGGCATCCTCGAGACGGTGCGCCGCGATACGGACAAGAAGGTGCCCTACCTCGGCGACATTCCGATCCTGGGACACCTGTTCAAGAACACGGCCCGCGTGAACAACAAGAATGAGCTGTTGATCTTCGTAACGCCGAAGATCGTGCGTGAAGGGGTCAAGGTCAACTGACCTTGAGCGAATGCCCATGAACCTTACTAGTGGATCAATTGCTCAGGTGATCAAGATGCGCAAACTTCGATGGTTCTCCGTGCTCGCGGCGTTGGCGCTCGCGGCCTGTGGCGGCGGCAGCAGTTGCGACGGCTCGTTCGCCAACTCCTGCTCGAGCAACACCACTCCGCCGCCCGTCATCGGCAGCCTGACGGTGCGGACCGATTTGCCTCAGATCAAATCTGACGGCACGGAATCCGCAACCATCACCGCATTGGTGAAGGACGCCAGCAACAACGTGATGACCGGCATCGCGGTCGCTTTCAAGTCGGACACTGGTTCGTTGGTGCCCATTCAAGGTACCACCGACGCCAATGGATTGGCGACGGCGTCACTGGACGCCGGTTCGGATCCGTCCAACCGCACGATCACCGTGACCGCCTCGGTCGGCACGACTACGGCGACCGTGGCCGTTGCCGTATCAGGCACGACGCTGGATCTCACCGGTAACACCAGCCTGGTGCTCAACGCTACCGGTAGCTACTCCTTTGTACTGAAGAACTCTTCTGGCACTGGCATTCCGGGTGTGGCAGTCACGTTGGCGTCGGCAAAAGGCAACGCCTTCGCCACGGCGGGAGCCGCCGGCTTTGTCACGGATGCTTCCGGCCGCCTCGATTTCACGATGACCGCGACCAACGGTGGCGCCGATACGATCACCGCGTCGGCGCTCGGGGAAAACGCAACCCCCTTGGACGTCACTATCAGCACCCAGAGCTTCAGCTTCAGTGCGCCGACCGACGGCACGAAGGTGACGCTGGGTGTTTCCCAAACCGCGACAGTCACCTGGCTGAACAACAACGTCCCCGTCGTCGGCCAACCCATCACTTTCTCGGCCACGCGCGGAACGTTGTCGCAGACGACGCCGATCAATTCCGATGCCAACGGGCAGGCCACAGTGTCGATCAGCTCAAGTGGTGCGGGTCCTTCGGTCATCAACGCGAATGCCGCCGGCGTGACCACGCAGCTGAATCTCAACTTCGTTGCCAACAATCCTTCGCAGATTTCAGTGCAGGCGGGCCCGGCAACGGTCAGTGTTCAAAAGACCAGTACGATAACTGCGGTGGTTCGCGATGCAGCGAACAATCTCGTAAACGGCGCCACGGTCACCTTTGCGCTCACGACAGATCCGACAAATGGCGGACTATCGGCGGCTTCCGCAACGACCAATTCGCAGGGTAGTGCGTCGGTCGTCTATACCGCAGGCAATACGAGCAGCGGCGCCAATGGCGTCACGATCACGGCTTCCGTGCAAGATTTTCTGAAAACTACGACTTACACTGCCACCACTAATGTGACCGTGGGTGGGCAGACCGTGTTCCTGTCGCTCGGTACGGGTAATACGATCAGTCCCAGCGGTTTTCCGGCCTACGCGGTTGACTACTCGGTGTTTGCGGTCGACGCCAACGGAGCTCCGATACAGGGCGTAGCGGTGACGATGGCGGTTCTGCCGGTGGCCTATGGCAAGGGCGTATTGGTTTGCGGAGGAACCTTCTGGGTCCCTGGCTACAGCACGTTAACTACGGACACCTACGCGTACAAATCGCAGAAGCTGTGCACCAATGAAGATACCGACTACACGGGTAACATCAATTCATTGGGACAGTGCGACAACGGCAGCGGTGTGATGATTCCGTGCAAGGACTACAACCAGAACAACAAGCTCGATCCGGGCAACGTAGTGGTTGTCTCGCCTGCCTCGGGCATCACTGACAAAGACGGCCGATTGGACGTCACGATTACGTACCCGCGCGATCACTCCTACTGGACTGAGGTATCGCTCGTGGCCTCGACCACGGTGCAAGGTACCCAGAGCAGCACAACGGCGACCTTCGTGCTGGTGGGTCTATCTACGGACTACCAGTGCTCCACCGGCCCGCCGGGACCGATCAGCCCGTACGGTGTCGCAAGCACTTGCGCGAACCCGGACTGACGCAAGACGGTATTCGCTCAGTCCTGGTGTGAATCACCACAAACGGCCGCCTTCGGGCGGCCGCTTTCTTTTGGGCCGCTTTGTTTCTGCGCGCATTCTCGGCATGCTAGGCCGGCATGATCGGCAGCCCCAATGTTTTCCTGATNNGAGCTGCGCACCGGCGCGGATATCCCGCTGATTTTCGAGCGCGAAGGCGAGGCGGGATTCCGCAAGCGCGAGCGCGAGGCGATTGCGCTGCTCACCGAGCGCAAGGGCGTCGTCCTCGCGACCGGCGGCGGTGCCGTGCTTGATGCGGACAATCGCCGATTGCTGTCCGAGCGTGGTTGGGTGGTGTACCTCGAGACTTCGGTGGCGCAGCAGGCTGAGCGCGCCGGACGCACGCGGCATCGGCCGTTGCTCAGCACCGGCGATCCGCGGCAAAGACTCGAGGAGCTCATGCTGGTTCGCGAGCCGCTGTACCGCGAAACGGCCGATTTCGTGGCAGTTACGACCCGGCGGCGCGTGGGCCATGTCGCCGAGCAGATCGTGCAGGCCTATCGCGGCGCGAACGCCCAGCGCTGACGCCGGGTATACTTGCGGCCCCCGACGCGCGCGGCCGCATGCAGACACTCACCGTAGAGCTCGAAGATCGCTCGTATCCGATCAACATCGGGGCCGGGCTGTTGAACCAGCACTCGCTGCTGCAGGCCGCGCTGCCGGCGCGCGATATCCTGCTGGTCAGCAACACCATCGTGGCGCCGTTGTATGCCCCGGCGGTGCGCGCCGCACTCGCCGATCGGCGCGTCATCGACGTGATCGTGTCGGATGGCGAGCAAGCCAAGACGCTCTCGACCCTGGGCCGCGTGTTCGATGTGCTCGTCGCCAACCGGTTCGGGCGCGATGCGCTGGTGCTGGCGCTCGGCGGCGGCGTGATCGGCGACCTCGCGGGCTTCGCGGCGGCCTGCTACCAGCGCGGCATCGATTTCGTGCAGGTGCCGACGACGCTGCTGGCGCAGGTCGATTCATCCGTGGGCGGCAAGACCGCCGTGAATCATCCCGGCGGCAAGAACCTGATCGGTGCATTCCACCAACCCCGCGAAGTGCTGACCGACACCGATGTGCTCAAGACATTGCCGGCGCGCGAACTGCAGGCCGGGCTCGCGGAGGTCATCAAGTACGGGCTCATTTGCGATCGCGTGTTCTTCGAATGGCTCGAGCAGAACATCGATGCGGTTAAGCGGCAGGAACCTGCTGCGTTGTCGCACGCCATCTTTCGTTCCTGCCAGATCAAGGCGCAGATCGTCGGGCGCGATGAGCG
>PMCP01000049.1 GCA_003155415.1 Gammaproteobacteria bacterium | reverse complement strand
AAGTTGTTGGTCTTGTGCAGCCGGTCGAGCGCGTCGCGCCAGCGGCCCTGATAGACCAGGTCGTTCCACTCGGGGATCAGGTTGTCGATCGGGCAGCCGTTGTCCGACTGACAGAACGGTACGCCGCAGTCCATGCAGCGTGCGCCCTGATTGCGCAGATGCTGCTCATCGGGCGGCGTGAAGATTTCACCGAAATCGCGAGTGCGTTCGGCCGAGTCCCGATAGGGGACGCTCTTCTTCGGATACTCCATGAAGCCAGTGGGCTTGCCCATGCTCGACAACCAATCCTTTCGCTATTCTTATCTGCCGTGCGCGACGAACGTGCCTGTCTCGTCGTCGCGCAGCGTCTGTTCCATCTCTTCGTCGTGGCGCTTGCGCTCGGTCAGCACGCGCTTGTAGTCGGTCGGCATGACCTTGACGAAGTGGCTGAGCGAGCTCGGCCACTCGTCGAGAATCTTTGCCGCGACGGTCGAACGCGTGTACTCGTGGTGCAGCTCGATCATCTCGCGCAGCTCGACGATGTCCTCGTCTTCCTCGACGGACTCGAGGTCGACGGTGCCCGTGTTGCACTTCTTCGCGAAGTCCTTGTTCACGTCCCACACATACGCGATGCCGCCCGACATGCCGGCCGCGAAGTTCAGGCCTGTCGGGCCCAAGACTACCGCGCGACCGCCGGTCATGTACTCGCAGCCNNGATCGCCGACGCCTTCGACGACGGCCTTGGCACCCGAGTTACGCACGCAGAAGCGCTCCGCGGCGCGGCCGCGGAAGAACGCGCGGCCGCTCGTTGCGCCGTACAGCGCAACGTTGCCGATCAGCACGTTGTCCTCGGCCGCAAACGTGGCCTCGGCCGGCGGATAGATGATGATGCGGCCGCCGGACAGGCCCTTGCCGACATAGTCGTTGCTGTCGCCCTCGAGCTCGAGCGTGATGCCCTTCGCGAGGAACGCTCCGAAGCTCTGGCCCGCAGTGCCGTTGAACTTGAAGCGCACCGTGTCGTAGGGCAGGGCGTCCGCGCCCCACTTCTTGACGACCTCGTAGCTCAGCATCGCGCCGACGGTGCGGTTCGTGTTCGAGATGTCGAGCTCGGCCCTCGTCTTCTTGCGCTGCTGAATCGACTTCTTCGCGAGCGCGATGAGCTTGTTGTCGAGCGCGAGATTCAGCCGGTGGTCCTGCTGTTTCGTGCAGTACACGTCGGTGCTCGGGCGCGGCTTGGGCGCCGGAGTAAGGAGCGGCGTGAGATCGAGACCGTCGGCCTTCCAATGGTTGATGGCCGCGCGCGGTTGCAGCANNTCCGGCTGACCCGCGAACTTCTTACGCAGCACCGGGTCTTGCGTAGCGACGCCGACCGGGCAAGTGTTCAAGTGACACTTGCGCATCATGATGCAGCCGAGCGCGATCAACGGTGCCGTCGAGAAGCCCATCTCCTCGGCGCCGAGCAGCGCTGCGATCACGACGTCTCGGCCGGTCTTGAGCCCACCGTCGGTCTGCACCACCGCGCGGCTGCGCAGGTCGTTCATGACAAGTGTCTGGTGCGTCTCGGCTAGCCCGAGCTCCCACGGCAGGCCCGCATGCTTGATGCTCGTGAGCGGCGATGCGCCGGTGCCGCCGTTGTCACCGGAAATCAGCACGTGGTCGGCGTGCGCCTTGACGACGCCGGCCGCGATCGTGCCCACACCAACCTCGGACACGAGCTTCACGCTGACACGTGCCGCCGGATTCGCGTTCTTCAGGTCGTGGATGAGCTGTGCGAGATCCTCGATCGAATAGATGTCGTGGTGCGGCGGCGGNNCTTGATCTGCAGCTCGTCGGCGTTGGCGAGATACGCGATCGTGACGCCGAAGCGGCCGGAGGCGACCTGCTTGATCGCCGAGCGACGCGAATCGCCGTTCGGCAGCGGCACGAACCGCGCGGGGTCTTCGCCGCCTTCGCCCGTGTTGCTCTTGCCGCCGATGCGGTTCATCGCGACAGCGAGCGTCTCGTGCGCCTCGGCGGACAGAGAGCCGAAGCTCATGGCGCCCGTGACGAATCGCTTGACGATCTCACTCGCAGGCTCGACGTCGTCGAGCTCGACGGGGTTCGCGCTGGTCTTGAACTCGAGCAAGCCGCGCAGCGCGCCGTTCTTGCGCGCCTCTTCGTTGATGTGCGCCGCGAACTGGCGATACGCGTTGCGATCGCCGCGCCGCGCCGCGACTTGCAGCGAGAAGATGGCCTGCGGATCCCACGCGTGCTTCTCGCCGGCGCTGCGCCAGTGGAACTCGCCCGGGTTTGGCAACGACGGTAGCTTGTCGAGCGGATCGACCGGGTAGCCGAGCGCGTGACGCCGCAGCGTCTCCTGCTCAAGCACCGAGAAATTCACACCCTGAAGCCGGCTCACGGTGCCGCGGAAACAGCGGTCGATGACGTCGCTGGCAAGCCCGAGCGCCTCGAAGATCTGCCCGCCCTTGTAGGACTGGAGCGTCGAGATGCCCATCTTCGCCATGACCTTCAACATGCCCTTCGCGACCGCTTGACGATAGTCGCCCACGAAGTCGGTGTCCGCGTCGAGCAGCTTGTCCTCGCGCGACTGCGCGAGCGCTTCGAACGCGAGGTAAGGATTGATGCCGTCTGCGCCGTAGCCGACGAGCAGGCAGTGGTGATGAACTTCGCGCGCCTCGCCGGTCTCGAGCACGATGCCGATCTGCGTGCGCTTTGCGCGGCTCACGAGGTGATGGTGCACGGCTCCGCAGGCGAGCAACGCGCTGACGGGGACGCGATCGGCACCGATCGCCCGGTCCGACAGCACGACTAAGCTGTACCCTTCGTCGATCGCGCGCTCGGCCTCGGCGCAGATGCGGTCGATCGCGCGCTTGAGCCCGCCCTTCGCTTGGCTCACGGGGAACGTGATGTCCACAGTCAACGTGCGCCAGCCACGTTGGTTCATGCTCTTGATGCCGTCCAACTCCTCGTTCGTGAGGATCGGCTGGCGCAACCGCAAGCGCTCCGCGTGCTTCGGCGTCGTCTCGAGCAGGTTGTGCTCGGGGCCGATATAGCACTCGAGCGACATGATGACTTCCTCGCGGATCGAGTCGATCGGCGGGTTCGTCACCTGCGCGAACAGCTGCCGGAAGTAGTCGTACAGCATGCGCGGCTTGTCGCTGAGCACTGCCAGCGCGCTGTCGTTGCCCATGGAGCCGACCGGGTCGCGGTGCTCCTTGACCATCGGTTGCAGCATGAACTGCAGCGTTTCACTGGTGTAGCCGAACGCCTGCATGCGCGAGAGAAGGGTCGTCCGGTCGATCTCAGACGCCGATCGCGCGCTCGTCACGTCGCGCAGCGCGATGCGGTTCGCTTCGAGCCACTCGGCGTACGGCCGGCGGTTCGCGTACTCGTTCTTGAGCTCATCGTCGGGCACGAGCCGGCCGCGCTCGAAGTCGATAAGGAACATGCGGCCCGGCTCGAGCCGACCCTTGGCCTTCACGTGGGCGGGGTCAATCGGCACGACGCCGACTTCGCTGGCCATGATCACGCGGTCGTCGGTGGTCAGGTAGTAACGGCTCGGGCGCAGGCCGTTGCGGTCGAGCACGGCGCCGATGTACTTGCCGTCGGTGAACGCGATCGACGNNGAGTGGTACTCGTAGAACGCCCGCTTGTTCTCGGGCATCAGGTCGTTCTTCTGCCACGCCTCCGGAACCATCATCATCATGGATTCCTGGAGCGTGCGGCCCGACATCAGCAGGAACTCGAGCACGTTGTCGAACACGCCAGAGTCGGAGCAATCCGGCTCGCCGATCGGGAACAGGCTCTGCAGCGAATCGCCGTAGAGATCGCTCGCAACCATGCCTTGGCGCGCCCGCATCCAGTTCTCGTTGCCGCGCAGCGTGTTGATTTCGCCGTTGTGCGCCATGAACCGGTTCGGTTGCGCGCGGTCCCAGCTCGGGAACGTGTTCGTCGAGAAACGCGAATGCACCATCGCGAGGTGCGTGGTGTAGTCCGGATCCTGCAGGTCGGTGTAGAACTGGAGCAGCTGACCGGGTGTCAGCATGCCCTTGTAGATCACGATCTTGCTCGACAGGCTGCAGATGTAGAACAGCTTTGCCTGCGCAAGAGTCTTGTCGCCGCGCAACCGGTGGCTTGCACGCTTGCGCATGATGTACAGCGCGCGTTCGAACGCGTCGCCTTCGAAACCCGGGCCGGCCGCGATGAACAGCTGTTCGATGAACGGTGCCGCGTCGAGGGCGCTGTTGCCTACGTCGGCAGCCGCGACGTTGATCGGTACCACGCGCCAGCCGACGAGCGTCTGCTTCTGCTCTGCGCAGATCTCGGCGACGACCTTCTTGCAACGCTCGCGCTCTGCGGGATCCTGCGGCAGGAACACGATGCCGGCAGCGAACTTGCCGGGCGCAGGAAGGGTGGCGCCGAACTCCTGCTTCGCGACCTTGGCCAGGAACTCGTGCGGAAGCGCCGTCAGCATGCCTGCGCCGTCGCCGGTATTCGGCTCAGCTCCGCGAGCGCCGCGGTGATCCATGCGGCACAGCAGGTGGTCGGCATCCAGGATGATCTGGTGGCTGCGCTTGCCTTTGATATTGGCAACGAAGCCCACGCCGCAACTGTCGTGCTCGAACTCGGGCCGATAAAGGCCCTGTGCCGGCGGGAGGCCGGTGTAGTTGGTGTTCCGCATGTCCGTGCCGTTCCTCATAACCGGGGTGGAGGCGAAGAGCCTCCCGACCCGGGGGTTTGTCGCTGCGTTCCTTCGAGCCAGATTCCTATTTCGTCACGCCCTACAGTCATGGTTCTACAAGCGGTAGCCGCAGGGCTCCGCTTAGCTGAATTCTTGTTAGCTGGCTGGGCAGTTTCGAGTGCGGATCTGTCAAGCCGGCGGCCAATCGATCTGCCGCGGAAGGCCTTTTGTTAGAGGACCGGAGCAGGCCTGTACCGGCTCAACTATAGGGAACGCCCGATTACGCCGTCAATTGCGGTCGTGCACCGGAACGGCTCAGTCGGCCTGCCAGCGATAACCCATGCCATAAACGGTTTGGATAGCGTCGAACGCCGGGTCCGCTCCCACGAACTTCGCCCGGATTCGCTTGATCTGGGATGTCACCGTGCCGTCGTCGAGCACGACGTTGGCGGCGGCCATGAGCTGGTCCCGGTTGCGGACGTGCCCGGGGTGCTGGGCCAGCGCGTGCACCACCCAGAACTCAGTCACCGTCAGCGGGATGGGTTTTGTCTTCCAGGTGGCGGTCATGCGGTCGCGGTCGAGCGTCAGGGATCCCTGCTCGACCGTTTCAGCCGCGTCCCCGGCCGAACGCAGCGCCTCCAGACGGCGGAAGAGCGCCGCGACGCGGGCTAACAAGTGTTCGAGGCTCGTCCGCTTCGTCAGGTAGTCGTCTGCGCCGAGGCGCAGGCCCGACACGGCATCGAGCTCGCTCTCGCGCGCGGTCAGGAAAATGATCGGCAGCTGCGCGGATCGGGACCGCAGCTCGCGGCATAGCTCGAAGCCGCCTTCGACCTCGCTGCCGAGATTCACATCGATGATCACGAGGTCCGGAAAACGGTTCGCGAACCCGGCCAGCGCTTCTTTGCGGGTGCCGTAGCCGACGACTCGATACCCCTGGCGGCTCAGCCCCGCGATGTAGTTGTCGCGGATTGCCACGTCGTCCTCTACGACTGCGACGAGCTTGCCGGTCGTCACGGCCGAGCAGGGCTCGCGTGCGTAAGGTGCCCCGGTAGCGCGAACCGATTGGGCTGAAGCCGTTGCGACATCGTGTTCAGAGGGCCAAGTCACGTTTCGTTCAGCTGGGGCTTGGCATCATACCGCCGCCCCACGTGACCGCCAGGAGTGCACTCATGCAAATGAACAAACCGTCCCGAACCTTCGCCTTTGTCGTCGGGCTGATCGTAGCCGTGTCGGCGTGCACTACGTTGGACCCCTATACGCGGGAAGAGAAGACTGCCAAGGCGCAGCGACAAGCGGTGATCGGCGCCGCGGCTGGAGCCGTCGCCGGCCTCATCACGGGCGACAGCTCGCTCGAACGCAAAAAGCGCGCACTCGTCGGTGCCGGTTTGGGCGCCCTGGCCGGTGCCGGCGTGGGCACGTACATGGATCGCCAGGAAGCCAAGCTTCGGGCCGAGCTTCAGAAGACGGGCGTCAGCGTCACGCGGATCGGCAACAACATCACCTTGAATATGCCGGGCAACATCACGTTCGCGACCAACAGCGCCGATCTGAACGCCGGGTTCTTTCAGGTGCTGAATTCCGTTGCGCTCGTCGTAAACGAGTTCAACCAGACCGTGATAGAGGTCGCCGGCCACACGGACAACACGGGCGGCGACCAGTACAACCAGCAGCTGTCGGAGCGGCGCGCCGGGGCGGTCGCGGCCTATCTCGGCACGCGCAGCGTGCAATCGGATCGCGTCATCACGGTGGGCATGGGCGAGGCACGGCCGGTGGCCACGAACGATACGGAAGCGGGCCGGCAGTCGAATCGCCGCGTCGAGCTCACGCTCGTGCCGTTGACCGCGAGCTAGTCGTCCACCGCTGAAAAAACTAAGGGCGCGCCGTCTGCACGGCGCGCCCTTTTTCTTGCCTTCCGCGTCCGGGGTGCCTTACTTAGGCAGCGACCAGCTTGGCCCGCAACTTCGCGATTGCGCTGGCCTCGATCTGCCGGATGCGCTCTGCTGACACGTCGTACTCGGCCGCGAGCTCGTGCAACGTCGACTTGTCGTCGGTCAGCCAGCGGCGCGCGAGGATCGCGCGGCTACGCTCGTCGAGCTGGCCCAAAGCTTCATTCAGCCGCTCGTGCGAATCCGCGTCTGCGTCCGCGCGTTCCACCACCAGCGCCGGGTCGCTGTTCGGGCTCCGCAGGTAGGCCGCGGGTGCGAACGACTCGTCGTCTTCAGGGTCCGGGTCGAACGAAAGATCCTGGCCGGCCAGCCTCTGCTCCATCTCCGTGACCTCGCGCGGCGTCACGCCGAGATCGGCTGCCACGGCCGCGGTCTCGTCCTTGTTGAGCCAGCCGAGGCGCTTCTTGCTCTTGCGCAGATTGAAGAACAGCTTGCGCTGCGCCTTGGTGGTGGCCACGCGGACCAGCCGCCAGTTGCGGAGCACGTACTCGTGGATCTCCGCCCGAATCCAATGGACGGCGAACGACACGAGCCGTACGCCCACATTGGGGTCGAACCGCTTCACGGCCTTCATGAGCCCAATGTTGCCTTCCTGGACCAGGTCGCCGATCTGCAGGCCATAGCCTGCATAGCCGCGGGCGATGTGGACTACGAACCGAAGGTGGGAAAGAACGAGGCGTCGCGCGGCTTCCAGGTCATCCGCTTGCCGAAATCGAGTCGCGAGCTCGAATTCCTCGGCTGCGCTCAATACCGGGACGGCGCCGGCCGCCTGGATGTATTGGTCGAGGCTGCCGACCGGTCCGCTGAGCACAAGGCCCGCGTTCCGAGGCGCCAATGCAGTGGTGGTCATATCTAGGTACCTCCCGAGCGAAAGGATATTAGCACTCGGGTCTTTAGAGTGCTAACGACCGCTGTCGTTCCTGTGCGCCGTCCGGACTACTTGGGCTCGATGGCCTTGAGATGCCGTGCGGTCGCTAGCCAGGCGCCCGCCCAGCCAAGCACGGCACCACCGACCACGAGCAGGACGATTTCCCGCAACGGGAGACCGGCCAGCTGGAAGCCGCTCCCGTAGAGGGTTGCGACGGCACGGACCGGAGGCTCCAGTGCCAGTAAGGCGGCAGCCACTATGACCGCCGCGGCGCCAGCGCCAGCGAGGCCGTACCAGAACCCGAGGTAGAGGAACGGCCGGCGGATGAACCCGTCCGAGCCGCCCACGAGCTTCACGACCTCGATCTCGACGCTGCGGCTGTTGATCTCGAGGCGAATCGTGTTGCCAACGACGATGGTCACGGCAATGGCGAGTAACACGGTGGCCAGGTCGACCATGCGCCCCGCGAGCGCGAGCATGGCCCGCAGGCGTGTCACCCAGGCGGTATCGAGCTGAACGAGGTCGGTCTCCGGTATGGCGCGCACTGCGGCCGCGACCGCCTCGACATCCCCGGCCGCGCCGCTCTTGGGCCGCACCACCAGCGTGTGGGGCAGAGGGTTGCCGTCCAGCGCATCGAGGGCTTCCCCGAAGCCCGACTTTGCGCGGAACTCTTCGAGGGCCTTGGCGCGGTCGATCAACGTGACGTTCGCGACGTCGGGGCGGCCGCCGATCGCACGTGCCACTCGCGCTGCATTCTCGGTCGAGACGTCGATCTTCAGGTACACGGCGAAATCGGCTGCGCCTTGCCAGGAGTCGTTCAGCGCGCCGGCGTTGTTCACGAGCACGCGCAGACCCGCTGGCAGCGCGAGGGCAATGGCGATCACGAGCACTGTCAACGAACTCGCGAACGGTTGCGACGCGAGCCTGCGCAACGCGTCGAGCAGGTTCTGCCGGTGCAAGGTCAGGTAGTGGCGCAACGAGTCCATCGTTACGAACCTCCGCGCCCGCTATCGGCGGCGAGCTGCCCGGCGACGAGCTTCAGCTGCCGGTGCGGCAGATGCTCGATCAGCTCGAGATCGTGCGTGGCGATCAGCACGGTCACACCGACTTCGTTGAAGCGCGTGAACAGTTCCATGATTTCGCGCGACAGGTCGGGGTCGAGATTGCCCGTGGGCTCGTCCGCGATCAGGACGTCGGGCCGGGGTGCGACGGCGCGTGCGATACCGACGCGTTGCTGCTCGCCCGTAGATAGCGTAATCGGCGCGTGCGACTCGCGGCCGAGCAGCCCGACCTGATCGAGCGCGGCGCGCACGCGTCGCTCGATCTCACGCCGACTGGCGCCGGCGATCACGAGCGGCAGCGCCACGTTGTCGAACACG
Organism: Gammaproteobacteria bacterium; assembly: GCA_003155415.1. Lineage (GTDB taxonomy): Bacteria > Pseudomonadota > Gammaproteobacteria > Steroidobacterales > Rariloculaceae > FEN-1219. Next base: position 2,431 of record PMCP01000049.1, on the reverse strand, counting down.
CTGCGGTCGTGCAAAAGCTTGTGATCCTGGAACACCACGCCGAGACGCTGGCGAAACGGCGGAATGCGACCACGCGAAATGCGGGCGGTGTTCTGGTTGTTGATCAGCACGGTGCCGCGTGTCGGTCGCTCGATGAGCGCGATCAGCCGCAACAGCGTGCTTTTGCCGGCGCCCGATGGCCCGGTCAGGAACGCGAACTCGCCGCGTTCCAAGTTGAACGACACGCCGGATAGCGCTTCACGACCGCTCGGGTAGCGTTTGAAGACGTTCTCGAAGCGGATCATCCCGCGCCGTCTCCAACGAGCGCCCGCACGAACTCTTCTGCGCGAAAGACGTCGAGATCTTCAGCGCTCTCGCCCACAGCCACATATCGGATCGGCAAGCGGAGCTGGCGCGCGATCGCAAGCAGGATGCCGCCTTTGGCCGTGCCATCGAGCTTCGTGATCACGAGCCCCGTGACCTTCAAACGCTCGTTGAAGCGCAACGCTTGTGCGAGCGCGTTCTGCCCCTGGCTCCCGTCGAGCACGAGCAACGTCTCGTGGGGGGCCGTGGCGTCGAAGCGAGCGATGACCCGTTTGACTTTCTCGAGCTCGTCCATGAGGCCCGCTGCGGTGTGCAATCGTCCGGCCGTATCGGCGAGCACGACGTCGATGTTGCGCGCCCGCGCCGCCACGAGTGCGTCGTGGACGACCGCAGCGGGATCGGCGCCCGGCGCTTGTGCGATTACTGGAACACCTGCGCGGCGGCCCCATTCCTGCAGCTGCTCGACGGCTGCCGCGCGGAACGTGTCGGCTGCGGCGAGCATCACGCTCGCGCCCGAGGCCTTCAGGCGATGCGCGAGCTTGCCCACCGTCGTGGTCTTGCCCGTGCCGTTCACACCAATCGCCAGAATCACGAACGGCTTGTGCGCGGCGGAGATCACGAGCGGCGCCTCCACCGTCTGCATCAGGGCGAGCGCGGTTTGCCGCAACAGCTCGCTCGCAGGTGCGCCGGGGGTGCGGCGATTGGCTTTGCGCATCTCGTCGAGTAACCACTGCGTGGCATCGACGCCGACGTCGGCGGTCAGCAGGCGCGTTTCGAGCTCTTCGACGGTGGCTTCATCGAGCGGACGTGAGCCTAGACCTAACAGATCGCCGGTGAGCCAAGTCTTGCCACGGTTCAGCCGCGCCTTCAGCTTGGCGAAAAAGCCCGTGCCCTGTTTCTCCTTGGCCTCGACTGCCATCCGCGGAATTCTCCATAGGTGTTCTGGTAGTGTTGCGCACATGGTCAAGCGCAGCAACGCTGGCCGGCAACGTCCAGGCAGCGTGCGCATCATCGCCGGTGAATGGCGCGGCCGGCGCATTCCAATCGCAGAAGACACCGCGGTGCGGCCCACGCCGGATCGCGTGCGCGAGACGGTGTTCAACTGGCTGCGTGAGTGGCTCCCCGGCGCGCGCTGTCTCGATCTGTTTGCGGGCACCGGCGTACTTGGGTTCGAGGCGCTGTCGCACGCCGCTGAGGAAGTGTGGTTCGTTGACAACGATCCGGCGCTGGTCGCGGCGCTGACCGCGCAGGCAACGAAGTTCGACGTTCGGCCGCGCGTGCTGCGCCAGGACGTGGCCGCGCTGCTGCGCGGTCCGCCCACCGCACGTTTCGACCTGGCATTCGTCGATCCGCCGTATGCATTGCCTATAGAGCCGCTGCTTGCGCTGTTGCCGCCGTGGCTGGCTGCCGAGGCGCTGGTGTACGTCGAACGGCCGCGTGTCCCGGGTCTGCCCAATATCCCGAACGCGAGCTGGTGGCGGCGCAGTCACGCGGGCGCCGTGGAATACGGCCTACTCAAGTTTGCGACGCCGGTGTGACCGAGCTGTTACCGGAGGCTACAATGCCGGCACGATCTCTCGACGTAGCGTTAGCGACGTGAAAATAGGCGCGCTGTATCCCGGAACCTTCGACCCAATCACGCGTGGTCACGAGGACCTCGTGCGCCGCTGCGTGCGGTTGTTCGATCGCGTCGTGGTCGCGGTTGCTGCGAGCCCGAAGAAGGCGCCGCTGTTTTCGCTCGAGGAGCGTGTTGCGCTCGCCCAGGAAGTCCTGCGCGATTTGCCCGAGGTTTCGGTCACGGGCTATTCGGGGCTTACGGTCGATTTCGCGGCCGAAAATGGCTTCAAGGCCATCATCCGAGGGCTGCGCGCCGTCTCGGATTTCGAGTACGAGTTCCAGCTCGCGACCATGAATCGGCATCTTAAGGACGGTGTCGAGACCGTGTTCCTGACGCCATCAGAGCATCACACCTTCATTTCCTCGAGTCTCGTGCGCGAGATCGCGGAGTTCGGCGGCGACGTTAGTGCGTTCGTGCATCCATTCGTGGCCGAGGCGCTCAAGGCCAAGTTCCCGAAGACGCGATGAACGCGCTCCGCGCGTCGCTCGTCGGCCTGATGGGCGCGGCGCT
>PMCP01000080.1 GCA_003155415.1 Gammaproteobacteria bacterium | reverse complement strand
ATGATCTGATCGGTGTCGATGTCGTCGTTCGACAGCACGACGGTCTTCGAGACGATTTGTTTTACGGCTTCCATGGCTAGCTCGCGAACTCACGGGGATCGACGATGGCACCTTTTATGGCCGCCGCAGCAGCCGTGGCCGGGCTCGCGAGGATAGTTCGCGCACCGGTGCCTTGCCGGCCTTCGAAGTTACGGTTGCTCGTGCTCACAGACAGTTTGCCGCTCGGCACCGTATCGCCATTCATACCGATGCACATCGAGCAGCCGGGCTCGCGCCACTCGCCACCGGCGGCGCGTACGACTTCGTGTAAGCCTTCAGCCTCGGCCTCGCGTTTCACGGCGTGGGAACCGGGTACGACGAGCAGCCGCACGCGCTCCGCCACGCGGCGACCGCGCAGCACCTGCGCCGCCGCGCGAATGTCGCTCAAGCGACCGTTCGTGCACGAGCCGATGAACACCACGTCGACGGGCGTGCCCAGCAGCGGTTTGCCGGCCTCGATTTGCATGTAGGCGAGCGCCTTGCGGAATGCCGCGTCGGTGTCGTTCGGCACCACGCCATCTACGGCCATGACCATGCCGGGATTCGTGCCGAACGTAATCATTGGGCGCAGCTTCGTTGCGTCGATGCTCACCTGCTTATCGAACTTGGCGCCCGCGTCGCTCGGCAGCTTGCGCCATTTCGCGAGCGCTGCGTCCCACTTCGCGCCCTGTGGCGCGAGCGGCCGTCCAGCCATGTACTGAAACGTCGTGTCGTCGGGCGCGACCATGCCGGCGCGCGCGCCAGCCTCGATCGACATGTTGCAGATCGTCATGCGCTGTTCCATCGACAACGCACGTACCGCGCTACCGCGATACTCGATGACGTGGCCTGTACCACCGTCAACGCCAATCTTGCCGATGATGCTCAAGATCAAATCCTTCGCAGTCACGTCCGAAGGCAACTCGCCGTCGACGTTGATCTCGAGCGTCTTCGCTTTGCGCTGCAACAGGCATTGCGTGGCGAGCACGTGGCCGACCTCGGTCGTGCCAATGCCGAAGGCGAGGGCGCCGAACGCCCCGTGCGTGCTCGTGTGCGAATCGCCGCAGACGATCGTAGCGCCAGGCTGGGTAGCGCCAAGCTCAGGCCCCATGACGTGGACGATGCCGCGATCGCGACTGCCGAAGCCGCGCAGCTCGATGCCGAAATCCTTGCAGTTGCGCTCCATCTGCCGCACTTGCTTCGCGGCCGACGGTTCGCTGACGACCTCGAGGTCCTTCAGCGTGGTGACGGGCACCGTGGGCGTCGAGTGATCGAGCGTCGCGAGACACTTGTCCGTGCGGCGCACGGGCAACTCCCTCGCGCGCAGAAGGTCGAACGCTTGCGGCGTCGTAACCTCGTGCAGCAAGTGCAAATCGACGTACAGCACCGCCGGCGTGTCGTCCGTCTCCGGAGCGACGACGTGCGATGCCCAGATCTTTTCGAACAGGGATTGCGCCATGATCGTTAGACGGCTTTGGGCCGCTCGCGAGCCGTCTTCTGCTCGACGATGGGCTCTAGCCAGCCGAAGCGGTCCGCCGTGCTGCCATCGAACAAGCCGAAGAACAATTTCTGCAACCGTTCCGTGATGGGTCCGCGCTTGCCTTCACCCACCTGAATTTTGTCGACCGAGCGCACGGGCGTGATCTCGGCCGCGGTTCCCGTCATGAACAGCTCGTCGGCGATGTACAGCAGTTCGCGCGGAAGGTTCTGCTCGATGACTTCGAGCCCCGCGGATTGCGCGAGCTTCGTCACACTGTCGCGCGTGAGCCCGCCCAGGATCGACGACGCCAGCGGCGGCGTATACAGCTTGCCGTTCTGCACGAGGAACAGGTTCTCGCCGGCGCCTTCGCTCACGAAGCCCGCCGTGTTCAGCGCGAGTCCCTCGGCGAAGCCGAGCCGGCGCGCCTCGAGCGTCACGAGAGCGCTAGATAAATAGTTGCCGCCGGCCTTCGCGAGCGCGGGCACCGTGTTCGGCGCGACGCGCTGCCACGACGACACGCACACCTCGACGCCTTTATCGAGCGCGCCCTCGCCAAGATACGAGCCCCATTTCCATGCGGCGACCGACACACTGGCCGGCTGCTCGATGTTGCCCGCAACGCCCATTTCGCCGTAGCCGCGAAACGCGATCGGCCGAATGTACGCACCCTCGAGCAGATCGTTCTCGCGCACGACATCGCGGCACGCGCTCACGAGCGTCTCGCTCGTGAACGGGATCTTCATGCGATAGATCTTCGCCGATTGGTACAGCCGGGTGATGTGATCCGTCAAACGGAAGCCCACCGCGCCATTCGGCGTGTTGTACACGCGGATGCCTTCGAATACGGACGAGCCGTAGTGCAGCGCGTGGCTCAACACATGGACGGTGGCCTGTTCCCAGGGCACCAGCTTGCCTTCGTGCCAGATGTACTTGCTCGTCTTCAAGGGCATCGTCTGCTCCAGCGCTCGTCCGTCTAATTGCTCACTCTTGCAGCCAGCTCATGCGGCTGCGCAGCGCCTTACCGACCTTCTCGATCCGCTGATCGAGATCTTCCTGCATGAGGCGCTTGTATTCCTTCTGGCCAGTCTTGTTCTCTTCGATCCATTGGTTGGCGAAGGTACCGTCCTGAACTTCCTTCAGCACCTGCTTCATGTTGTCGCGCACGTGCTGGTCGATGATGCGCGGTCCACGCGTGAGGTCACCGTACTTAGCGGTGTCGCTGACGAACTGGTGCATCTTCTTGAGTCCGCCTTCGTGCAGCAGATCGACGATCAATTTCATCTCGTGCATGCACTCGAAGTACGCGACCTCCGGCTGGTAGCCGGCATCGACCAGCGTCTCGAAACCGCGCACGATCAGCTCAGTGGCGCCGCCGCACAGCACGGCTTGCTCGCCGAACAGATCGGTTTCGGTCTCCTCGCGGAACGTCGTCGC
>PMCP01000149.1:14249-15193 GCA_003155415.1 Gammaproteobacteria bacterium | reverse complement strand
GTGCCTTGCGGGCCGCGCAGCACCTCGACTCGCTCCATCTCGGAGAAGTTCATCTGCTGGAAGCCGAAGCCGTCCTGCCAGACACCGTCGACATAGAGACCGACGCCCGGCAAGCCGCGAATGTAGAAGTTGCTTTGGGCACCGCCGGTGCCGGGATTCAGCACGACGTTAGGCACCATGATGCCTAGATCGCGGCCGTTGGTGATGCCGCCGACCTCGAGCTGTTGCGACGTGAATGCTTGAATCGAGATCGGTGTGCTCTGGAGATCGGTTTCACGCCGTGTCGCAGTGACCACGATCTCTTCGAGTTGCGCGTGTGCGCCGAACGGAATGCAACCAACGATTGCGGCCGACAAAGCAGCCAGACGTAGTGGTGCTCGCATGCAGATTCCCCCCTTAAAAGACCAGCATCATCGAGAAAGCCCCGAGGTCGAGTATGGCGCAACTTTGCGTTTGTGCAAACACGCGAACGCAAGAACGACGCCCTCTGCGCGGGTTGTGTTGCTGGATGCCCACATTGGCGACACCGCACCGTGCGGTTCGGGTCGTGCGCTTGTTCACCCGAAACATCGTCGCTAGAGTGCAGTGACCGGCCGACTGCAAACAACGACCTAAAGGGGGGCGGTGTTGAACGCAGCAAACCTTGGGCGCCTCAGCGTCGCCGTGGATATCGGCGGCACGTTCACCGACCTCGTTGCGTACGACTCNNACACGGGTCGTGTCGTCGAAAGCAAGGCGCTCACCACGCACGGCGATCTGCCGCAGGGCGTGTGGGACTGCTTGCGCAAAGCCGGAGTCACGCCGCGTACCGCCGACACCGTGGTTCACGGCTCGACGATTGCGATCAACATCGCGATCGAGGAGAAGGGCGCGAAGACGGCGCTCGTCGTCACTCGCGGCACTCGCGACGTGTACAAGATCGGCCGCCAGAATCGCCCCGAGGC
>PMCP01000149.1:0-14201 GCA_003155415.1 Gammaproteobacteria bacterium | reverse complement strand
TCGGGAGCGGAAGCCGTGGCCGTGTGCTTCCTGCACTCGTATTCCGATCCGCTGCACGAGGCGGCGCTCGGCGAGTTGCTGCGCGCCCTGTTGCCCGATGTGTACGTGTCGCTGTCGCACGAGATCGTGCGCGAGTACCGCGAGTACGAGCGCACGTCGACAACCGTGATGAACGCGTACATCGGGCCCGAAACGAGCGANNTCGAACGGCGGTGTGATGTCGCCCGCCATGGCGAAGAAGTTGCCGGTGGCGATGATGGAGTCGGGGCCTGTCGGCGGCGTGATCGCGACCGCGCAGCTGGGCGCCGCGCTCGGATTCAAGAACCTGATCACGTTCGACATGGGCGGCACCACGGCCAAGACGAGCCTCATCAAGGACAACGAAGTGCAGGTCGCGCAGGGCTACCACATCGGCGGCTACGCCAGCGGTCACCCCGTGATGTTCCCGGTGGTCGACATCGTGGAAGTCGGCGCCGGCGGCGGCAGCATCGCGTGGATCGACGAAGTCGGCGCGTTGAAGCTCGGGCCGCACAGCGCCGGTTCCGATCCCGGCCCCATTTGCTACCGGCGCGGCGGCGAGTTGCCCGCGGTCACCGACGCGAACGTCGTGCTTGGCCGCATCGGCGCCACGAGCTTCCTGGGCGGCGAGATGCCGCTCGACGCCGACGCCGCGCGGCGCGGGCTCGAGGCGAAGCTCTGCGCACCGCTGCAGATGAACGCGATCGAAGTCGCGCATGGCATCGTGAAGATCGCCGTCGCCAAAATGTCGCTCGCCGTGCGCGGCGTGTCGGTCGAGCGCGGCTACGATCCGCGCGACTTCGCGCTCGTCGCGATCGGCGGCGCAGGCCCGTTGCACGCGGTGGAGATCGCGCGCGATTTACAGATCCCGACGGTAATCGTGCCGAACTTGCCGGCGCACTTCTCCGCGCTCGGCATGTTGCTCGCCGACGTGCGCCAGGACTACGTGCGCACGTACTACAAGCGGCTGTTCGAAGCCGACTACTCGGCGCTCACGAGAATCTTTGCTGAGCTTCTGCGCGACGGCCATGAAACGCTCGACAACGCCGGCGTCGAGCACTCGGCGCGCAGCTTTCAGTACTGGCTCGACCTGCGCTACGTCGGCCAGGAGTTCTGGTTGCAGGTGCCGGTCAACGAGAGCGAAATCAGGAGCGGTGACAGCGCTGCCATCCACCGGCGATTCAGCGAGATCCACGATCACCGCTTCGGCCACGCGGCGCTCGAAGAGCCGCTCGAGCTCGTCAACCTGCGTCTCACGGCGATCGGCGCGCGGCCGAAGATCCAGTTTCCGAAGCTGGCGCGCACTGCCGCGGACGCACGTGTTGGCACGCGCGAGATTTATCTCGACGACGCAGCGCGCGCGACGACCTGCGCTGTGTATCGGCGGGAGAAGCTCACGCCGGCCGTCGAGATCGAGGGGCCCGCCGTGATCGAGGAATACGCATCGACCACGGTGCTGTTTCCCGGCGACAAGCTGCGCGTGGCCGACACAGGCGAGCTGATCGTCACGGTGCGACGGAGCTAGCAGCATGAACAAAACGCTGGACCCCATTACGCTCGAAGTCATCCGCAACGCGCTGCCGGCCATCTCCGACGAGATGAGCGTGGATCTGCANNCGCGACTACTGCACGGCGCTGCTCGACCCGGACGGCTCGCTGATCTCGCAGAACATCGGCGGCGTGTCGCACTTTGTTGCGGACTTGGGCGTAGTGGTGAAGGACGCGGTCGCGCGGTATGGCCGAACGGGCTTCAGCCCCGGCGACGTGCTGCTGCACAACCACCAGGCCACCGCGGGCCAGCACCTGAACAACGTCGTGGTGTACGCGCCGATCTTCTACGAAACCGAGCTCGTGGCGTTCGCGATGGTTCGCGCGCACTGGGTCGATGTCGGCGGCCTCTCGACGGGCTTCGGCGCCGGTAATCGCGCATACGACCCGTGGAGCGAAGGGCTGCAATTCAATCAGCTGAAGATCTACGAAGCCGGTGTCGTCGATCAGAAAATGCTTGCGTTCATCCGCGACAACATCCGCTTTCCGGACAACGCGATGGGCGACATGCGTTCGCAGCTGGCGGCCTGCAGACTCGGCGAGCGGCGCTTCATCGAGCTGCTCGACCGGTACGGCAAGAGCGTGGTGCAGGAAGCCATCCGTCGGTTCTACGCCGAGACGGAGCAGAAGTGCCGCGCTGCCGTCGCGAAAATTCCGGACGGCACGTACGAGGCNNGGCGGCGCCAATTCGCGTACGTTTGCCGGCGCGTACATCGCGTACAAAGCGCTCACGACGCCGCTCGAGCCGTTGAACGAAGGCGCGTTCTCGGCACTGAAGGTCATCATCCCGGAAGGCAACATGATGATGGCGCGCTTTCCCGCGTTCATGGCGGGCTGGAGCATGCCGCTGCCCACCGTCGTCGACACGATTCTGCTCGCGCTTGCAAAGGCGATTCCGGATCAAATTCCCGCCGCACACAGCGGCTCACTCGGCGCGGCGCTCTCGTACTCGGGCCGCGACCGCGAACGCAACCGCGACTTCGTGCTGATGAGCATCGAGTCCGGCGGCTGGGGCGGGCGTCACGACGCCGACGGCGAGGACGTGTCGATGTCGGTATGCCAGGGCGACGTGCGCAACGCGCCGATCGAGAACATGGAGCTCAAGGGGCCGGTCGTGGTCGAGGAGCGCGCGCTGCGGCCGGATTCGGGCGGCGCGGGCGCGTTTCGCGGCGGCCTCGGCGTGCGCACGCGGATTCGCACGCTCGTGGACGGTCGCGTGAACGTCGCCGGTGGGGACGGCGGGCGGCTCACGTGCCCGCCGTGGGGGTTGCTCGGCGGCGGCAGCGGTGTCACGGCCACCACGCTGGTGAAAGCGCCGGGCGAGAGGGAATTCCACCTTCCGGCGAGCCAGCCACTCACGTGGCCCGCGGGTACCGAGGTGCTGTACATGACGGCGGGCGGTGGCGGCTGGGGTGAGGCGCTCGAGCGCGACCCCGCGCGCGTGCTGCGCGACGTGAGTGAAGGATACGTATCGGCGGATAAGGCGCGCGAACTGTACGGCGTAGTGCTCGGCGCGGACGATAGCGAAGTCGATGCGGTGGCCACACGCGCGCTGCGCGCGCGGTTGAAAGCGAGTGCTGAGGGAGTTAGAGCATGACGGCGAATCTGTCCGCGGCCGAAGTCCCGATTCGGGCGCGCAGCGTCGAGCGGCGTCATGGCGTNNTCCGGCCTGCACGCGTTCACGGGCACGAACCCCGCGTGGTATCTCGCGGCGTTCAAGCAAATCGGGCCACATTCGGCCGTGATCCTGCCGCAGCATGGCGAGCCGCTGCTGATCATGACGCCGGCGTGGGACGCGCCGCGCTACCGCGAACGCGCGACGATGGAGTTTCTAGCCGTGGCGCCGGAGGAATTTCTTGCCACCGTGGCGGCGGAGTTGAAGCGCCGCGGTTTTCGCAGTGGCAAGGTGGCCGTGGCCGGCGGCAACCTGCAGCCGCGTGCGATTGGCGAAGCGTGGCCCGGAATGCTGGGCGGCACGCCGCCGAGCGCGGACAAGCTGATCATCGACACGTCGAAAATCCGCGACGAGTGGTCGCTGAACTGTACGCGGCGCGGCGTCGCGATCGCGGAGCGCGGCTACGACAACCTGCTGAACACTACGAAGCCCGGCATGCGCGAGTACGAGCTCGCGGCGAATCTCGAGACTTCGATGCGCGAGCAGGGCGCGGAGGACAACTTCCAGCTGATGTCGGCGTCGCAGCACAACCAGGCCGGGCACTTCCCCACCGATCGCGTGCTCGAGCGCGGCGACTTGATTCTGGCCGAGATCACGCCGGCAGTGGAGGGCGAGTTCATCCAGATCTGCCGCAGCTGCGTGCTCGGCACGCCCACGCCACTGCAGTACGAGAAGTTCGCGCTGCTGCGCGGCGCGCTCGAGGCCGGCATGCGCGCGGCGAAGCCCGGCGTGTCGGTCACCGAGATTGTCGACGTCATCAACGCGCCGATCTCTGCCGCCGGCTACGAGAAGTACACGAAGCCGCCGTTCATGCGCACACGCGGCCACAGCATGGGGTTCGGCTCCATGGAGCCCGAGGTTGCAACGGGCTACGAGCACTTCATGCAGAAAGACATGGTGTTCGTCATGCATCCGAATCAATACATCCCGGAGACGGGCTACATCATGTGCGGCGAGCCCGTGATCATCACGCCCGAGGGCGCCGTGCCGCTCACAAGCCGCATGGGCGAGCTCGGCGCGATCGGCTAAAGGGGAGGCGGCGATGATCAGCATGGAACCGGTGTTGAAGCGCGGCTACTCGTCGTGGGATCGCGCCGTGTTGCCCGACGACGAGTTTGCGCTGCGCGTCGAAGGCGTACGGCGCGCGCTGCGCGAAGCGAAGCTCGGCGCGCTCGTCGTCGTGAACTACAGCCTGCTCGGTGTCATGGTCGACTACGCCGACATGGCGTATCTCTCGGGGCTACAGTCCGGCGGCGCGCTGCTCGTGCCGCTCGAAGGCGAGCCCGCGTTCGTGAGCTTCGGCGGTGGCCGTGAGCTCGCGTTCATGCGCGCGCTCACGTGGCTGCCCATCGTGCCAGGGGCGGGCAAAGCGTTCGAGCTGCTGCCGGGTGAGCTCAAGGCGCGCGGTGTGGCGGTTGGCAAGATCGGTATCGTCGGCGTTACGGGCATTGCACCGACCGTCGTGGCGCGTATTCGCGATGCGCTCGCGGGTTTCGAGCTCGTGCCGTTCGATGCGGAGCTGCGCGCGCTGCGCGCCGTCAAACGGCCACGCGAGCTGCTCGCGATGCAGATGGCGGAGGGCGTTGTCGACGGAGCCGTGGCGGCTGGCGTCGCCGTGTTTGCGGCGGGCGGCGACAACCGCGCCGCGATGCTCGAAGCGGAGCGCGTGGCGCGTGCGCTGAAGGCGCGCGATGTCCGTGTGCTCGCGAGCATGGGCGGCCCCGAGCTGCGGCCGTGGGAAGGGCGCCTCGACGGCCAGCACGCACCGTTGCGGCTCTGGGTGGCCGCGCAGTATCAGGGGTATTGGGCAGAAGCTGCCGCTACAACGCCGCCGCCCGGCGACGATGTGGCGGCCAAGGCCGTGCGAGCGATGCAGGCCGCAGTTCGCGCGGGAGCTACTGCCGGCGACGTGGCCGCTGCCGCACTCGCGGCGCTGCCGGCGTCAGCGGTGGACTCCGCGCTCGCCTACGGGCTTGGCGGCACGATCGGTCTTGCGCATGCGGAGGGCATTGCGATAGTCCCGCGCAGCACGCAGCGGCTGCCCGCGGGCAGCGTCGTGGCGTTGCGCGCGCACGTGAGCGATGCACCGCACGCGTCGCTGGTAAGCACCTCCGTGGTTGTCGGCCCCGATGGCTCCGCGCCGCTCGGGGTTGCCCTCATGGCCGACTAGCGTGGAGCAGCACGCCGCCGGCGCTGCGCTCGCGGATCTCGCCGCGCGGCTCGCGGCCGTGGCGTACGACTCCATCGGGGCGGCCGCGCAGATGGCGGCCCGGCAGCGGTTACTCGATTCGCTCGCGGCGGCCGCGCTCGGCCAGCACACGCCGGAAGGGCGCCTGCTCGCGCGCTACGCCGAAAGAAGCAGCGGATCCACCTGCCGGTTGCTCACGGGCGCTGCGCGCAGCACGGAAGTCGATGACATCGATTTGCCGGGTTGCACCACTGTCGGTGCTGTCGTCGTGCCCGTGGCCGTGACGGTAGCCGCCGCGCGGCCGGTTGTCGGCGACGGCGCACTGCTCTCTGCAGTCGTGGCCGGCTACGAGGCCATGACACGACTCGGCCGCGCCATCGGCGGCGCAACGTTGCTGTATCGCGGCGTATGGCCGACGTATGTAACGGCCGCGTTCGGCGCGGCGGCGACCACGGCGCGCGTACTCGAGCTCGACGCGCCAGCCACGGCGCGCGCGCTCGCGCTGGCGCTCGCACGCACCGCGAATGTGCCCGCGGGCGCGCTTGCGCGATTCGGCTATCGCTACTACGTGCTCGGGTGCGCGGCCGCCGATGGCTGCGACGCAGCGTTGGCGGCCGCTGCAGGCGTCGAAGCCGACGTGAACGGCCTCGCGGCATTCGCAGAACGGCTCGGCGCCGCACTCGACCTTGCGGAGCTGGCCGCGGATTTCGGCAAACCGTGGCGCGTTGCGAGCGTCGACACGAAGCCGTGGCCTACGTCNNGAGCGCATCTCCGTGGCTGTGCCGCTCGTGTACCGCGGCATGATCGATCGGCCGTCGCCGCCGGCGAATCGCATCGAGTCGATGCTGAGTGTGCAGTATCAGCTCGGACTCGCGGCGTTCGCGCCCGCGACGCTCGACGACGCGCTGCGCGAATCGCTGCCGAATGACGCGCGCATCGCGGCGCTGATGCTGAAGGTGCACATTCACGCCGACGACGCGCTCGGCGCGCAATTTCCGCGCGTGTGGGGCAGCCGGGTGACGCTCGAACCGCGCGCCGGGGCGCCGACCGCGGTCGAAGTGCTGGCGCCGCCAGGTAGCGGCACGCGTGCGCTCACGTGGGCGGACCTCACAGAGAAACTCGAACGCGTGTTCCCCGCGAGCGGTCTGAATGCGGACGCGCGCGTTGCTGCGCTCGTCGCGCGTTGTGAGTGGCTCGGAACCGGCGACGGCAGCGACGCCGCCCGCGAGCTGCTGGAGCTGACCGAGGAGCTCGCGCACGCATGAGCACGCCGGAGCCGACGCTGTTCGACGTCAACCGGTTCCTCGACAGCCGCCGCATCGGCCGGGCGCACATCGTCACCGTCGTGCTGCTGATATTCACGATGATCGTCGATGGCTACGACATCTTCCTCGTGGGCATCGTGCTGCCGTTTCTCGCGAAGGATCTCGGGATAGCGCCGGCAGCGCTCACGATCGTGGCCGTCGTGCAGCAGTTCGGCTTGCTGCTCGGCAACTTCGTCATCGGACCGATCGCGGATCGTTACGGTCGCCGCATCACGCTGCTGACCTGCCTTTCCGTGTTCGGCACGCTGACGCTCGTGGCGCCGTTCGCAAACACGGTGCAGGAGTTCGTCGTGTTGCGGTTCGTCACGGGCGTGTTCCTGAGCGGCGTGATCCCGAACGCGATCGCTCTGGTCTCGGAAGTGATGCCCACGCGCGCGCGCGCAACGTTCGTGTCGATCACGTTTGCAGGCTTCACGATGGGCACCACCGTCATCGGCGCGCCGGTGGTCAAGTGGCTCGTGCCGTACGGTTGGGAGTACGCGTTCGTGGCCGGTGGCGTGCTGCCGCTGGTGCTCGTGGTCGTGCTGTACTTCGCGCTGCCGGAGTCGCTGCGGTTCCTGGCCGCGCATGCTCCGCGCGATCCGCGAATTCCGCGCCAGCTGCGCCGGCTCGACCCGAGCGTGGTGCTCGCGGGCGACGAGGTCTTCGTCGCGCGCGGCGCCGAGGCGAGCGCCGGAAAAGCGCCGATACTCACGCTGTTTCGCGACGGCCGCGCCGCGACCACGCTGCTCCTGTGGATTGGCTTCCACATGGCCTTCATCGTCAGCAACTTGCTGGGCACCTGGCGCAATCAGGTGCTCACCGACGGCGGGCTCACACTGAATCAGGTCGCGTCGATCATGTTCTTTCCCGGCATCGCGGGTGTGATCGGCACGCTGACCAGTGGGTATGTGATGGACCGCTTGGGGCCCACACGCGTGCTGCCGGTGTACCTTGCGGGCGCGTCGTGCGCGATGGCGGCTATCGCGTTCCTCGAGCTGCCCTCGGTGTGGACGATGCTCGCGTTCATCGTCTATGGCTACTTCGCCAACGGCGGCTTGAGCGGATTGAACGCGCTCGCGTCGATCACGTACCCGTCGCAGATCAGGGCCACGGGNNCTGGAGTGTTTCTCGTCACGGCGATCCCTCAGCTCTGTGCGGGAATCGCGATCTTCGTGATGTGGCGGCTGCACGGTGCAACGGCGCGTGCGACTTCGAAAGCCTGACCGCGCGCCCGCGGAGCCAGTCGAACCACTGGGGCGCGGAGTGGCTTCAGACTCGTCACGCTTCTGTTTTTGCCTGCGCTCGCTGCTGCATCCGCGCGCGGTGCAACCGGTAGCCTTGGACGAGCAACGCAATGGCGACCCAGGCCGAGAGCGCGACGAGCGGATAGGCGAGTACGCGCGGGAACAAGGCGAACAGGATCGCCAGTACGAGCAGCGCTGCGCCTGCCCACGTCGCGATGCGCGCTTCGATGGGTTCGATCACGCGCCGATGTGTGAACGCGGCGCCCACGACATTGGCGAGACGCACGGCGCCGGCCGCGGCGCGCCCCGAGGTTCCATCGCCTCGGCGAAGCACACGATGTGGATTGCGCGGCTGATTCGGCGCACGAACTTTACGGCCTTCGAGCACGACCTCGCTCGCGTTCTCGAGGTCCATGAGGTACATGGCCTCCACCGATTGGGCGAATGCCTCGTCTTCCACGACGACGTCCATCTCGCAATTGCCGAACCAGCTGGCGATGTTCAGGTTGGTGGAGCCGACGCGGGCCCAACGGCCGTCGGCCACAGCGGTCTTCGCGTGCACCATCGTGCCGTTCCACTCGAAGATGCGCACGCCGGCTTCGAGCAACGTGCGATACCCGGCGCGCGACAACGGCTTCAGTAGCGGCACGTCGGTGGCGTTCGGAACGAGTAAACGTACATCGACGCCGTCTTGGGCCGCGGAGCGCAGGCCCTGAACGTAGCTCGGCATGCCGGCGTAGTAGGCATCGGTGAGCCAAAGGCGTTTTGTCGCGAGCGCAGCCACGAGCTGGTCGACGCGAAACATGCCGCCGGTCGTCGGCGTGCTCGCCACGACGCGGAGCGCCACTTGCCCTTGACCTGTCGTGGCGTCGGGGCTTGCGAGCTCGTTCTCCGGTATCGGCTCGCCGATGATTGCCCACACGGCCGCGAACGCTTGATCGAGCTGCGCCACCGCCGGGCCACGCACCTCGACGCCGGTGTCGCGCCAGGGTTCGATGTTTTTCGCAGCGTCCCCGGCCCACATGCGCCCGACACACAGTCCGCTGACAAAACCGATCTCGCCATCCACGCATAGCGTCTTGCGATGATCGCGACTGAGCCATCCAAACGGGGAATCCCAGCGAGCGGGGTTGTAGCAGCGTACGTCGACGCCGCTTGCGCGCAATTCATTCCACAACCTGCGCGATGCTGTTCCGAGGCCGCCGAGCCAATCATAGATCAAACGCACGCGCACGCCGGCGCGTGCTTTGGCGATGAGGGCGTCAGCGAAGACGCGGCCCGTAGAGTCCTCGTGAAAGATGTAGGTCTCGAAATGGATTTGCCGCCGCGCGGAGCGAATGGCGTCGAGCCACGCGGGATAGTTCTCCTCTGCGTCCTTGAGTAGCCGAATCGTGTTGCCCGTGATCAACGGGGCTCCGGCGGCGCGCGAGAACGCCTGGTTGGCGAGCGCGCGGGCTGACGAAAGGCGTTCGGCCTCGCGGGTAGAGCGGCGCGCGGCAGTGCTCATGCGTCCTCGCGGTCCGGGGCGCTCCACGCAGGGTCGGCGTCGGTCGTCACTTCACCGCGATCTGAGGCCAGCACGTTCGCGATCTCGGCGCGCGACTTGCGCCATGCGTCGATCAGCGTGCTCGTGTCGTCCTGGTGCGCGGCCGAGACGCGCGTCATGCGCTCGTCGTGTGCCTTGAACAGCGCAGCTGCGCGTTGTGCTTCGAACGGATGCCGGCCGAGTGCCGTCAGCACGTCGCGGCCCATGTCGATCGACGAACCGAACACTTCGCGGTACACGTCCGTGATGCCGGCACCGAGCAGCTCGTACGCATGCACACGGTCGAACGCGCGAGCGAAGATCTTCAGGTGCGGAAAGTGTTTGCGCGCCGTCTCGATCATGGTCAGCACTTTCTCGCGGTCGTCGATCGCGATCACGAGCACCTTCGCTTCCTTCGCGCCGGCGGCCTCGAGCAGGTCGAGCCGCGACGCATCGCCGTAGAAGATCGTGAAGCCGTACTTGCGCAGTGCGTCGATCTGTTCCGCATCGTGGTCGAGCACGACGGAGCGCACGCGGTTCGCCTGCAACAGGCGGCCGATCGTCATGCCGAACCGGCCGTGGCCCGCGATGATGGCTTCCGGCGTATCGGCTTCGATGCGGTCCGCGGCTCGTGTGATGCCGTGGGCCGCGAGCTTTCGTTGCAACACGCGGTCGTCGAGCATCATCAAGAGCGGCGCGAACGCCATCGAGATCGCGACCGCGGCGACGAGCAACGCGCCTTCCTCGCCGCTGAGTAGATTGAGCCCGAGCGCGAACGATACGAGCACGAACGCAAACTCGCCGCCTTGCGCAAGCGAAAACGCGAACCGGACGGCATCCGCGAGCGGCAGTCGAAATGCGCGGGCGAGCGGAAACAACACGACGAGCTTCAGCACGATGACGGCGGCCACGGTGCCGAGCAGCGTGCCCGGCATGCGTGCGAGTAGCGTGAAGTCGATTCCGGAGCCGACCGCGATGAAAAACACGGCAAGTAGCAGACCCTTGAACGGGTCGAGATCCATCTCGAGCTCGTGGCGGTACTCGCTGTCGGCGAGCACGACGCCGGCGAGGAATGTGCCGAGCGCGGCCGAGAGCCCCACTTGTTGCATCAGCAACGCGATGCCCACGACGATCAGCAACGCGAACGCGACGAAGATCTCGCGAATCCCGGTGCCCGCGACCCAGCGGAACAGCGGTCGCGTGAGATATCGCCCGCCGAGCATGATCGCGGCGACCGCGCCGAGCACCGCGAGCGTGTGCGCCCAGCCCGGCAGTCCCGCCACGAGTGAGTGATCGTCCACGGCGACGGCTTGCTCGGCGAGCAACGGCAATAGCGCCAGCATCGGGATCACGGCCACGTCCTGGAACAGGAGCACCGCGAAGCTCGAGCGGCCGGCCGCGGTCTTCAAGAGGCCGCGCTCGTTCAGGCTCTGCACCACGATGGCCGTCGACGACATCGCGAGCGCGAGCCCGGCGACGAGTGCCGGCTCCCACGCGTGGCCGACGAGCCAGGCCGCGCCGCCGATGACGGCGGCCGTCGTGGCCACCTGCATCGTGCCGAGCCCGAGAATCGGTTTGCGCAGCTCCCAAAGTTTCGAAGGCTGCAGCTCGAGGCCCACGAGGAAGAGCATCACGGTGACGCCGAACTCGGCGAAGTGCATCACGCCGTCGGTGTTCTTGCCGATGAGTCCGAGCACGCTCGGTCCGATCACGACGCCGGCGATCAGATAGCCGAGCACCGAGCCAAGACCTAATCGTGCGAACAGGGGTGCCGAAATCACCGCTGCAGCGAGATACACGAACGCGCCGAGCAGGAACTGTTCAGGTTGCATGGCCTTCAGTTCTCCGCTCGCTGTTTGAAGCCGCGCGGCAAGGTATAGCCTTCCGCCAGATGTTTGACGGGATCGTGCCGGCCATCGCGCAGGCCCACGAGAAATTCGCGATAGCCCTCGGTTTTGCGCGTGAGCGTGGCAACGTCCAGCTTGCGACCCGCATGAATCACGAACGGATCGAGCCAGCCCATGCCGCACAGATAGGCCGTTTGATCGTAGGGCGCGAGCAGTTCGCGCACCGCGAATCGATTGCGGCCCTTGCTGTGGTAGGCCTCCGTCGGACCGCCCGTCGACAATGCGTTCAACAGGAACTTGCCGGAGAGCTGCGTGCCGCCGGGGCCGTAGGCCCAGCCTTCCTCGAGCACGACGTCGAGCCACTCCTTGACGATGGCCGGCGACGAGTACCAGTACAGCGGATGCTGCAACACGACGACATCGTGCTCCACGAGCAGCGCCTGCTCGCGACGGACGTCGATGATGAAGTCCGGGTACTCGGCGTACAGATCCCGCACGGTGATGTCGGGCAACCCCATGATCGATGCGAGCATGGCGCGTTGCACGACCGATTGTCGCGGCCGGGGGTGGGCGAAGAGGACGAGGAGTCGCATGCTCCGATCATTGCCGAGGAGCGGGGGAAAAGAAAAGGGGATGCCGCGAGCGGCTTGACCGGCCCCCCACGGCTTGGCTATCTGGGTTCGGGTGTCTACAAGGGGAGCGACGCGTGGACGATTCGAAGCCACGGNNTGGTTCTTGGGCTCGCCGTCATGGCCTGCTCTGCGCCGCGCCTGCTCGCACAGCAGAGTGTCGGCCGCGGCTCCGCCATGGCCGCCAAGGCGGAGTGGGTCGGGGCCGGAGTGCCTCTCTATAATATGGACGCGGCGACGGCGAAGGGCGGTGCAGCGCCCAAAGGCATCGTGCCGCTGGCGCGTGACATCTTCACGAGCGACGACTTCTACGTCGACCGCGACCTGTGGCGCGATCCGCGCTACTTCCGCTGNNGGGCGACTACTCGAGCGCTCCCAAGTACATCAAGGACGATCCTGCGACGGGTGCGTGGGGGCACTGCGACGTGGACTACTCGCGCGAGAACATCGTGAGTCCTTATCCGTTCGCGACGGCGCGCGCGCACTACGAGGCGTTGCTCAAGGAAACTCGCGCCAAGCGCGGCCCGACCCAATACAGTCGCGAGCGCATGCCTCCGAGTTGGGACGGACGCTACACGACGAATATCGGCACCGTGTTCCGACTGGTGCGCGCCGGAAACAAGCCTGACCTCCCCCGGGAGTTCAGCGAGCCGCCGCAATGGATCATCGGCTACTACAATCAGACTCCGACAATTCTTTCCCTGCTGACGCCGGAATATCAGCAACGGCTCGTTCAGCAGCTCTATCACCAGGCGCACGATCACGCGCCGCAATGGTCGGCGACGCTCTGTCGGCCCGAGGGTTTCATGCGTTGGTGGTCTGGGCCCGGCGGTCCAAGCTCGCTCGACGTGATGGTGACGCCGACGCGCGTGCAGTTTCTCGGCGGCTCCAGTAACGCGATCCGCAATGTGCACGTGGGGCGCGACTTCGACGTGTCCGGCGCCGTGCCGCGTCTCGGCGCGGACGTGCCGCAATGGATGGGCGAAACCATCGGCTTCTGGGATGGCGACGCACTTCAATCAGACGTTGTTCCCCGTGAACGGTCGGGCGACGCCGGTGGTTCCGGGCGTGGTGCTGCAGTACCGGGTAGAGGATCTCTACGGCCGGCCGTGGGCTGCCGTGTGGGAAGAGTACTTCGAGAAGAACATGTAACGGCCGAAGGGCGAAGACTTGTTTGATTTCGGCAGGAAATAGCCGAGAGCGAAGACGCCCGAGAATCGTCTAGCTGCGGTCGGGGCTCGTGAGATCGCAGCCGGTTTGCTGTTTGCAGAGCTCGGTGAGCCGCGCGGCCGTCTTGTCGTAGACCTCGATTGTGGCGCCGCGGCCGTGACCACCCGCACGCCCCATGGCCGCGTCGACGGGTGTGAGCCCGGTCGGATCGGCCACGTCGATCTTCGCGCCGCGCGTCACGAGATAGTCGACGACGTCGCTCCAGCCCCAGAACGCGGCGCCGTACAGTGCCGTACGGCCGGGGCTACGCGCGGCGGCACGCGCGCCGATCGTGCGCTTGTTGATGTCTGCGCCGCCGTCGAGTAGCAGCTTCAACGCTTCGATCGATTTGGCCTGCGTGTCGGGCGCCTGGTAGTGCGGAATGCCGGGCCCGTAGCCGCGTGCGTCGCATTCGACCGAGCCGTAGCCGGCGGCCGCCATCAGCGGAGTGACGCCGCCGTCGTTCGGCAGGTTCACGCTCGCGCCGTGCTTCAGCAGCAACGCGATAGCGCCGGTGTCGAAAGTCTTCGCGGCGCGCAGTAGCGGCGTCATGCCCGTGGTTAGCATGAGGTCGCAGCCGCGGTCGTCGCCGATGTTGCGGAACGGCTGCAGCATCTTCAGCTGCACGTTCGGCCACGCGCCGGCTTTCAGCAGGAGGTCGATGACTTCGAGGCCGGTCGTGGCGTCCGTCGACGGCAGATCCGGGCGGCCGCCGTGCGGCACCGTGTTCACATCCACCGCGGAGTAGAGCGGCGTGCGGCCCCACCAATCCCATTTGTTCGGATTCGCGCCTTTTTCGATCAGATACTTCGCGAGATCGAAATGGAAGTTGTCGATCGCGAGGAACAGCGCAGTAACCCCTTTCGGATCGGTCAGGTCGAGCTTCGCGCCACCTTCGACGAGCGCGCGCGCGCACTCGAGACAGCCTTCGCGCGCCGCAAACAGCAGCGGCGTGAGGCCGCCGAACGGCCGATACATGCGTCGCGGCTCGCCCGTGACCTGCCGCGGCCA
>PMCP01000124.1 GCA_003155415.1 Gammaproteobacteria bacterium | reverse complement strand
AAGGTGGAACACGCGCGTTACGCCGGTCGCATGCACTGGCTCGGTTTCAACACGGAGCGCGTCACGTCCCGGCGTGGCGGTCTGCAATGAGCCGTGGGTGCTCCCGTGGTTTGCTTCGCGGGCTACTGCTCGGTGGGCTGTGCTTGCTTGCAGGATGCGGCTTTCATTTACAGGGCGCCGGCTCGCTGCCGCCCGCGATGGGCAGGACCTACGTCGCCACGCGCAGTCCACACTCGGACTTTCTGCTGGCGTTGACGGACACGTTGCGCCAGCGCGGAGCGGAGGTGCTGCGCGCGCCGGACGAAGGCGCCGCGCTGCTCGACATCTCAGCCGACGAGACCGGACAGCGCGTGCTGTCCGTCTCCGCGCGCAACATCCCGCGCGAGTACGAAGTGTTCTATTCCGTCACGTTCTCGTTAAAGGTTGCGGGTAAGAGCCTCGTCACCGACGAAACGCTCGTCGTCACTCGCAGCTATACGTTCGATGAGACGCAGGTGCTTGCGAAAGCTTCCGAGGAAGAAATCCTGCGGCGCGCCTTGGCCGAGGATCTCGCGCGCCGCGTGATGCGCCGCATCGAATCCAGCGGCACGACGCCCGTAGCCACGCCGGCCGTCGTGCCGAAGAATTGAACCTCGCAATGAACACTGCTGCCGTTCGCGCGGCCCCCGCGGACGTCGTGCTGCTCGCGGAGCTCGACGCCGCGCAGATCGATGCGTTACTCGTGGCCTACGGCCCTCGTCTACAACGCGTGCCCGCCGACGTAGAGATACCGGGTTCCTACTGGAGAGACACCGAAGCGGGGTTGATCGGCAACACCGTATATGTCCGCGCCGACACTCCGGCGCATTCGTTCCTGCACGAGCTGTGTCACTACGTCTGCATGGACGACGCGCGCCGCGCCGTACTCGCGACCGATGCGGGCGGCACGGACGAGGAGGAGTGCGGTGTGTGCTATCTACAAGTGCTGCTAGCCGACCGGCTGAGCGGTTTTGGTGCTCAGCGGTGTCTGCGCGATATGGACGCGTGGGGCTACAGCTTCCGCGAGGGCTCCGCCCGCGCATGGTTCGACGGCGACGGCGTGCAGGCGCGAGAGTGGCTCGTGACGCGCGGCCTCATCGATCGGCACGCGACGCCGACGTTGCGGCTGCGGGGCTGAGCTCGGCAAACGCCGCTAGCTGCGAATTGCGCTCAGAATCCCCCGGCGTACCGAATGCCGCCCAAGATGTGCTTCAGAAAGTTCGCATCGACGAAGTCTGGGTCATTGGCGCCGCCTACGGTGTACCAGCCGCGCCCGCCATCGTATTCGTGATACCAAGAGAACGGATGATCGGCTCCCATGGTGCCGCCGCTTACGGTCGTGTCATTCAAGTTGACCAACACCTGGGCTCCGTTGACCTTCGGATTCACGTCGTAGTTGTAAGCTTCCTGCGTGGTGTTCCAGGGGTTTGGGAGACCGATCGTTGAGACATGTGTCGCGTTCGTGATGGTCAATTGCATGTCCTGCGTGCCGATCTCCGACACTTCGCGGGCGCCAAGTAGTTTTCCGTACCATTGCCAACTACTCATCACGTCTGCACTGGCATTGTGAATGCCGGCGAAGCCGCCGCCGTTTTCGATAAACTGCTGAAACGCCTGCTGCTGGGCGGAGCTTAGAATGTCGCCCGAAGGGCTCAGAAACACGATGGCTCGGTAGCGTCCCAAGTTGGACGGTGTAAAGACGGTTGAATCTTCCGTCGCATCGACTGCGAAGTTGTTGCTGGTGCCAAGCTGCTGAATTGCGGCGATGCCAGCGGGAATCGAGTCATGGCGAAAGCCCAGAGTCTTGGAGAACACCAAGACTCGTTTGCTGCTGGCAGGTCCGGTGTTCTTGTACAGGACGACTGGATTGACGCCCCACGCGTACACGCCAAAGAAATCCAGATTGCCGTCGTGATCGATATCGACCGCATGCATGTTGTGCAGCTTGTCCGTGCCGATCACGTTGGGTTGCCACATGCCGCCGGTGTGCAGATAAACAATCAAACGTCCAGCGCCACCGTATTCCGAGGCGGCAATGTCCAGGGTGCCGTCGTGATCGACATCCACAACGGCAAATCCGTGTACATGATCGAGTCCTGTATCAATCACGTGCTCGGTCCACGTCCCGGAAACGGCATTAACGGGTGCTTGAAACCAGGATAGTTTGCCAACGTCCTCCGACACCGACAGCACGATGTCGGGGTGACCGTCACTGTCCATGTCAACTACCCGCACCGCCGCGAAGTCATTCCATCCAGTCACGAAAGTGCGCACTGTCCAGGAGCTGGTGGCGACATTTCCACCGGGGTTTTGCAGCCATACGCCGCCCACCACAATGTCTACTCGGCCATCGCCGTCAACATCGGCCACGTCTAATCCGTTGCGTCCGATTCCGGGATTCAATGTGAATTCCGTCCAGGTGTTTTTCGTGCTGCCCTGCAAGAAGACCCACACGGTGGCGGCAGTTTCACCGCGCATCACAATGTCCTGTCGACCATCGTTGTTGACGTCGACAACCATGATGTCGTGCGTTCCCGCTGAACTATCCGGCAGTGCATGCGCAGTCCACGTTGCGCCACTGCCGGTATTCTCGAACCACACAGTGCCCACAACGACGTCGATATCCCCATCGCCATCGACATCACCGGTTGCGCTTCCGCTTTCGCTCGCCGCGCTATTGGCGATGGTGTGCTTTACCCAATTGGGCGCTTCGTACCAGACAACAGGACCATTGGAGCCACTCACAATCAAATCCGGCAATCCGTCGCTGTTTAGATCGCCAACGCTTTTCTCCCAAGGATCCGCCGGACTTGCGGAATCGACGACGACGCGACTAAAGCTCAAGCCTCCGCTGCCCGCAACGCTAACCGTCACGGATTGCGGAGTGCTTCCGCCAGTACCGGTACAAGTCAACGTGTAGGTGCTGGTTGCGGTGAGTGCGCCGGTGGATTGTGTGCCGCTGGTCGTTCTTGAACCTGACCATGCACCGGATGCGGCGCAACTGGTGGCATTGGTGCTGCTCCACGTCAGCGTTGAACTACCGCCGCTGGCAATCGACGCGGGATTTGCAGTTAGCGTAACGGTGGGTGCAGGGGGTGTAGCCGTGATGGTGACGATGGCAGAGGTGGCGGGCGTTGTTCCTCCCGCACCGGTGCAAGTCAGCGTGTAGGTAGTGGTTGCGGTGAGTGCACCCGTTGACTGTGTGCCGCTAGCTGATTTTGCACCCGTCCACGCACCAGACGCGGTGCAACTGGTGGCATTGGTCGTAGTCCATGTCAGCGTCGAACTATTGCCGGTAGTAATCGACGTCGGGTTTGCAGTCAGCGTAACGGTTGGCGCGGGCGGTGCGGCAGTAACCGTGACAATGGTAGAGGCGGGCGTACTTCCGCCGGCGCCAGTACACGTCAAAGAGTAAGTACTGGTTGCAGTGAGCGCGCCAGTGGATAGCGTGCCGCTGGTTGTTTTTGAGCCTGACCATGCCCCGGATGCGGTGCAACTAACGGCGTCGCTACTACTCCACGTCAGCGTTGCACTGTCACCGCTGACAACCGACGTGGGATTTGAAGTCAGAGATACCGTTGGAGTGGAAACACCTGGTTGCACGGCGTCGGTACCGCTTGAGTGGCCGCCGCATCCGGAAAGAATCAAGGCAATGCCAATCGTAGCGGCAACAACCAGGCATCTGCTGTAGTGAACTAGCGTCGGCACGGTCGTTATTCCGCCAATATTGTGTGCACAGTCTCGTATAGATCCACGCAGCGCGCCCACTCGAAACTTTTCAGAGCTTCGTCGGATTGGGCACGTCGCCGTACACAACCTGCGGATCGAACACCTTCGTGGTCTCGGTGAACTCGAGGGCCTGTGCGCCATAGCCCAGCGGAATGCGCCGGTAGAAGCACGTGCGGTAGCCCACGTGGCAGCTGGCGCCGCCGGCCACGTCGACCTTGAGCCACACGCAGTCCTGGTCGTCATCGATCATGAGCTCGGTGACTCTCTGCACGAGGCCGCTGGTCGCGCCTTTGTGCCATAGCACCTGGCGGCTGCGGCTCCAGTAGTGCGCTTCGCCGGTTTCGATGGTCTTGCGCAACGCTTCCGGGTTCATGTAGCCGACCATCAGCAGCTCGCCGCTGACGGCATCGGTGGTGACGGCCGCGATCAGGCCGTCGGCGTCGAACTTCGGCGCGAGCTCGGCGCCTTCCTCGACTTGCTCGACGCTCGTTCGCGCCGCGAATTCATTGGCCATGGCAGGAGTCCGTGTCGTTGATGGGGCGAAATTATAGGCGGAATCTCTTTCCGCCACCCGGCCGCCACGGCGGGCTTGGTATCATGGCGGCCGTAATTGCAGTTCCCAAGCCCCGTTCGAATGCCGTTAGTTCTCCATAACACGCTGAGTCGCGCCCGCGAGCGCTTCGAGCCGGCCGCTCCTGGNNGCGCGCCTCTTGCGCCGGACGTACACGCTGACCTACGCGCGCAACGTCACGGACGTCGACGACAAGATCAACGATGCCGCGGCCGCAGAGGGCGCCCCGATCGGCGTCATCACGGAGCGGTATCTCAAAGCGTTTCACGCTGATCTCCACGTGCTTGGCGTGGCGCCGCCCGACATCGAGCCGCGCGTCACGCAGACGATTCCGCAGATCGTTCGCATGATCGAACGCCTGATTGCGGCGGGGCATGCGTACGCGGCCGAAGGCCACGTACTGTTCGATGTGCCGAAGTACGCGGACTATGGCCACCTGTCCGGTCGCGACCCCGACGAGATGATCGCCGGCGCGCGCGTCGAGGTGGCTCCCTACAAGAAGAACCCGGCAGATTTCGTGTTGTGGAAGCCTTCGCCGCCGGCGATCGTCGGCTGGGACAGCCCGTGGGGGCGCGGCCGGCCCGGTTGGCACATCGAGTGCTCGGCCATGGCGGAAGCCCATCTCGGCGACACGATCGATATTCACGGTGGCGGCGTGGATCTCGTCTTTCCCCATCACGAGAACGAAGTTGCGCAGAGCACGTGCGCGCACGGCGGTCAGCGCTTCGCGCGCTACTGGATGCACAACGGTCTCGTGCAGGCGAACGGCGAGAAGATGTCGAAGTCGCTCGGCAACGTGAAACTAATCAAGGATCTCCTGGTCGACCACGGTGGCGAAACCGTGCGGCTCGCGCTGCTGACCGCGCACTACCGCCAGCCGCTCGATTGGACCGACCAGCTCGTGCGCGAGACCGGGCAGAAGCTAGACCGCATGTATGGCGCGTTGCGCGAGGCCGGGATCACGGGCGCGCTCGCGGCTCCGCCTTCCGTCGAGCCGCCGGCGGCGGTGCTCGCGGCGCTCGAGGACGACCTGAACACCCCCGAAGCCGTCGCCGAGCTGTTCGGCCTCGTGCGCGCTGCGAACCGCACCACGGACGCGAGCGAGAAGCGTGCGCTGGCGGAGTCATTGCGCGCCGGGGGCTGGCTGCTCGGCCTGCTCGCCGCCGACCCCGTGGCCTGGTTCGCTGCAGGGAAAGCGGAGGGTGGCGAGGACGCGGAGATTGACTCCTTGGTCGCGCAGCGCGACGCTTTACGGCGCGATCGTAATTTCAAGGAGGCCGACCGCATTCGCCAGGAGCTCACCGCACGTGGCATCACGATCGAAGACGTGGCCGGAGGCCCCGCCCGTTGGCGGCGCACGCGTTGAGCACTGTCGATTTCGCTTCCGCGGTGGCCCGTCGCGTATTGCTCGGCTTCATACGGTTCTACCAGCTCGCGCTGTCGCCCTGGCTCGGGCGGCGCTGCCGTTACGAGCCCACGTGCTCGGCGTATGCCGCCGAAGCCATCGCAACGTTCGGTGCGAGTCGCGGCCTATGGCTCGCGGTCAAGCGAATCGGTCGTTGCCATCCCTGGGGCGGAGCTGGCTACGACCCCGTGCCGCGCCCCGGTGGGCGGAGTAATTGAATGGACCGAACGTTGCTCGACATCTTGTGTTGCCCCGTGACCCGCACGGCGCTCGAGCTGCTGCCGGAGCGCGAGCTTGCGCTTTTGAACGAGCGCATTGCAGGGCAGCGCATCCGCAACCGCGA
This sequence comes from Gammaproteobacteria bacterium, assembly GCA_003155415.1. GTDB lineage: Bacteria > Pseudomonadota > Gammaproteobacteria > Steroidobacterales > Rariloculaceae > FEN-1219. Next base: position 2,407 of record PMCP01000124.1, on the reverse strand, counting down.
AGACATCGTCGTGGCCGAGCCGCTGTCGGAAGCGCTCGTCACCCGCAGCGGCAAGCTCGTGTATCCCGTGCGTGACGGAGTGCCCGTGTTGCTCGAGGACCAGGCCATGCCTCTTTCGCAGATCGAAGGGCCGTAAGGGGAGCGCGTTTGAAATTACCCTTGCGGCAACTCGACAGGCACCTCACCGACGGTCTCGCCAAGGTTTACCTCGTGGCCGGCGACGAGACGTTGCTCGTCGATGAGGCGCTAGAGCAGATTCGCGCCGCGGCCAAGCGCGCCGATTTCACGATGCGCGAGCTGCATGCCGCCGATCGCGGCTTCCGCTGGGCCGACCTTGCGGCCGGCTCCGACAATCTCTCGCTGTTCGCGTCGCGCAAGATCCTCGAAATCCGGCTCAGCAGCCCGAAGCCTGGCGACGAAGGCAGCCGCACGATCGCGGCGCTCGCCGAGCGTGCAGACCCGGACACGCTGTTGATCGTCGCAGTGGGCGAGAAGCTCGATTCGGCCGCGAGCCGCTCGGCGTGGGTCAAGTCCATCGAAAAGCACGGCGTCGTGGTCGATGTGTGGCCGATCCAGCGCGGCGAGCTGCCCCGCTGGATACAGCAGCGAGCCCAGGCGGCGAAGCTCAAACTCACGACCGCGGCTGCGCAATCACTGGCCGAACGCGTGGAGGGCAACCTGCTCGCCGCGGATCAGGAGATCAAACGGCTCGCGCTCACGGCTGACGGGCGCGAGGTGGACGAGGGCGAAGTGCTCGAGTTCGTCGCGAACAACAGCCGCTTCGACATCTTTGGCCTGGCCGACGCGGTGCTGGCGTGCGAGACGGGCCGCGTGTTCAAGATCCTGCACGGGCTGCGGGCCGAGGGCGTTCAGCCGGTGCAGATCAGCTGGGTGCTGAACCGCGACATCAGCCTGCTCGCGCGGCTCGAATATGCGGTGCGCCACGGCGACAACGTCGACGGCGCGTTGATGAAGACCGGCGTGTGGCAGCGCCGCCAACCGCTCGTGAAATCTGCGCTGCGGCGTTTCAAGGCGTCGCGGCTGCGCGCTCTGATCGTGGAAGCCGCGCGTGTCGATGCTTCGTTGAAAGGCGTGTTTCCGGCCGAGCCGTGGACTACGCTGACGGATCTCCTTATTTCCCTCTTACGCCCCGCAGAGGGCGCGCGAGCTCGCTAGCGCATGCAACCGATCGGCATTTTTGGCGGAACCTTCGATCCGATTCACTACGGGCACTTGCGCACGGCGCTCGAGCTGAAGCGCGCGCTCGATCTTTCGCGTGTGCACTTCGTGCCGGCCGCTTCTCCGCCGCATCGCACCGCGCCCTCGACGGACGCTGCTTTGCGGCTGCGTATGGTGCAGGCCGCCATCGCGGGCGAGCCCGGCTTCTTTGCTGACGACCGCGAGCTGAAGCGCTCGGGTCTGTCATATACGTTCGATACGCTCGCGAGCTTCCGTAAGGAATTTCCCGATCGGCCGCTGTGCTTGCTGCTCGGTATGGATGCGTTCTTGAACCTGCCCTACTGGCACAAATGGCGCGAGCTGCTCGATCTTGCGCACGTAGTCGTTGCGCAGCGCCCCGGTTGGGAAGCGCCACGTGGGGGCTCGCTCGGTGAGCTGTATCTCGAGCGCCGTACCGTGCAGGCGCACGAGCTGACTTTAAGTCTCGCAGGCCGCATCCATATCCAGCCCGTGACGCAGCTCGAGATTGCGTCGACTGATCTGCGCGCATCGCTGCGCGCCGGCGTCGACCCGAAGTTTCTGGTGCCGGACAGTGTCCGGCACATCATTCTCGAAACGGAGTGTTATGCCGAAACCGCCTAGGAAGAAAGCAGGTCAGACCAAAACCGATTCCTCCGCCACCGCAGAGAAAGCGCCACCAAGACGGCGCCGCGGTCCAGCCGCCAAGCGTACGAAGAGGGCAGAGACTCCGAAGACAGTCGCCCAAGTCGTAGCCCACGCGCTCGATGATCTGAAAGCGTTCGAGACGACGTTCCTCGACGTGCGTCACCTCACGACCGTGACCGACGCGATGGCGATTGCGAGCGGCCGCTCCGACCGGCACGTGCGCGCGATCGCGCACGCGGTGGTCGAGCAGAGCAAGCGAGCGGGCTTCAGGCCGATTGGCGTGGAAGGCGCGAACGGCGGCGAGTGGGTGCTCGTGGATTTGGGCGAGCTCGTCGTGCACGTGATGCTGCCGCGCGTCCGCGAGTTCTATAACCTCGAGAAGCTCTGGGACATCACGGCGCGTGACGACGCGGCAACAGCCGAGGCCGGCGCGTAGAACGCGCGCGCTGGCATGTTGCGGTTGTCGCTGCTCACGGCCAGCAACCGCCAGCCCGCTTGGGTAGACGACGGCGCCGCCGACTACGCCAAACGTTTGCGCGGCCGCTGCACGCTCGAAATTAAG
>PMCP01000086.1:40736-46326 GCA_003155415.1 Gammaproteobacteria bacterium | reverse complement strand
ACCGCGATGAGGCACGGCACGCCGCGGCCCTGCTCGTACTGGCGACGCACGAGATCGCCTGGACCCTTCGGTGCGATCAGCACGACATCGAGATCGGCGCGCGGCTGAATCAGCTTGTACAAGATGTTGAAGCCGTGAGCGAACAGCAAAGTCGCGCTCTTCTTCAAATTCGGCTCGACGTCTTTATAGAGCTGGCCCTGCGCGAGGTCAGGCGCGAGGAAAGCGACGAGGCCTACGCCTTTGACGGCTTCGGCCGGCGCTTTGACGGTAAAGCCGTCGCGTTGCGCTTTCGGCGTCGTCTTGCCGTCGGGACGCAGTCCAATGACCACGTCGTATCCGGAATCGCGCAGATTCATCGCATGCGCGCGCCCCTGGCTGCCGTAACCGAGCACCGCGATTTTCTCGCCGCGGAGCACACCTGCTTCGACATCCGATTCCACAAACAGCTGCATCGCTCTACCTCTTCTCAATGCGCAAACTATGGCGCCCGGAAAAAAAAACCCCGCAGGCCTTTCGGGTGCGGGGTTTCGCTAATGAGTCTTCGTCGTCAAGCCAAACGCCCGCACCTATCACGGTTTCGTACTACCAAAACGGTGTGGCGAAAGGTGGTCATCTCAGTCTTAAAGAAAAATGTGAAGCGGAATCATCCAAGAAAAGCCCAAGGCCTGTCAACGCCTTAGATTCCGGGACATGGCCGACGCAGAGCAGGCTCGGGCCGATCCGGGCGCTTCGAACGGCGGGCGCCGCGGCACTCGCCATCCTTCCCGCTGCCGCCCGCGCGAGCGGACCTAGCCCACCATGGCGACGCGCCCGAGGCTATCGATCCGCGCGGAGGCACCTATAATACGTGTGCGCTTTCGGTCAGAGAGCGCCGTGCGCATTCATCCCCCGACTTCAGGAGCAATAGAACGATGACCATCAACGTCGGCGACAAGATGCCGAAGGGCCAATTCACGCGCATGGGCGCGAACGGTCCCGAGCCGGTTTCGACAGAAGATCTGTTCAATGGCAAGAAAGTAGTGCTGTTCTCGGTGCCCGGAGCGTTCACGCCGACGTGCTCGGCCAAGCACCTCCCGGGCTTCGTCAACAACTTCGATCAGCTCAAGGCCAAAGGCGTCGACACCGTTGCCGTCATGGCGGTCAACGACGTGTTCGTCATGAAAGCCTGGGGCGAATCGGCCAAGGCTACCGGCAAGGTCCAGATGCTGGCCGACGGCAACGGCGAGTACGCACGCGCACTCGGTCTCGAGCTGGATGCCAGCAAGTTCGGCATGGGCCAGCGCAGCAAACGCTTTTCCGTGATCGTGCAGGATGGCGTCGTGAAATCGCTGAACATTGAGCCACCCGGCGAGTTCGGCGTGAGCTCGGCCGAAGCGGCGCTGAAACAGCTGTAGCCGGATTCTTCTATTAGATCGCCGGCGCGGCCATGCGGTCGCGCCGGCCTCGGCTTTTGCATGACGACCAACCCCTTGATTGACGCGGCGACGCTGCACACGCGTCTCGGCCAACCTGGCCTGATCGTAGTCGATTGCCGGTCCAATCTGCTGGAGCCGACCGCGGGACGCGCCGCCTACGAGCGCGGACATATCCCTGGCGCGCGTTACGCGGATCTCGACCGCGATCTCGCTCGTCCCCCGGTGCCGAGTGAAGGACGGCACCCGCTGCCGGATGCGTCCACCTTCGCGGCCACGCTCGGAAGTTGGGGCATCGGCGTGGACGACACGATCGTCGCCTACGACGACGCGAACGGCGCGATCGCTGCGCGACTGTGGTGGCTGCTCGGTTGGATTGGCCACCGCGGAATGGCGCTTGTCTTGGACGGCGGGTTCCCCGCGTGGCAGGCGGCGCAGTTGCCTATCGAAATCGCATTGCCGGCGTGGCACGCGAAACCTTATCCGTCGCCTCGGAAGACGGCGGCCGGTGTCGTCGGCACGAACGACATTCCGGCGCGGCAGCGGGCAGGTGACCTCGTCGTCGATGCACGCGCTGCCGCGCGCTACCGCGGCGAGCAAGAGCCCATCGATCCGGTCGCGGGCCACGTTCCCGGCGCACACAACTGGCCGTTCTCGAACAACAGCGCCGCCGGCGTATTTCGCCCGGCCGCCGAGCTACGCAGCGATCTGCTGCAACTCCTCGCTGGACGCGATGCGCCGCAGTTGATCGCGATGTGTGGCTCGGGCGTGACGGCGTGCCAGCTGCTGCTGGCGATGGCGGTGGCCGGCCTGCACGGCGGCAAGCTCTACGCCGGCTCGTGGAGCGAATGGATTCGCGATCCGAAACGGCCGATCGCAAAAGGCACGGAGCCGTAGAACGGCGTTCGCGCCGAGACTGCGCGCCGAGCCCTTGGCCGATGCGCGGCGGCATGGTAAGAACCAGCCTGTTGTTTCGTAAGGTAAGTCGGTTATGGCGCGCCAGTCCCACGAGACCGAGCCCAGCTCGAAGCTCAAACACGTCCGCTACGAGATTCGCGGCAAGCTCGCACGGCGTGCACACGAGCTCGAGCGTCAGGGGTACGAGATCACCCAGCTGAACATCGGCAACCCCGGCCTATTCGGGCTGCGTACACCCGAAACGATGCGGCTCGCGATAATCGAGAACCTGCCGGACGCGGAAGCGTATTCGAATCAGAAGGGCATCTTCCCTGCACGCGAAGCCGTCGTGATGCAGCAGCAGGCTCGCGGAGTCGAGAACGCAACGGCCGAACACGTGTTCATGGGCAACGGCGTCAGCGAACTGATCGACCTTACGTTGCGCGGCCTCTTGAACCCCGGCGACGAAGTCCTGATCCCGAGCCCCGACTATCCGCTATGGACCGCCGCGACGGTGCTGAACGGCGGCAAGCCCGTGTATTACCCGTGCCCGGAGTCGCATGGCTTCAACCCCGACCCGGCGGCGATCGAAGCATTGATTACGCCGCGCACACGAGCTGTAGTGATCATCAACCCGAACAATCCGACGGGTGCAGTCTATGACCGCGATCGGCTCACAGCTATCGCGAAGCTCGCCGAGCGCCACAACATCGTCGTCATGAGCGACGAGATCTATGATCAGATGCTCTACGACGGCGCGGAATTCGTGCCCATGGCGACGCTCTGCAAGGACACGCTTTGCGCGACGTTCAGCGGGCTGTCGAAGGTGTACCGCGCGTGCGGCTATCGCGTTGGCTGGGTGTCGTTTAGCGGCGCAGTCGATCGGTCCGAGCGCTATTTGAGCGCGCTCGATCTTCTGGCCGCGCTGCGGCTCTGCAGCAACGTGCCTGGGCAGTGGGCCGTGCAGACGGCGCTCGGCGGTTTCCAGAGTATCGGCCGACTGTGCTCGCCGGGCGGGCGCCTCTTTCAGTCGCGCAAGGCGATCGTCGACGGCGTAGCGAACAGCCGGTTCTTGAGTCTCGTCGCCCCGCGGGGCGCGATGTACGCGTTCATCGGCGTCGACAAACAGAAACTGCCCGGCTTCGACGACGAGCAGTTCGCGATGGAGTTGCTCGAACAACAGCACGTGCTGGTAGCTCCGGGCTCGAGCTTCAACGGCCCTGACCGCGAGCACTTCAGGATCACGACTCTGCCGGAAGAGGCTCGCCTCGCGGAAGTTTTCCAGCGCATCGAGCACGTGCTCGAGCAGATTGCCGACCGGCCGCCGAAGCTCGAAACGGCCTGACGACAGTCGTATAACCATTTGTTTTCCATGAACCACGAAGAGTCGGGCGCTCCGCCGGAGCGCTCGCTGATCGTCGTGGCGGACGGCCTCGCTGCGCGCCAGTGGGAGCTACACCTTGCGGCTGCGCAGATCGCGGCCGGCAATTCGGCGTGGGCGACGCCTGAGATCGTGCCGTACACGGGCTGGCTCGAGGAGCTGTGGCTCTGCGGCACCGAGTCGCGCAGCGCGCCACTGACCCCGGGACAGTCGCGAGCCCTGTGGCGCCGCGTAATCGCGGAGTCCAGAGAGGCGGACGCGTTGATCGGCCAGGACGGCGTCGCCGACTGGGCCGCCGGAGCGTGGGATCTCTTGCACCGCTGGCGCATAGAGCCAAGCACCGAGCGCGCGGGAGCCGGCCAGCTCGACTACCGTGCGTTGCTAAGCTGGTGCCGCGCGTATCGCGAACGCCTCGACGCACACGGCTGGATCGACCGCGCGCAGCTCGAGAGGCAGCTCGCGACCGCACGGCCGCGCGGCGTGCCGCCGGCCATCCTGGCGGACCTCGCGGAGTCATATCCGGCACGCGACGTCTTGCTAAAGAACCTCGAAACCGCCGGCACCACGCTCCGGCACGAGACCGCGCCCGTCGTTCGCTGCCGGCAAAGGGCCGTGCGACTCGCGGACGCCGTCGACGAGCTGCGCGCCGCGCTGATCTTCGCGCGACGCATCGCGAACACCACGCCGACCGCACGCGTGGCCGTGGTGGTCGCGGGGCTCGCCGATCGCCAGAGCGAAGTTGCCCGGCTGATCAATGGCACGTTCGGCGACGCGACCGACGTTCCGGTCTGGAACGGCGGCCAGCCGCTTGGGTCTGACGCGGCCCTCGGCGCAGCATTTACTGCGCTGACGTTGCTCTCGACGAGGACGTCGTACGCAGCCTTCGGCCGCTGGCTGTGCAGCCGCTCGTTCAATGTCCCGCCCGGCGAGCTTGCGGCCCGCGCGCTGCTCGACGCGCGGCTACGAACCGAACTGCGCGCTCAACTCACGTTTGCAACGGCGTACAGGCAGTGCGGTCTCGCCACGACGTTCGAGCAACGCGCGCCCACGTCGGCCGCGCTTCTACGCAGCGCGTTCGCAGTGGTGGGCGCTACAGCGCACGCTACACCGAGCCGGTGGGCGCAGCTCTGGACGCGCTACCTGAGCGAGCTTAGGTGGCTGATGCCGCCGGCCGGCCCGCGGTTGCTCGGCTGGCAAGCAAGTCTCGACGAGCTCGCACGCCTGACGCCGGTGCTTGGCGAGGTCTCTATCGACGCCGCTCTGTTCGAGCTCGAGCGGATTCTCTCGAGCCCGGCGCCCGCGCCGTTCCCCGTGCGCGGCGTGCACGTGCTCGGTCGCATCGAGCAGGTGGGCCCGGGCTACAGCGCCGTGTGGGCCACGGGATTCACGGACGCCTACTGGCCGGAAGCGCCCATGGGCAATCCGCTGCTGCCGCGCGCGTTGCAACGCGCGCATGGCATGCCGCGTGCCACGCCGCAGGACGCGCGCGATCGTTCTTCTCGCAATCTCGAGCGTCTCGCGCGCCGTGTACCGGAGCTGATCGTGAGTTGGCCCGCGCGGGTCTATGACTACGAGACCGAGCCTAGCCCTGCAATTCGCGACTGGCCGCGGGCGACGGACGAGATCGCCACGCTCGTGGCGCCGGCACCGCGCCTGACGCGGCAACGCACCACCGTTCAGGACCCCGCGCCGCCGTTTCGTGCCACGGAGCTACCCGGAGGTGCAGGAATGCTGAACCGGCAGGCGCGTTACCCGTTGCTCGCGTTCTGCCGCGACAGGCTGCGCGCGCGCGAGCTCGAACCTCTAGGCTTCGGTTTGTCGAGCCGGCTTCGCGGCATTGCCGTGCACCGCGCTCTAGAAGGGCTCCTGAAGAACCTGCCTGCACAAGCGGAGCTCATCG
>PMCP01000086.1:0-40651 GCA_003155415.1 Gammaproteobacteria bacterium | reverse complement strand
CTCGGCCGTTGGACGCTGTCGGTGCGGGTGGACCGGCTCGATCGGCTAGACGACGGCACGGTCGCCATCGTGGACTACAAGACCGGCGACCGAGCGACTAGTGCGGACTGGTTCGGGCCGCGACTGCGCGATGCGCAAGTGCCGCTTTACGCGATCCAGACTGCCGAGCCGCTCGGCGCCACCGTCGTCGCGCGCGTGCGCCCCGCCGGAACCAGCTATTCCGGCGTGTGGCCCGATGGCGCGTTCGCGGGCCGGGCCACACGTCTCGCCGCCGACTGGCCGGCGCAGCTGAAGGATTGGCGAGCACAGCTCGAGCAGTTGGCGCACGAGTTCGCGACGGGAGACGTCCGCGTGTTCCTCGCCGACTCCGACAGCGCCGGCGGCGCCTTCGCGCCGTTGACACGCATCGCCGAACAACTGGCGGTCGCGCGCGGCGCGGTGCGCCCTTGGTGACGCGATGACGGACGCCGCAGCCCGAGCAGCCGCACTAGACCCAACGCGTTCGTTCATCGTGCAAGCGCCGGCGGGGTCGGGCAAAACGGAACTCTTGATTCAGCGCTATCTCGCGTTGTTGACGACGGTGCAACAGCCCGAGCAAGTCGTCGCGATCACGTTCACTCGCAAAGCGGCTGCAGAGATGCGCCGCCGCGTGCAAGCAGCGCTGCGCGCTGCGGCCGCGGGCACAACGGGCGCGCATGCGCACGAGCAGACAACACTCCGTCTTGCGCGAGCAGTGATGGCGCGGGACGCGGAGCTCGACTGGATGCTGTTGACTCAGCCGCAGCGACTGCGCGTCGATACGCTCGACGCGTTCAATGTGTGGCTTGCGCAGCAGCTGCCGGTGCTGGCCGACGGTGTGGCGGCCGCAAGCATCGTCGACAAACCCGACGCGCACTATCGCGAGGCGGCGAAACGCACGGTCGCGACGATCGCTGGCGACGACCTCACACTCGCGAGCCATCTTCGAGCACTACTGCGCAGCGTCGACAACGACGCGGAACGGCTTGCGCGAATGTTGGCTGCACTGCTGTCGCGCCGCGATCAATGGCTATCGCACCTCGCGAGTGGCGACGTGAATGACGTGCGCACCGCACTCGAGGCCGCGCTGCAGCGGCTCGTCGACGACGAGCTCGCGACTACACGCGCGCTGTGCCCCCGCGCGTTACTGCCGGAGCTCGCGCCGTTGCTGAGCCATGCGGCCAGCTTCGCCGGCGAGTCGCTGCGCGCCGAGCTCTCGCCTTGGCTCGCGCTCGACAAACCGCCGGGCTTAGGCCCGCTCGCTCTCGCCGCGTGGCGCGGAATCGCTACTCTGCTGCTGACGAAAGAGGGCGAGTGGCGTAAGCGCATCGCGAAGCCGGAGGGATTCGGCCCCGAGCATGCGGCGCTACGTGATCGCTGTCGCGCAGTCATCGACGGCTTGCGTTCTGACGACGCATTCCGGCGGGCGCTCGCGGCCGTGCTCGCGCTACCCGAAGGGCGCTACAGCGACCTTCAGTGGCAAAGCCTGGTTGCGCTACGCGACGTGCTGCTACGGCTCACCGCCGAGCTCAAGGTGGTATTTGCGGAGCGGCGCGAAGTGGACTTCATGGAGCTCGCGCTTGCGGCGCGGCGCGCGCTTGGCCACGTCGACGTTCCGTCGGAACTGTTGCTGGCGCTCGACCGCCGCATCCAGCACATTCTCGTCGACGAGTTTCAGGACACATCGCAATCGCAACTCCGTCTGCTCGAGCTGTTGACGGCCGGTTGGCAAAGCGATGACGGTCGCACGCTGTTCCTCGTCGGTGATCCGATGCAGTCGATCTACCGTTTTCGGGACGCCGACATGTCATTGTTCTTGCGCGCGAAGCAGCGCGGCATCGGCAGCGTCGCACTTACCAGCCTCACACTCACCAACAACTTTCGCAGCGCGCCCGACATCGTCGGTTGGGTCAACACGGCATTTGCGCGCGTGTTTCCCGCACAAGACCAGATTGCGACCGGGATCGCCGCCTTTCGTGCCAGCACGGCCGTCCGCGACAGCGCTGCCGGCCAGTTCGTTCGGCTTGCGCCGGTCGCGACATCGGAGTCACACGCGGAAGCTACGCGCGTCGTCGAGATTCTCGCGGCAGAGCGGGCGCTCGATCCAGAACAATCGATCGCCGTGCTCGTGCAGAGCCGCAGGCATCTCGAAGGACTGCGCGAACTGCTGCGCGCGCGCGGCTGGCCCGTACACGCCGTCGAAATCGACTCGCTGGAGGACCAGCAGGCTGCGCAGGACCTTGCAGGTCTGACGCGCGCACTACTGCACCCGGCGGATCGTATCGCTTGGCTGGCAGTGCTGCGCGCACCCTGGTGCGGCTTGCGCTGGGCGGATCTCGAAGCGTTGTGTGGCGATACCGATGAGCCTATCTGCGACCTGCTACGCCAGCCCAGTCGGCTCGAGCACCTGAGCGAAGACGGCTGCGAGAGGTTGGCAGACGTCACGAGCGTGCTGACTCGCGCGCTCGATCGCCGCCACGGCGCCTCGCTCAGCCATTGGGTGGAACAAACGTGGCGCGAGCTCGACGGACCGGCATGCCTCGACGACGAGGCAGCACAGTTCGCCGCGCAGCAATTCTTCGCGCTGCTCGCGCGCGCCGAGCAGCACGGCGATCTCGGAGACCCTGCGCAGCTGCATACGTTGCTTGCGAGCGTGCAGCCGCAAGCGGACCCGCCGCGCGAGCAGGGCATCGAGATCATGACGATGCACCGCGCTAAAGGCCTCGAGTTCGACACCGTAGTGCTGCTGGGGCTCGCGCGCGAGCCGCGCCCCGACGATCCGAAAGCGCTGCAGTGGCTGGCCCGCGTCGCTGCCGACGGCAGCGAGGATCTACTGATCGTGCCGGCGCCCACATCCGGCGACACCGTGGGTGCGCGCCTCGCCGACTTCGTGCGCCGCTCTGAACGAGAGCGCGATCTGGCCGAACGCGCACGACTGCTATACGTGGCCACCACTCGCGCGCGCGAACGCCTTCACCTCGTCTGGCAGCCGCCGACCGACCTGGGAGAACCAAAGGCCGGGACGATGCTGGCGCATCTGTGGCCTACCGTAGCCGCGCAGATTCCGGCTCCGGAAGCCGAGCCACCCGTGGAGACGATCAGCGAGAGGGTCACCATCGAACCCGTGTTGCGTCGTCTCGCGACGCGCCCGTCCGCACGCGCGATAGCGCAACACACGCCTTTGGTTAACGAAGTCACGCAACCCGAGTTTGCGTGGGCGGGGCAGGCGGCCGTACACGTTGGCACGCTCGTGCATCGCCAGCTGCAACGCTTCGCGGATGGGGACGTCGCGTCGTGGAACGGTGCACGAGTCCGCGCGCTGGCCGGCACGTTCGAGCGCGACTTGATGCTGCTCGGCGTCGAGCCGCACGACATCGAGGCGGCTCGGGATCGCGTGCTGGCGGCGCTGATGCGCGCGCTCGACGACCCGCGCGGCCGCTGGGTGCTCGGTGCCCACGCGGAAGCCCGCAGCGAGCTCAAGCTCACGGTACGCAACGGTGAGGTGCTCGAACACTTGCGTCTGGACCGCACCTTCGTGGATGACGGCAAACGCTGGATCGTAGACTTCAAGACGAGCCAGCACCAAGGCGGGGATCTCGACGTGTTCCTCGACTCGGAGGTCACGCGCTATCGCCCGCAACTCGAACGCTACGCGCTCGCGCTGGCCGCCATTGACTCGCGACCGATTCATCTCGGCCTGTACTTTCCGCTGCTCGCGGAGTTTCGAGGCTGGCCCGCTACAACGAACCGGTGAGCGTCAGGCGACGCCGCCCATTGGCGTCGGGATCGGCTGTCATGACGTTCAAGCCGTCGATGAGCTGCTGAGACGCGCCTTCACGCGGCTTGATTAGTGCGTCGAACGTGTACTCTCGAGCCGGGTTCACGGCCAGCGTGCCGGCGACTTCGAGGGGCCCACCGTTGTCGACGAATCTCGCGGCGACACTACGCGCGGGGGCTTCCCCGAACGTCACAGTGTAGTCGCCGAGCGGCACCAAGCTGTTCGATCGCCCGTTAGGAATGAATGGTGCGACTTGAAGCGCCGCGAGCTTTAGCTCGCCCACGATGTGTGCGGGCCAGCCGTTTTCGATCTCGAGCGAGGAGAGCGCCACGCTCGCCTGGCCTCTCATGCCGCTCAGAGGCACCATCGACGCGATCGTCGCAAGCGACGTGCCGCCTCGCAAATCGTTGAACTGAATGCGGCTCGTCGATGCCGTGATGCCGGTGCTCAGAAACCCATCGGCCAGTCGAGCCTCAAGGTTGGCGCCCACGCGTCCAGTCAACAATGTCAGCGGCCGGAAGTGCCAACGCACGTCCTGCACGGGGAGTCCGCCAATCGTGCCGCTCGCGGCACTGCCGGACCACACCGTGCCCTGTATGCCATTCAGCGCAACCGGCGGCGGCGCGAATAGATGAACCGCCGTGCCCGCCGGAAACGTGGCGAGCGCGAATACCAAATACGCGCAAACGCCGACTGCTAGCCATGACCAACGATTCTTCACGCTAGAGCCTGTGCAGTGAAACTTGGCCGTTCACGAGCCCTTGCTGACGCGCGGTGCTCAGCTGAGCGGAGTCCACATCAACGGCGTAGGTGCCATGCAATGTCATGAGCCAGGCGACGAGCACGTCGAAAGGCACGGCCTGGAGAGTCACCTCGACACCGCTCGGGCCATTGGGCCGCGATCGCGTGATGCGTAAGCCATGCGCCTGCGCCGTGCTGTCCACCACCACGACCAGGGTTTGGTCCGGAGGTTGCGTACCCGGAGAGCGCGCCGTGGATGTCGCACTGAGCTTGCCCAGGTCGAGCAACAGGCGTTGTTTGGATTCGACCGCGGCTTGCAGCGTGACCGATTGCGCGCGCAGCGGTCGCAACACGCCGGCCCACAGCACGATCCCGAGCGCGACGACGATGCCGGCGATCAATATCCAGCGCTCGCGCGGTTGCAGGTTGCTGAACCACGCTCTCATGGTTTCACCCCGACAACGCGAACCCGGCCTTCGATGCCGCTGTCTTTCTGGTTGGCGGCCTGAATCTCCGCATCGAAAAGTTTGGTTTGCTTGAGACCGCGAGCGAATTCGTCGAGGGCCGGCACGCTGGCCGCAAGCAGCTGTAGATCCAGAATTCGGTTTCGGTAGCTCAGCGCATCAATGTGCATGGCCGAGTCGCGCGCAGCCGACACGGCCGCGAGCGTCGACAGAAATTCTTCGCCACCCGCACCCGCGGCACTGGCCCCGAGCCGCTGCTGTACTTCGCGCTGACAGGCCGACGGACGCGCGTCGCCAACGACGCGTTGGCAATTCGATGCCACGAGGTCGGTGAGCGCCTGATCGGCGCGCCGCAGCTGCCAGTACACCGCTGCTTGGGTGACCAACGACAACACGAGCGCCGCTACAACCAAGCCGGCCGCGAATCGCCACGGCTGCGCGAGCGCGAGCCAATTCGATCGCGGCGCGTGCGCGCCCTGCAGAAGATTCGTGCCGGCGCGTTGAGCGAGCGTCGCCGCGAGATGCGGGAACACGCCATTCGCGGCGACCTTGATTTCGACGCTCGCGAACTCCTCGCCGAGTGTCGCAACTTCACGGCGCACACGCTCCGAGTCAGCCACATCGGTGTAGACGAGTAAATGCGGCCGCTCCGCATCTCCGGCGGGCGAGCGCACGAGAGCGAGCGCCTGCCGTACCGAGAGCCCCTCGAGCACGAACGGCGCACGTTCTGCGAGCCGTCCAAAGATTCGACTGCCTTCTACGAGCACCACGAGAGTGCCAGGAACGTCCGGCACACCGTCAGCTTCAGAGCACAACGCCTGCGGCGCGATGCCCGCTGTGCGCAAGCGCTCCAGCCAGCGGTCGACGAGCTGTTTTGCCGCGACCGCAACGGGCGTACCACCGGACGCGCGTCGCGCACCGATGGCGAACGAAAGGTGCTCGACATCGTCGGCTAGAGACTCTTCGAGCGAGAATGGCAAGATTTGCCTCAGGCGAGCCTGACTCGCTTGAGGCAAATCGACCACCGCGCTGGTGACGTCGACGCCAGGCACGAGCACGCAGCAACGTTTGCCGTGGACCGCTGCGGCTGCGCTCGAGAGAGGACCACGGCCGACCGGGCCTAAGAGCGCGCCGTTCGCATCAAAGGCGGCCCAGTGAGCCACTTCGCCGTCGGCCAGTCGAATGAATAAGGTCTCAGCCAAGCTACTCGACTCCCAAACTCCGGAACAACGCACGGGTGACGCCGCTCGCGTCGCGCTGCAGGACAGAACGCATCGTCAGCTGATTTGTACCGAGCGTGACTGTTGCGGTCAACAAGAAGTGCTGGCTCACGCCGTCAATTTGCTTCAGCACCTTCGGATCGACCAGCCCCTCGAACGTCTTGTCTATGTCTACGAACGCGCCGTCGTTGCGTTGCTGGACGAGGCCCTCGGCCGTGGAGATGTCGATGTCTTCCGACAACGACGCAAGCACTAGGGGCGATGCAGTGTTCACATTGAGCTTGGTTCCTATCGGCAGCGCGGTGACGTAAGGCGCGAGCGCAGAATATGTCTCCCGCTTGAACCCATTCACGGCCATGAGCTCCGAGGCAGACGTGATCATGGTATCGGCTGCCCGGTAGGGTGGGTCGGCGCCGGCATAGGTCACGTCCTCGCCCCCGTTAGGAAACCGTAGATCGTTGTCCGCATCCAGCCAGTCGACGACCGCGCCGGCAAGTCCGGGATCGATCTGCAGTAGGGTCAACAGGCGCTCGAACTGCTGACGCGCGAGTGGATTTTCAGTGCCATCGGGCTTGACCAGGTTGTTCAGATTGAAGCGTCCCTGCAAATCCTCGAGCTTGCCGATGATGGTGCCACCATCGACGGGCAAGGGGGGCAGCTGCGTGGCCCATTGTTCGCCCAGATTGTCGCTAGCCGGCGAGTCAACCATATCCTGCCGCAGGATGTCCGCTGCCCACGCCTCGGCGCCCTGCATGAACATGAGGCCCTGATCCGCGGCGAGTGCCGATTCCGTACGCCGCAGATCGAGCGTGCCCTGCCATAAAAGATTCACGGCAATGATCGTACCTATCGCGACCACCAACATCGCCGTCAGCACGGCAACCCCGCGTTGCTTGCCGTACAAGTTCATCCGGAGGTCTCCACGAGACGCCACACGCGACCGTAATCGCTCAACTCGATGGCGAACTCGACGGCGCGCGGCCGCAGGACCAAGCGTTGCGGACCCTGCACATCGACCGGTGGCCACTCGAGATGCCACTGACCCGCCGTGTCGAGAAACCGCACCTGGACGTTCTTGACGCCGCTGAGCAATTCGGTACGCACGGGCGGGGTGGACACTGTTCGATCCATGACGGGCCAATGCAATCGCACAAGCTTGTCGGTCTCCCAGTTATACGCAACGCGCAATACAGTTCCACGCGGAAAGCCGCCGGGATTCGACCAACCACCGCGGCTGAACTCGAGGGCGAATTGCGCGTTCGGATCCGCGAGCAGGCTCGGCAGATACGTCGCGCCGAGCTCGTCGCGGGTCTCGCGCGGCTGCAGCTGCGCGAGATCTTGAGTGACCAGCCGCATCGCGAGCTGGATCGCCTGCCAACGTTCGGTGTGCTCCCGCGCGATCGTCTGCTGCTTGATTACCTGCGTCAGGCCCGTCAATGCCATCACGCCGATTACCGCCACGATAGCCAATGCGACGAGCAGCTCGATCAACGTGAATCCGCGTGCCGAATGCATACGCATGCTCAACCTCGCTGGCCGCCGGCACGCGGCGACGACCACTGCGGTGGCAGGAACCCGGGCGGAGCGGGCGGCTCGATCAGAGCCGAGACTTTGTGCACGACGCGTTTGGGGTCTGCCGCAAACGACACGGAAACGTCCACGCGATGCAAGTTCTTCACACCGGTTTCTTGAACCTTGATGGCACAGCGCCACTTCTGGCCGGCGAACTCGACATCTTCGTCGGAGTCGCCTACGGCCGGCCAAGTGGGTCCCACACTGAGCTCCGTGAGCTTGTTGGTCGCGATCCAGCTGGCCAAAGTCTTCTGCTCTATGTAGACCGATGCCGCCGCGTAGCGGTTCAGCTGCGTGTTCACGGCCATCATGCCGAGAGCGACGATCACGAGAGCCACCATCGCTTCCAGCAAGGTGAACCCACGGGACGTATGCGCACTAGCGGCCATCGAATCCCAATTCGGTGACCTTCAGTGTGCCGTCGAGATCTCCGACGAGTTCGAATCGGCCGGGGCGACCTTCGCGCGACACCTCGAGCTTGAACGGTGTGACTTCGCCACTCGACAACAACATGACCTGCGGCTCGGGCTTCTCGATATCGACCTTCTTGAAGTCTCGCTTGAGCTCGACCTCGCGCCCGTCGAGCAAAAGCGCCATGGTCAGTTGCGGGTGCAGATCGTAGCCCCGCAGAAGCTTGTCGTCGGCGGCCTCGACCCACAGGAGTTTTGTGTAGTCGTAAATGTAGAAGCGGTAGCCCGTGGTCGTGAACAGCAATGCGTAGTCACGACTCTGCATCAACGACTCTTCGTGCAGCAGGCTCAGTAGGCCGCGCAGCCGACTGGTCTCTTCGTTTATTTCCCGATCGTTACCGAGGCCGCCCATCGCCAAGACGACGGCACCCGCAATAATGCCGATGATCGCGACGACAACCATCAGCTCGAGCAGCGAGAAGCCGCGGCATGCGCTGCGCCGACACGCTCGGCTAGAATTCCCAGTTCCCGATGTCGGCATTGACGCCTTCGCCGCCTTCCTGGCCGTCGGCTCCAAACGTAAACACATCGAACTCGCCGTGCTGGCCGGGGTAGGCGTATTGGTAGGGTTTGTTCCACGGGTCTAGGGGCAACCGTGGCAACTGCTGTTTCCAGTTCGGCGCGGAGGCCTCGCCCGGATTAGATACGAGGGCCTGCAGCCCATCGGCCGTGCTCGGATATTTGAAGTTGTCGAGCCGGAATAGATTCAGTGCCGTCTCGATGCCGCGGATGTCTTGCTTGGCTCGGTTTTTCGCGGCGGTGTCGAGCTGGCCGATAAAATTCGGTACGACGATTGCTGCCAGCAGACCGATGATCACGACGACTACCATGATCTCGAGCAACGTGAACCCTTGCTGCGCAACGCGGCGAGGTGTTCTGATCGGGCGCATAGGGCTACCTTCGGTTGCGGCCGACAGGCGGCCGGATTCGGCGCCGACGATAGCACAATCATCGAGATATCCATTGTGAACAAAGGCCTTTTCGCGGAACTTAAAGACGTCGCTCATTGGCGACTGCGGCGCGGATGGCCGGTCGTCGCGCTGGCCCTGGCGAGCCTGATACTGGAGCTCACCGGGGACGACGCCAGGCAGTGGGGCAGGTACGACGGCGCTCTGATCATGCAGGGCGAATATTGGCGTCTCGTCACGGCTCACGTTGTCCACCTCGGTTGGGGCCATCTCTGGCCAAATCTGACAGCGCTACTGCTGATTGGTGCACTCTTCGAGGACCTGTTCGATGCGGGAATGTGGCTCCTGGTGGCCGCGGCGGCCGCCGGTTCAATCGACCTCGGTCTGCTGCTGCTCGACCCGGACGTCAACTGGTACGTGGGGTTGTCGGGCGTATTGCACGGATTCGTCGCAGCGGGCGCACTGACGGCATGGCTCCGCGGTCAGTCGATCGGCTGGCTGCTCGCGATCGGTCTCGCGGCTAAGCTCGTGTGGGAACAGACCGTCGGGCCCGTACCGTTCACGGCGGCAGCCGTGGGTGGCCCCGTCGTCGTGGCATCCCATTTGTACGGAACGGCGGGGGGGGTCATGGTCGCGGCTGCGGTCGGCGTCGTTCGGGCTCGAAGGGCGCGTATATAATCGCGCGCGTCGCACTTTAACCGTCGAGAACTTATGGACCTGTCGGCGCTACCCGCTCTGCCTGGCATTGCCGGACGTGTCGCCCTCGTTACCGGCGCTTCGCGTGGCATCGGCAGAGCGATCGCGGAAACGCTGGCACGCCAGGGCGCCACGGTGATCGGGACGGCGACGAGCGAGCAGGGCGCCGCTGCCATCAGTGAGTGGCTGGCGACACTCGGGCTCCGCGGCCGGGGCGCGCAACTCGACGTCGCCAGCGATCCATCGGTCGAAACACTGTTCGCCGACATCGTCGGCCGCGAAGGCGCGCCTGAGATCGTCGTCAACAACGCCGGCATCACACGCGACAATCTTTTGATGCGGATGAAGGCCGACGAGTGGAACGACGTCGTGTCGACTAACCTCTCGTCGTTGTATCGCGTCAGCAAAGCAAGCCTCCGCGGCATGATGAAGGCACGGTACGGCAGGATCATCAACATCAGCTCGGTCGTGGCTCTGATCGGCAACCCGGGGCAAGCGAACTACGCGGCCGCGAAAGCGGGCATGATCGGCTTCACGAAATCTTTGGCTCGCGAGATTGCATCGCGCAACGTCACCGTGAACGCGGTCGCACCAGGATTCATCGAAACCGACATGACGCGCGCTCTCGACGAACGGCAGGTGGAAACGCTGAAGTCGCAAATCCCGCTTGGGCGGCTCGGCACGGCCGCCGATGTGGCCGCCGCGGTCGCGTTCCTTGCGTCCGACGCCGGCGCGTACATCACCGGCGAAACGTTGAACGTCAACGGCGGTCTGTCGATGCACTAGGTCGGAGCCGAATTCGTTGACAATCGGGGGATTGCGGCCTAGGGGGTACCCACCCCGCAATCTGTAGAATGGCCCCATCGATTCCAATACAATACGCGCCACATCGGCCGGGCCCCTTGGTCCGGCCGGTCAATTAATAAGGGGTAGGAATATGAGTAGCGTCGAAGAACAAGTCAGAGGGATCATTGCCGAGCAGCTTGGTCTCAAAGCCGACGAAATCAAGAACGATGCGTCGTTCGTCGATGACCTGGGCGCTGACTCTTTGGATACCGTTGAGCTCGTGATGGCGTTGGAAGAGGAGTTCGAAACTGAAATCCCCGATGACGACGCCGAAAAGATCACCACCGTGCAACAGGCCATCGATTACATTCGTGCCCGCCAGAACGAAGCCTAGACACAGGCGTCTGCGCGCGAGACCCCGTCATCTCTTCCTCAGCAGTCCGAGACCCCGACCGTGTCTAAGCGGCGCGTCGTAGTCACAGGCCTTGGCCTCATATCCCCGGTCGGCAACAGCGTCGCCGAGGGGTGGAAAAACGTCCGCGACGGCGTCAGCGGTATTGGGCCGATCGAACACTTCGACGTCAGCGCGTTCACCACGCGCTTCGCCGGCACGATCAAGAACTTCGACGTGTCGCAGTACCTCGAGCCCAAAGAGGCTCGAAAGTGCGACCCGTTCATGCATTACGGCATCGCGTCGTGCGTGCAAGCGCTCCGCGATTCGGGGCTGGAAGTGACAGAAGCCAACGCGCACCGCTACGGCGTTGCAATGGGATCTGGCATCGGCGGCATTCACACGATCGAATCGAACCATTCCAAGTGGCTCGAAGGAGGTCCACGCAAGATCTCGCCGTTCTTCGTGCCTGCCAGCATCATCAACATGATTTCAGGACACGTGTCGATCAATCACGGATTGACGGGCCCGAATCTGGCGATCGTCACCGCATGCACGACCGGGACGCATTGCATCGGTCTCGCGGCGCGCCTGATTCAGTACGGCGATGCAGACTACATGCTCGCCGGCGGCGCCGAATTCGCAGCGACACCGCTAGGCCTTGGCGGCTTTTGCGCGGCGCGCGCATTGTCGCAACGCAATGACGACCCGACACGCGCAAGCCGTCCGTGGGATCGTGATCGCGACGGCTTCGTCCTGAGCGACGGAGCCGGCTGTATCGCACTCGAGGAATACGAGCACGCCAAAGCTCGCGGCGCGCAGATCTATGCGGAGTTCGCCGGCTTCGGTATGAGCGCAGACGCGCATCACATCACCGCGCCGGCCGAGAACGGTCAGGGCGCGTATCAGTGCATGGTCAACGCCATGCGTGACGCCGGATTGAACCCGGAGCAGATCGGCTACGTGAATGCGCACGGCACGTCGACGCCGCTTGGCGACGTTGCGGAAACTGTGGCGGTGAAGCGCGCTTTTGGTAACGCTGCTAAGTCCGTTGCCGTCAGCTCCACCAAATCCACGACGGGACACATGATCGGTGCAGCAGGTGGCGCCGAGGCTATTTTCACAATTCTGGCGCTGCGCGATCAGGTCATTCCGCCGACGATCAACCTCGAGAATCCCGATCCCGCCTGTGATCTCGACTACACGCCAAACACAGCACGCAGCGCGACCCTCGAGTGTGCGCTGTCGAACTCGTTCGGGTTCGGCGGCACCAACGGCACTGTCGTCTTCAAGCGATCCCGCTGAGGGCCGCTAAACTTCTGGCCTGTCGACATGACGGGCAACGACCGTTCTGCTACAAACCAGTCTGAACCCCTGCCGCAGCGATTGAATCGTCGTGGAAACCCTTTGGCTCGTGAACGGAGAGCGAACTGGCGTCGATCCCGCTGACCGCGGGCTCGCCTACGGCGACGGGCTGTTCGAGACAATGGCCGCACAAGACGGTCAAATCCGCTGGCTCGATCTGCACTTCGACCGTCTCGAAGAGGGCTGCCGGCGCCTGGAGATTCAGCCGCCAGAGCGGCGCCTTCTCGCGGACGAGATCGCGAGACATTGTACGAGGGTAGGCCGGGCCGCCGTGAAACTGATCGTGACGCGCGGTTCCGGTACGCGCGGGTATGCGCCGCCCGCCGTTGCGGTAGCGACCCGCATTCTATCTGTCGGTGCCTGGCCCAAGTACCCGAGCAGCTATTACGCAAACGGTATTCGCGTTCGCGTGTGTCGCCTGCGACTCGCGTCTAATCCCACGCTTGCGGGAATGAAGCACCTGAATCGTTTGGAGCACGTACTCGCCCATCTCGAGTTGCGCGGTGCCGATGCCGAGCAAGGGCTGCTTCTCGACACGAGCGAGCACGTCGTGGGTGGCACGAGCAGCAACGTGTTTGCAGTACACCAGGGTCAGTTGCTAACGCCGGCTATCGAGCGGGCGGGCGTCAAGGGTGTCATGCGCCGCGTCGTGCTCGCGGCCGCCGCCGAACTCGGTCTACGCACCACCGAGCGGGATTTGACGCTCGCGGAAATCACGAACGCCGACGAACTGTTCATGACGAACGCATTGTTTGGAATCTGGCCTGTTGCGTCACTCGACAGCGGAACGTTCGCTCGCGGCGCGATCACACAGCGACTCATGCACCACCTAGGTGTGAGTGCCGATGCGTAGCCGCGCGTGGCTAGCGGTACTGACGGTGATCGCCCTGGTTGGGGCCGGAAGCGCCGCGACGGCATTCGCGTGGCGAATGCTGAACGCTCCGCTCGCGATGCCGGCGGAGGGAACGTGGCTCGAAGTCGAGAACGGCATGTCGCTGCGGCGTGTAGCCGCGCAGCTCGGCGAGCGCGGAGTGTTGCTCTATCCGTGGCTGCTCACGGCGTATGCGCGCTCGACCGGAGACGCGACGCGAATACGCGCCGGCGAATACCAGCTGCCTCCCGGCACGACGCCGCTTTCTTTGCTAGCGAGGCTCGTGTCCGGCCAGGTGTATCTGCACCAGGTGACCATCGTCGAGGGCTGGCGGTTCGCGGAGCTGCTGCGCGCACTGCGCTCGAACCCCGCGATCGCTGCGAGCACTCTCGACGGTCCAAGCATAATGACTGCCCTCGGCGAGCCTGGCGTGCATCCCGAAGGTCAATTCTTCCCCGATACCTACAGTTTCCCGAAGGGCACCGCGGACCTCGACGTGTTACGACAGTCGCATCAAGCGCTACGCGCACACCTCGACGCCGTATGGCAGTCGCGTACGCCGGACACACTGTTGAAGAGTTCGTATGAGGCCCTGATTTTGGCGTCCATTATTGAAAAGGAGACGGCATTGCCCGCGGAGCGACGCTTGATCGCAGGCGTGTTCCACGAGCGCCTGCGCCGCAACATGCGGCTACAAACGGACCCTACGGTTATCTACGGGCTCGGCGAATCCTTCGACGGCAATCTGCGTCGCGACGATCTCGAGCGTGACACGCCCTACAACACGTACACGCGGGGCGGGCTTCCGCCAACGCCGATCGCATTACCGGGCGCCGGCGCGCTCGAAGCAGCCGTTACGCCGGAAATCAGCGCCGCAGTGTATTTTGTGGCCACGGGCCGAGGCGACGGTAGTCATCATTTCTCCGCGACGCTCGAAGAGCATGACCGCGCCGTCCGCGATTACTTGCGGCAGCTGCGAAAGCCGGAGCGGTGATGAGCGGCGCATTCATCACACTCGAAGGCGGAGAAGGCGTCGGCAAATCGACGAATCTCTCGTTCGTCGCAGATACCTTGAAGGCGGCCGGTCACAACGTGCTCACGACGCGGGAGCCCGGCGGCACGGCTCTCGGTGAACGCATCCGCGGCTGGATTCTCGAGGGCGACCACGGCCGTCTGTCCGCCGAGGTAGAAGCTCTGTTGATGTTTGCCGCACGAGCGCAGCATCTCGAGCAGGTCATTCGGCCAGCGCTCGCGGCAGGCCGCTGGGTCGTTTGCGACCGATTCACTGATGCCACCTTTGCCTACCAAGGGGGAGGGCGGAGCGCGAATCTTGCACTGCTCCGCACTTTGCGCGCGGAGGTTCAACAGGGGCTCGAGCCTGATTTGACGCTGCTACTCGATGCGCCGCTCGACGTTGGGTCCAGTCGGATTGCTGCGCGCGTGCCCGATCATTTCGAGCGGGAGCAGCGCCCGTTCTTCGAACGCGTCCGCAAAGCGTATCTGCAGCTCGCAGCGGACAACCCGGCGCGGATAAGGATCATCGACGCGGCGCGGCCGCTCTCCGCAGTGCAAACGGAGATCGCCGAGCAGCTCAATGAACTGATTGCGAGGCTTCGGCCATGACGACGATGAGTTCGCCGATAGAGCTTCTGGGAACAAAGCTCTGTCCCTGGCTCGCTCCCGCGTTCGAGCGTTTGCAGGCAGCGCGACGCGCTAAGCGCCTCGGTCACGCATGGCTCATCGCTGGCCCGGCAGGAATCGGCAAGCTCAACCTGGCCTTAGTCGCGGCACATCAGCTGCTGCTCGACGCGATCGCACCGCCGCAGCCATTGGGTCCAGCCGAAGCACTGGCAGCGCTCTCAGCGAGGTACGAGCCGGCCGACCATGACGCCGACCTGCACTGGATCCATCCGGAGGAGGACAAGAACAGCATCTCCGTTGAGCAAATACGCGAGCTCATTGAGGCCATCAGCCTCACCGCACATGGGGCCGCGAAAGTGGTCATCGTCGAACCCGCCGACTCGATGACGCTTTCCGCCGCCAACGCGCTGTTGAAGACGCTCGAGGAACCGTCCGGCAATGCCTACCTATTCTTGCTGAGTAGTCAGCCGGACCGGCTTCCTGCGACCATCCGTAGCCGCTGTCAGCGCCTCGACATTGCCCGGCCTGCACTTGCCGCAGTTACGGCGTGGCTCGGCGTGACGGATTCCACAACCGTCACCGATGCCTGGCAGATGGCCGGCGGGGCACCGCTGCGCGTCGCCGCGTTGCTCGCGCAGTCTGAATTTAAATGGAACAATGAGTTACGCACTGATCTTTCGGCTATAAGTAATGACAGCAAAGACCCGCTGGCAGTCGCTGAAACCTGGGCGAAAGGCGACGCCGAGCTGGCACTGATCTGGCTCACGCGCGAATTGCACGAGGAGCTGCGCCGGCGCGCCGATGGCGAGGGTTCGACTGCGGTCACAGTTCGCCCCGACTCTACGTTGCATAATGCATGGCGCCCACTGACACTTAGGACGTTGTTCGAGCAGTACGACAAGGCCGAAAGACTCCTGAACCAGCTCGGCTCCGGAGTCAACCTGGAGCTTGCTATTCAGGCCCTTTTGGTTGGTTTCCAGGTGAATCGAGGATAGTCGTGAGTAAGCCGGGTCTCCTGACACTGACGATCAAGGACAAGAGCGCGCTATACCTTGCGTACATGCCGTTCATCAAGAATGGCGGACTCTTCATCCCGACCAACTCGAGCTACAAGCTGGGCGATGAAGTCTTCATGCTCCTGAACGTGATGGGCGAGGAAGAGAAGATACCCGTTGCCGGCCGCGTCATCTGGATTACGCCCAAGGGAGCGCAGGGCAAGCGCACCGCAGGCATTGGCGTGCAGTTCAGCGAACAGGATCAAGGCAACACGCAAAAGCGAATCGAGAATTATCTCGCCGGCGCATTGGGCGGCGACAAGCCGACTCACACCCTCTAGAACTCTAGCCGGGTAGACCGGTTCGGTTCAGTCCGCCCTTCAAAACGTACGTCTGGAACCCACGCTCGTTCAGAATGAACGCACCGGCCGAGCTGCGCCGACCCGTGTCGCAACACACAACATAGTTGATGGCAGGGTCGAGCGTCTTGAGTTTCAGACGGATGAAGTACAGCGGGACGTTGACCGCGCCCTCGTTGTGATAGGCCTCAAACTCCGATGGCAACCTGACGTCGAGCCACTGACCGCCTTCTTGGATGATCTTCTCGGCTTGTGCCGTGTCGACCCAGTCCAGCATCGGCTCGTTCAGCAACGTGCGGAAGTCTTCTTTGCCCAAGCGCATTAGCGAGCCGTCGGTCTCCAACGTCACCGTCGCATTGCGTTTGGCTTCGGAGATCAGCGCTTCTTCGCCGAAAGTGTCGCCCACCTGGAGCTCCGCCAGGCGGATGCCTTCCTTATTGAGCGGCGTCTCGCGCGTCACGACGCACTTACCGCGCGTAATCACGTAGAAATAGTCGCCTTCCTCACCCTGCTTGATGACGACGTCGCCAGCACGGTAATTGACCTGCTGCAGGCGCATGAAAATCGCCTGGATGTTGGCCGGCGGAATTTTGTGGAATGCCTTCGTCTGCAGCAGCGTGGTCATCCAGTCGTCGCTGCCGCTGGCTTCTCCGCGTAGCTCTGATACCTCATAGGACCCGGTCTGATCCCACGTCAGCATCACGTCGAGCAGGTCGCTGTCGATTGCGAGGTACTCGACTGCGCTCGTCGCCATCGCAGTATGTTGGCGTGGCAGCTTGGGGGATAGCGGATTGCGAGCGTTATCAGACCCGCCGACGATTTTCGCTACGGTTTGCTCACCCTCGCGCAGCTCGACCGTGCCCGCCAAGACGTAAACCGTGCGCTTCTCCGCGTCGCCCTGGCGAAATAGCACTTCGCCCGGTTGCGCATCGCGAACCTTGGTCTTCTTGACCAACGCATGAAGATTGTCTTTCTTCAGACTGTCAATCGGCGAAAGAGCCTTCAATCGATCGATTTCGACTTGCTTGGTCATCCAGGGTTGACTGCGCGAGAATCCAGCGAAATTGTTAGCTTTTGCAGTCTAACATAGCGTTCTCGAGCACCGCTGCCGACGAATTCACGCATCGCGTGCGAATGTGCTCCACCCGGGATGGGGTGTGAACCGCGTCCCAAATCGCTGTGCAAGACTCTCCAGTTTGGCGACGACTACGGCGACGCCGCGCTCTCGCGCGTAGCGCATCGGCCCGCCCCGAAAAGGCGCAAAGCCGGTGCCAAACACCATGCCTGCGTCGAGCAAGTCCGCGTCGGCCACGATGCCTTCGTGCAGGCACGCGACGGCTTCGTTCAAAAGCGGAAGGATCAGGCGATCGGCGAGCTCGGCGTCACCGCTCGGTGCGGAGCGACTCTTGATGGCCTTGCCGGCCTTGTCATACGTGTAGAAGCCGCGGTGCGTCTTTGTCCCGAGCTCGCCCTTGGCGACTTTTTCGCGCAGCAGGTCGGGGGGCTGCGCGGCCAGAACCTCGCTCAGGATCTCGGCTACGTGCAGGGCCACATCGAGGCCTACACGATCCGCAAGCTCGATCGGACCCACGGGCATTCCGAACGACTTCGCCGCCGAATCGATCGTTTCAAACGCGTTGCCATCCAAGTGCGCGTACAACGCCTCGAGCATGTACGGCGTCAGCAAACGGTTCACGACGAATCCAGGCGCACTGCGACAGGGCAACGGCAGCTTGCCAATCCTGGTAACGAATGACAGCGCCCTCTGGACTGTGTCGGGCGCCGTGTCGCGGCCGTGAATAACTTCGACCAGTGGCAAGCTGACAACAGGATTGAAGAAATGCAATCCGACGAGGCGGCCCGGAGACTGCAACGCACCGCTTAGCTGTTCCAGCACGATGCTTGACGTGTTAGTGGCGATCAGCGCAGAAGGTCGTAGCTTCGGTTCAAGGCCACTAAACAATGCGCGCTTGGCGTCGGCGTTTTCGATGATGGCCTCGATCACTATATCGGCGGATTCGACCCGCGCCGCTTCCAGGTCTACCGTGAGGCGCGCGGCTGCGGCATCGGCCTCGCCCGGCGCGCGCAAGCGTTTTTTGAACAGCTCCCGGGCGCGTGCCACCGCCGGTTCCACGTACTCCCGGGCGCGATCCTGCAACGTGACCGACAGACCGCGCAGCACACACCATGCCGCAATGTCGCCGCCCATAGTTCCCGCACCCACGACATGCACATGCTTAACTTCAGTGTCGCGCCGTGCGAGATTCCGCAGCCGTTCGCGCAGCTCGAACACGCGCACGAGATTGCGACTTGTCGGCGTCGCGAACAGCTGTCCAATCGAAACCGCTTCCGCGCGCTGCGCAGCTGCACCATCGCCGCCGTAGCGTTGCCACAGATCTATGATGGCGTACGGAGCGGGGTAGTGATCACGCCGCGCGCGGCGCGCGACCTGCTTGCGCAGGAATGCGGCGAGAAGTGGGCGCACGGGCGCGCCGCTCAACACTCGCAAGTACCATGGCGCCCGACGCGGAGCCGGGCGCTTCAGAACAATTTCCGCGGCGGCTGCGCCCAGCGCGTCACGTGCGACGACACGATCGACCAGGCCGACCGCCAAGGCTTCGCGTGGCGACAGGGAACGGCCTGTGAGCATCAGATCCAGAGCGCGCGGCGCACCGAGCAACTGCACGCAGCGCACCGTGCCGCCGAACCCGGGGTGAATACCGAGCTGTACTTCCGGCAGCCCAAGCGTGCGCTCGAATGCTTCGACGACCACGCGATAGCGGCACGCGAGCGCCAGTTCGAGGCCGCCGCCAAGGGCATACCCGTCGATTGCCGCGACGGTCGGCACGTCGAGGTTCGCAATGCGATTGAGCAGCGATTGCCCGCGAGCGGCGGACGCGGTGCCATCGTCAGCGGTTCGTAGCTGACTGAACTCCTTGACGTCTGCGCCGAGGATGAAGCCGCTGCTCTTACCCGAGCGGATGACAACGCCCCGACAATCGAGGCGCTCGATCTCATCCAACTCGTTGCCGAGCTCAACAAGCACGTCAGAGGACAACGTGTTGGCGGTCGCACCTGCGCGATCGAGAGTCAACCAACAGATGGCCTGCTGATCGGTCTCGCGGCTCCAATGCTTTGGTTGCGAGCTCATCGGTCGCGCCGCTAGGCCGCCACACGCGCTCCGCGCTCGACCTCGAAGTCGCAGATCAACGGCAAGTGATCCGAGAACTTGACTGACGGAACGGAAAATCCCGTCACGTTGATGCCGTCGCCATAAAGGACGAAATCAAGCTCCTTGCGCGGCGAGCGGCTGGGATAGGAAGGCAGACTCTGTTCGTTGGCACTCCGGAGCTTGCACGCTTTCATGAACAGATAGATCTCCTGGTCGCCCCAGAACGTATTGAAATCCCCTGCGATGATGACAGGCTTGGGGGACGCCACCACGAGATCGTGCAAGTGCTGCAGCTGCGTATGACGATGGCGATACTTCAACGACAGATGCACGAGGAACACCGCGCAACTTTCGAGTTCAAGCTCGATGATGAGCCGTTTGATGCCCTTCTCGAAGTAGTGAAACCGCTCGCCGTGCACGCGCGGCGCAGCGAGGAATGCGTTGCCCTGTTTGCGGAGTATCGGTAGGTGCTGATTCAGCGAATCGATTCCGTACTTGCACTGATAGACGGAATAGTGGCCGAGCGAACGAGCGATGACATCCGCTTGATTGATACTGCGCGTTCTGATCGAACCGGTGTCGACCTCGACGAGACCGACGATGTCGGGATCCTGCGACTTGATGAATTCGGTAATGCGCTGCAGGTTAGCGCGATTGCCGAACAAGTACCCCATACCGGGCAGCGGCCAGTGCAGAGCGGAGCCGAGCCCGAGTCCGTAGCGAATGTTGTACAGCAGTAACCGCATCTACACCGGTAGTGTACCGGAGCAGCGCGTAGGACGATCGGGAAGTTCGTGGCGCAAGGTCTGACCCACAAAGCGGACGGTGTTCGTTGCAAATAGCAGGCACGAGTAGTAGCGTCCGGAAAAATCGATGGCCCCTCGGGTCCCAGGGATATGTCCGCCAAGAGTCCGATCCGCTTGTTCGTCACACACGCGTTTGCGAGTCACACAGACTATCACCGCGTATTCGAGTACCTGGAAGCGTCGCCGAACTTCTTCTACCGCAATTGCAGCGTCCCGGATCACCCGCCGGCCGGCGGCGGCAAGGAAGCGCTGAAAGAGGAATATCGGACGCAGCTGAAGACCGCAGAAGTGGTCGTGGTGTTGAGCTCACTGTATGTCGAGAACGAATACTGGACGACCTACCAGATGGACGCTGCTCAAGCGAACAACCTGCCATTGGTCGCGATGGAGCCATTCGGCGGCAGTGCGAAAGTTCCTCCCGAACTCGTCAAGCGCTGTGCCGAAGTGATTGGTTGGAACGAGCGGGTCATCGTCGATACGGTCCGTCGCCAGGCGCGCCATGAAGACACGCAACGCTGGGACACCATCGAATTCAAGCTTGACTGAACGCGCCATCGTCATCGCGCACCGCGGCGCGAGCGGGTACTTACCCGAACACACCCTCGTCGGTAAGGCACTGGCCTACGGTCTGGGCGCCGACTACCTCGAACAGGATGTTGTCGCTACACGAGATGCCGAACTCATCGTTCTGCACGACCTGCACCTCGATGATGTAAGCGACGTCGCGCAGCGCTTCTCTGGTCGCCACCGCAGCGACGGACTTCATTACGCAATCGACTTCGATCTAGCGGAACTCCGACAGCTCACATTGTTCGAGCGGCGTACACCTGGGGCCGGCACGGCGAAGTACCCGCGCCGATTCCCGGCCGGCATCGGCGTGGCGCGAATCGCGACGCTCGACGAAGAGCTGCGCTTGATTCAAGGCTTGAACCAATCGACGGGGCGAGCCGTAGGCATCTATTCCGAAATAAAGGACCCGCGGTGGCACCGCGAGCAGGGCGTCGATCTCACGCGCTTGGTGCTCGCGAAGCTCCGGGTCTTTGGTTACACGCGGCCGGAGCATGCGGCGTTCGTTCAGTGTTTCGATGCGAATGAATTGCTGCGCGTGCACGACGAACTCGGGTGCGAGTTGCGGCTGATCCAGCTCGTCGGCACCGAGCCAGCCTACGCAGAGCTGCTGACTCCGGCAGGCCTCACGCGCGTAGCCCGCTACGCGTTTGGCTTAGGCCCAAGCCATAGGCAACTGGTCGCTGACAACGACGGACGGCCTGGCATCACGATGCTCACGACCCATGCCCGCGAGCTCGGCTTGCGGCTCCACCCCTATACCTTCCGTCGCGAGGACCTGCCTCGCTACGTCACCACGCTCGAGCAGCTATTGGAGGTATTCCTGGGCCAAGCTCGCGTGGACGGCGTATTTTGCGACTTCCCGGACGTCGCCGTGCGCGTTCGCGACAGCCTCCGCGGGCTGATGAACCTGGCGCCTAGCGGCGGGAACAAAGCTCAATAGACAGAGGTTGGAAACTGACCTAGAGTCAATTTCAAGAACGGAAAGAGGGGATAGGGAGATGAAAACCGGCGTACCCGGCTCCGTCTTGTTCTTCGCGTGTTGCCTCGCGCATCCGACGAGTGATGCGCAGGCCGGCGAACGCGCGTGCAACGTCAAGGACTGCTTCTCTGCCCGCGACGTACGCAGCTTCGACGTGATCGACAAGAGCACGCTCATCGTCTACATCGGCACGCAGCGCTGCGCGTTCAAGGTCGAGCTGCGGGGTACATTCTGCGACCTGACATACGCGCCTGAACTCGTTTTCAGCGATCCCAAGGATCTGCCGCTCGGTGAGCAGAGCGGCGTACGCAATGGCCCTGGGGACGTCTCTTTCGCTCAGGCAGAAGATTTGAGCCTACCGAGTCAGAGGCGAGGCCGGGCAAGCCTGAAAGTTTGCGACAACAATCTAGGACTGCAAGTCACCGGCGGCGCCTTCACTGAGTCGACGACCGCGCTAGACCCAGCGGCTCCTCGCGACCGTTTCGGGCGCGCCAAGGCCGCCTGCCAGGTCTCGAGCGTCGTGTCCATTACAGACGATCAAGTGGTGGAGATCTACGTGGCGCATCGCGTCGCGCCTCCGCTGCCGCCGATGGGGTCCGGAGAGATCCAGGTTGGAAAGCCGGCCGGCGAGGGCCCGAAGCCAGTGCCATCGAGTAACGACTCGAAAAGCCAGTAAGGCCCGTCAGCGATCGGGCGCAGCTACCGCCTGACAATTCGGTCGCTTACCCGCTTCAACCGCTTGGTTGTACGTGATCAGGGCCGGACGGATCTGTTTGATGATGGTGTCCAACCGCGTGTCGTCTGCCGGGTGATCCGACAAGAACTCCGGCGGGGCACCCTTGCCGCTCATGGCCGCCGCCATGTTCTTCCAGAGACTCAGGGCGGCCCGCGGATCAAAGCCCGCTTTCGCCATGGATTGCAGACCGATCATGTCGGCCTTCGTCTCTTGCTCGCGCGCGTACGGCAGATTGAGACTAAGCATCGCGCCTTCGTTCAACAGGTCTGGACTGATTCCCGTAGCGGCGGAGCCGAGCAGCACGAGCGCATTGTTTCGAGCGCCCTTGCGCGCGCGCTGCATGACGTGGCCTTCCGTGGCATGGGCCACTTCGTGCCCGATGACCGCAGCCAATGCGTCCGGCGTATCGGCGACCCGCAACAAACCGGTGAACACTCCGATCTTGTAATTCGGATCGGCAAACGCGTTGATCTGGTCCTCGTCGAACACGACGACTTCCCAATCTGCCTGCGCCTGCTCGGGTGACAGCGTGCCGATGATGTTATTCGCAACGCATTGCACGTAGTTCTGGATCCGCGGGTCGTGGGCCACCGACAGGTGGCGTTTCATCGACAGCCACTCCACCCGTGCCTCCCGTCGGACTTCCTTCTCGGACACAATCAACTGCGCGCGAGCAATCGTGCTCGACGTTAGCGCTAAGCATGCCGCAACGAGCAACGATGCGTTCCGGAGCATGTCGAGTCGTCCTGAGGCTGGATCCATGAAATTAGAACGTCGGCGGTGCCATTCGTTCGGTCCGACGATATCACAACGGCCAATAGGTGGCCCCGCACGTGGTGGATCGATCGGCCGCGACTACTGGCGGCTGTCGCTATTGGCCGGCCCCGTGTCGCCGTTCGCCAATAAGTGCTGGCGCCGGCCGCCAAAGCCGAACAGGCTTGCGTCGAGCTTCAGTTGAATGAAGAACACGCCTTTCATGTTGGGGTCGACCAGCTGAGCACTGGTCACGCGATCAACGGCAGCTTCAGGCAAGTACGTGACGTTCACAGCCACGCGCCTAACGCCAAACGTCATCGCTGGTAGCACGCCGGGGAATGGCTGGTTGTGCCGAACGTCTTCACGCGTCATCACAAACCCGATCAGCCCAACGTCGAAATAGGCTTGGTTCGAGAACATGCGAAAGCGTCGCTTCATGCCGCCGCCGGCCATGTACGACGGGTGTTCAGCGCTGTCCTTGAAACCGTTCGCCAACGCGACCTTCACCCAACGCCCGTCGCTGTTGAATTCGCGCTCGACGCCGAGACCCCAGTTTTCCTCATTCCAGTTGTGGGCGGCGTCGACGTGCACCGAACGCCCGTTGAGGACAACGTCCCAATCGCCGCCCTGTGCGTGAGCGTTGCCACCAACCGCTGTCGCCGCCAGCAACACTGCGATCCATCCCGAATAGCTGTGTGTCGTCATGCCGATCAAGGAGCAAGACGTATGCCAGCAATACGAAACAATGGGTTAGCGTATATTTCTCGGCGATCTGTAAAGAAGCCCGACGTGAAAACTGAGTGGCCGGCCGCCGATCCGATTGATTGCGGATAATGTATATTATGTCTTATTCGACAGACAACTCGATAGCTGCGTACCTCCGCACCTGGTCACCATCGAGGTCTCCCCGCGTTCACGGCGTCCGGGACAACGCTGGCCCGCCCTCAATTCGTTTCGACGCCGTTTTGATCGCGTTTGGTGAGCCGGAAGCGATGTTCGCCATCGAGCCTGGTGAGCGCGCGTGCCAGCGACTGGCTCGAACGCCATCACGAAACCGCTTCCGCGGAAACTTTCCTGCAAACTGCAACGTGAGCTGGACGCGTTGCCCAACGAGATAGAGCAACTGGAGACGCACATCGGCGTTCAGCAGCAGCTCAGCGCGCTACGAGAGATCGCAGAACAACTCGAGCGAAACGTCGAACGGTGGGCCGAGCTCGAGCAACTCGCGGCAGATATCGCAAGGACTGGTAAGACAGCGGAAACCTAGTCATCCATATCGAGGAAGTCGAGATTCGTCGGAATCCCGACGCCTCGGTCTCCGAACGCCTCCCCCCCTCGCTGCACGATTCCCGCGCCAAACCGCTGCTCGAGTGCGTCAATCGTCGTTTCCAGCCCGCGGTCGCGCTTCCCCGCAGTGGGCAACAAGCTAAGTTGCGAGTCGGCGCTCGCGTGCGCGAGGTCGAACGCGGCAAGCCCCACGAGGCGAAACGGGCCCGGGTCCTTCACGTGATCGAGCAGCTCCGTGGCTTTCGTGGCCAGTACGGCGCTCACGTCTGTTGCCGCGGTAAGTCCGTCTTGCCGTGTCAGGATCTGAAAGTCCGCGCGCTTCAGCTTGATTCGCACACCGCTCGCGACCAAACCACGCCGCCGCAATCGCTGCGCAACTGTCTCAGCGGCCACCCGCAGATACAGACGCAACTCGCGCGGCGAACTCACGTCCGTCGCCAGTGTGCGTTCGGAACCTAAGCTGCGCGTACTGTGCGTAGTCGCCACCGTGCGCGGATCGATCGCGTTGGCGATTGCGAAAAACCGCTCGCCTATGGCACCGAAGATTCGCGACAAACTCTTCGGATCCGCGCACGCGATCTGTCCGATAGTTTGGTACCCCGCTTCGCGCAGCCGTTTCGACGTTTTCGCGCCGGCGCCCCAGAGATTTTCAACAGCCAGCGGAGCAAGCCATGCGCGTGCATCCTCGGGCGGGACGATCGTCAAACCGTCGGGTTTGCGATAGCCGCTCGCGACCTTCGCCACGTAACGTGTATCGGAGATGCCGACGGACGCGGTCAATCCGCCGGTCGCCTCGCGTATGGCGGCCTTGATTCGCTCACCGATTGCAGCGGGTGGACCGAACAGCCGCTCGCTGCCCGTCATATCCAGAAACGCTTCGTCGAGACTCAAGGGTTCGACTTGCGGCGAAAATGTGCCGAACGCGTCCATGACTTGCTTCGACACTTCCATGTAGCGCTCGAAGCGCGGCGGCACGATCAGCGCTTGCGGGCACAATCGACGCGCGCGTTGCATCGGCATGGCGCTGCCGACACCGAACGGCCGGGCCTCGTAGCTTGCGGTCAACACCACACCGCGCGCGCTGTTCGGTCCGACGAGCAACGGCCGCCCGCGTAACGTCGGATCGTCGAGCTGCTCGATCGAGGCGTAGAACGCATCCATGTCGGCATGCACGATGGTGCGCGGCCACTCGCGATTCGACACGCTCACCCCTGCAACCGCTCGAGCTCGTCGATCGACTTTGGCCAGTCACTTTTCAAGAGGCGCGACAGCGAGCGATCTGCCAACAGTTTCCCACCAGTCTGGCACCGCGGGCAGTAGTTCGTCTCATTGGCTGCGTAGCGAATCCGCTGCACCTTCGTATCGCATACGGGGCACGGTTTACCGTAGCGGCCGTGAACGGCCATCTCGTCGTGAAACGCGGTCACGCGCTTCGGAAAATCGCCGCCGGCTTGCTCGCGCAGGCGCTGCGACCACTCCGTAAGCACGTCACGTGTGGCCTGTAGCAACCGTGTGCAATCGCTGGCCGACAACCTGCTGGTCAGCGCGACAGGAGACATCCGGGCTCGATGCAGGATCTCATCGGAATACGCGTTGCCAATGCCGCTCAGGAGGCGCGGATCCGTCAGCGCGCGCTTCAACGTGTGATTGCGCTGTTGCAGCGCGGCTTGGAATGTCGCGGCCGTGGCCGCATGGATCTCGAGACCGCCGGGATTGTGCTGCGCGAGAGCCTCGCTTCCGCGAACCACGTACAGCGAGGCGCGCTTCTTCGTTCCCGCTTCCGTCAGCGTGAGCGATCCGTTCGCAAAGTCGAGCGCAATCGCCGTTTGCTTGGGCAGTACTTTCGAAGGCGCGTCGCGCCAATGCAATCGGCCGGCGATCATCAGATGAAAGACCAACCAGTGGTCGTTGTCGAAGCCGATCGCGATACGCTTACCGATGCGCTCGATCACGGTGACGCTCGCGCCAACCGCGGCGTCGAGCTGAGGCTCGACGCTACGCAACAGAAACGGCGTATTGAGACGCGCGCACCCTAGGCGCTGGCCGAGAATCCTGTGCTCGAGCGCTTCGCAATAGAGCGTAATGTCCGGCAGCTCCGGCATCCGCTCATTGGACCACCTGATCGATAACGAGCGCCACTGCGGCGCCTTCCGCCGGTCGAACGACGGCCTGGGCGAACAAATCGCCAGGCTGTTCCGTGGGCTGGCCGCTCGCGGATAGCCGCGCAACAACCGTGACTTCCGGATAGTTCGCAATCGTCCGGCCCGGGATCATGCTGTTGGCAGCGCTCAGCGTGAACTCTCCAGGCACGGCGCTCGCCGGTCGACGCACAGCGGCAAGCGGCGGCCCGCCCTCCGGCGCGCGGGCGAAAATGAAGAGCTGCGCGTTCGGCCCGAGCTGCTGGGCAGACCGGCCGGCCCCGAGCGTGACGTTCAACTTGATCGTGGGACCGCTCCCCTCCGCAGCCTGCGCTCCGCCCACCTGACCGCCGCCTTGCGGACCAGCGGCCGGTGCAGACCCGCCCAGGGTCGCCAACTGCGCGCGCACGACTTCCGCAACCTGCTCCGGCGGATTCATTGCAAGCAGGCTCGTCCAGCGCACGCGCACGACATCTTCTCGTCCGCGGTCGAGAGCTACGAGGCCGCCATACCACAGGGCCTTCGCATTACGAGGCTCCGCAGCCAGCACTTCCTCGATCAACCTGCCGGCGTCGCCCGTCAGCGTGCCGCGATCCGTGAGAATCTGCGCTTCCGCGTACGCGACCTTGAGCTCGTTATCGGGCTGTGGCGTGCGTTTCCACAGCTGCTGATAGGCGGCGAGCCCTTCGTCGTAGCGACCGAGCGCCATGTAGCTGTTGGCCAGCAACCGCCAGCCTTCGACGTCGTCGGGCGTCTTCTGCAGCCGCGCCGCGAGCGCTGACACCAGGCGTGTGCCTTCGTTGGCACGCTCGGCCACCGTTGGATCCCAGTTGCTAACGTGGCTGTATAGACCAAACGCCACTGGCACAATCGCAATCGCAACGGCCATCCCGATTCCCACGGGTGACCATTGACCGCCGCGCCGCTTGGCGCGCCACAACGGCAACATCAAAACCCCAACGGCGACGGCGCATAGCAGCGCAGCAAACCACCAGAACTGCGTCACGCCGCCGACTCCTCGTCGTCAAGAGGTTGGCCAAGGCGCGATCGCACGATGCGCCAAAACACGATGCCGCCGATGACTAGGAACACGAACGGACCCGCCCACAACGCCCAGGTGGTCTCCGACACGCGCGGCCGGTAGAGCACGAAATCGCCATAGCGCGCCGACAGGAAGTCCTTGATGTCGTCATCGGACTTACCGTCGCCCATGAGCCTGCGTACTTCGCGCCGCAGATCAGCGGCGACGGGTGCATCCGAATCCGCGATGCTTTCGTTCAGACACTTCGGACAGCGAATCTCGCGAATCAAGCTCAGGTACCGCGTGTTCATCGAGGGATCGCTGAACGCGATCTCCTGATCGATGGCGAACGCCGCGGACGCGCCGGCGAGCCAAAGCACACCCACGAGGATCCAGCGACTCATCGCCCGCCCGCCGCGGCAAGGAACTCACAGCCCCCCGCCCGGCACTGCTCTTCGACCAAGGGCAAGAAGTCGTGGCGCCAGACCTGCGGTGTCATGGGCGAGATGTGCTTGAAGATCACGTTGCCGTCACGCCCGATCAGGAACGTTTCCGGAGCGCCCGTGACGCCCCAGTCGACCGCGGCAACACCTTTCGGATCGAAGCCCGACGTCACGTACGGATTGCCGAGCTGGGCGAGCCAACTCATTGCGCTCGCACGATCGTCGCGCAGGTTCAGACCGTAGATCGGGACCCCGGCCTGCGCGAGCTGCACGAGAAAGCCGTGCTCGTGTCGGCACTCTATGCACCATGTGCCCCACACGTTCACGAGCGCGACCTTGCCTTGCAACGCGTCCGAGGTGATCGTTGCGTCCGGGTCTGTGACCGTCGGCAGTGAGAATTTCGGCATGGGCTTTCCGACGAGCGCCGACGGCACGTCGTTCGGATTCAGACCCAGGCCGCGGTAGAAGAACCCGCCGATCGCGACAAAGATCGCGACCGGAATCGCGTAGCGGGCGTAGCGCCACATGATCAGGCGGCTCCCACGGCTTCGACGCGCACCGCCGGCTTCTGGCGCAATTGCCGATAACGCCGATCGGTAATGGCCAAGACTCCGCCGAGCGCCATGATGCCGGAGCCAATCCACAGGAAGCTGATCATGGGTTTGACCTGAATACGAAGGCTCCACGCGTTGTCGCCAAGCGGATCGCCAAGCGCAAGGAACACGTCTCGTGCCGGGTTAGTGTTGATGGCGGCTTCCGTCATCGGATTCTGCTGCACGCGGTACACGCGCTTCTGCGGCGTCAAAACCGTGAGGAGCTTGCCGTCACGCCGCAGCTCGAATTCGCCCTCGTCCGCTACGAAGTTCGGCCCCTGGACCCGTTTCATGCCGCGGAACACGAACTCGTAATTGCCGGCCTTCACGGTGTCACCCGGCTTCGCGCTGACGTCGACCTCGAGATTGTAAGCGGACGCCACCGTCGCTCCGAGGATGAACACACCGACGCCGAAGTGCGCGAGGCACATCCCGAAATGACCGCGAGTCAGCGGCGCGCCGGTGCGCAGTATTAGCTTG
The DNA here is from genome assembly GCA_003155415.1 of Gammaproteobacteria bacterium. Taxonomy (GTDB): domain Bacteria; phylum Pseudomonadota; class Gammaproteobacteria; order Steroidobacterales; family Rariloculaceae; genus FEN-1219. The sequence continues at coordinate 11,395 of PMCP01000086.1, read as the reverse complement.
CGGGCAGGATCCAGCATCGAGCTCACGCACACCCAGATACCGATCGTGATCGAAACAATCGCGAGCACGGATGCTGTGCGGAAGAACACGAACGGAAGGATCACTCCGGCTGCGACGGCAGCTACGGCCGGCCATTTCAGCCGCCGCAGCAGAGCATCGGCTGACATCGTGCGCCACGCGGAGTGCATGCCCAGACCGAGCAACGCGCACAGTGGCAGCACCGGCACCAAGAACATCGCGTTGAAATACGGCGGCCCGACGGAAATCTTTCCACCCCCGAGCGCATCGATGAACAGCGGATACAACGTACCGAAGAGCACCGCTACGGCGGCAATCACGAGCAGAATGTTGTTGGCGAGCAGGAACGCCTCGCGCGAGACGAGCTTGAACCCGCCTTCGGCCTCGAGCGCACGCGCGCGGAACGCGTACAGCAGCAGCCCGCCGCCCGAGATCAGCCCGAGCAACGACAGGATGAACAAGCCACGCGTCGGATCTGCCGCGAACGCGTGGACCGACACCATAACGGGTGAACGCGTGAGGAACGTGCCGAGCAGGCTCAGCGAGAACGCCGCAATCGCGAGCAGCACCGTCCAGCTCTTGAAGATACCGCGGCGTTCCGTGACCGCAAGCGAGTGCAGCAACGCGGTCGTCATGAGCCAGGGCATGAACGACGAGTTCTCGACCGGGTCCCAGAACCACCAACCACCCCAGCCAAGCTCGTAATACGCCCACCAGCTACCGAGCGTGATGCCGATCGTGAGACACAACCATGCGGCTACGGTCCAGGGGCGCGTCCACTTGGCCCAGTCCTTGTCGAGTCGGCCAGTCAGCAGCGCTGCGATGGCGAACGAGAACGGCACCGCCACGCCAACGTACCCCAGGTACAGCATCGGCGGGTGAAAGATCATGCCAGGGTCTTGCAACAGTGGATTCAGATCGTTGCCGTCCAGCGCTGCGGGCGCTAGCCGCAGGAACGGATTCGACGTCAGCAGAGAGAACGCGATGATGCCCGCACTGACGATACCGAGCACGCCGAGCACGCGGCTCGCAAATTCCTCGGGCTGCGAACGGCTGCCCACGGTGACGGCCATCGTCCAGATTGCGAGCACGGTGATCCAGAACAGCATGGAGCCTTCGTGACCGCCCCACGCCGCCGTGAACTTGTAGAACGCCGGCAACGCGCTATTCGAATGCTGTGCAACGAACTCGACGCTGAAGTCGTCCGTGAGGAATGCGTACTCCAGAATGCCAAACGCTATAGCCACGAACACGAATTGACCCGCGGCGGCCGGTCTCGCAAGCGCCATCCACTCCGTGCGACCGAGCGCGGCACCGAGCAGCGGAAATGTGGCCTGAACCAACGCAAGGCAAAGGGCCAAGACCAAGGCGAACTGACCGATCTCCGGAATCATTTGTTCTCCGCCTGGCGACTCTTCGCGAGCGCGTCCTTCACTTCCGGGGGCATGTAGTTCTCGTCGTGCTTAGCGAGCACTTCCTGCGCGACAAAGCGGCCGTCCGCTCCCACCTGCCCGCGAACCACGACACCCTTGCCTTCCTTGAACAGGTCGGGGAGTACCCCCGTATAACGGACCGGCACGGCATTCGCGAAATCCGTCACGGTGAAGTCGATCGTGAGGCTGCCAGCCTCGCGCTGCACGCTGTCGTTCACCACCATGCCACCCAGTCGAAACGACCGCCCAGTTGGGGACTTACCGGCGGCAACGTCCGACGGCGAGAAGAAGTAGGACAGATTTTCCTGGAACGCACGAAAACCGAAACCGACCGCTACGACGACACCGACAAGAACGCCGGCGATTAGGGCCATCCTTTGCTGCCGCGGCTTCATTGTAACTGCCTCACTCTGGGTTGGTTCCGGGGCTGTTCCGTGGCCCTGGAGCGGCGTGCCTCGTCTAGCGCAATGGCGAGCTTTCGCCGCGCCGCCCACGCATTGAAAACGATCACTGCGAGTGTAATCCCGTAGGCAGGCCAGACGTAAGCGCCGTGTCCGCCCATGCTCAAAATCTCGTTCACGGCCGGCCTCCTTGCAACGCGTCCTGGAGCCAGCGGGTGTCTCGCTCGCGCTCCACAATTTCGGCCTTCAAGCGGCTCAACAAAAGCCAATAGAAGCAGAATGTGAAGCCCGTGATCATGATGAGAAACGGGATCAAGAACTCAGTGGCCATCGACGGGCTATCGAGCTTCGAGATGGTGGGACCCTGGTGCAACGTGTTCCACCAAAGAACTGAGTAGTGAATGATCGGCACATTCACGACGCCAACCACTGCGAGAATTGCGCTGACACGATCGGCCTTGTCCCTATCCTCGAACGCTGCACGCAACGCGAGGTAGCTCAAGAACAAAAACAGCAGCAGGGTCTCGAACATGATGCGTGGATCGCCCCATTCCCAATAGGTTCCCCACGTGGGCCGGCCCCACAACGAGCCGGACACCAGCGCGCACGCCGTAAACGAAGCGCCAATCGGCGCCGCGCTCACCGCGACCGCGTGAGCCAGCTTGATCCTCCATATGTAGCCGATGCCTGCTGTGACGGCCATCACGACGTACGCCATCATCGACACATAAGCGGTTTGCGGATGAATGTAGAGGATGCGGTAAACCTCGCCCTGAACGGCGTCAGGCGGAGCCACGACGAGCCCCCAGTAGGCACCCACGATCAACAACGTGCACGCGATGATGCCCAACCACGGAGTCAACGCTCCGGCCAGTCGGTAAACGAACGGCGGCGAGCCGAACAGGTGAAACCAGCGCGGTAGTTTCATGAAGTCTCCCCTACAAAGCCCACTCTCGCGGCCTACTCGACGCCGACTCGAAGCGCGGCAGCGATTGCAACCGGACCCAAAGAGACAGCGAGGGCTGCCAGCGCTGCGAGCAGATACAGCGGCGCAACGGCCGATTCGCCGTACAGGGCAAGGTCGATCGCGCGCGTTCCGAAAATCAGCAGCGGCGCAGTCAGCGGCAGCACCAACAACCCCACGATAGCCCCGCCTCGTCGCAAACCCAGTGTCAACGCAGCACCGAGCGCCACGAGCACACTCAGTGTGGGCGTCGCCAGCAACAATGCGAACGCCATGACGGGCAATACTCCGACCGGCAGGGCGAACGATAGTGCCAACACGGGGGTTAGAACGACGAGCGGCACGATCGTCACGAGCCAATGCGCCGTAACCTTCGCGAGCGCCGCAACACCGAGCGGCACCGGGCTCAGCATCAGTTGTTCAAGACTGCCGTCTTCCGCATCTGCGCGGAATAGCCCCTCGAGCGCCAATAGAGAGGATAGCAGCGCTACCACCCACAAGACACCGCTGCCGATGCTGCGCAGATGGTCTGAGTCAGGGGACACCGCCAGCGGAAAAAGCGAAGCGACGATGATGAAGAACAACAGCGGATTCGCGATCTCGCTCACGCGCCGAAACGCGATCTGCAAGTCTCGCTGGAGAATGGCGAGGAACGCGCGCTTCATAGCTCGATCACCAATGCGCCCGGCCGCTCGAACTCCTTGGGCTGGTGTGTCGCAACGATCGCGCACCCGCCGCTCTCGAGATGCTGCGCCATCCACCTAACGACGGTCGCTCGACCTTCGGTGTCGAGGTTCGTCATCGGCTCGTCGAGAATCCACAGGCGCGACGCAACCACTCGCAGCGATACGAGCGCGGCACGCCGTCGCTGCCCGGCCGACAGGTGCCTCGCACGTGTATGCGCCTGCGCTTCGAGCTTGAGCTCCGGCAGCAGAGAGAGGTCCGCGCTCCCGCCCCAAATGGCGGCGTAAAAATGGAGGTTCTCCGCGACCGTCAGATCTTTCTTCAGGCCATCCAGATGGCCGCGGTAGGCGATCGCACCGCGCAGCTCCGGCGGCAGCGCGTCGACGGGGGTTCCCTGCCACAGCACTCGCCCGGCGGTGGGGCTCGCGAGACCGGCCAGGACGCGCAGCAGGCTCGTCTTGCCGGCGCCATTCGGCCCGACCAGCAGCGCCAGTTGACCCGAGTTCAACTCAAAATTCAGGGATTCGAATAGGCAACGATCGCCGCGCCATATGGCCACGTCTTCCGCGCGCAGTGCCGTTCCCTGGTTCGTCAACGTCGTGGCCCAAGCCTCACAGTGACCGCGCGGATTGTGCCCGACAACCGGGATTTTGCAAGCTAAGGCGTTGCTGTTTTCCTTTGAACAACAACTAGTAACAACTTTCTGCTCGAACACTTATCAACTTCTCACTCGCTTTGTAATGTTCGGTTGGCGGCGAAATAGGAAAAGAAACCAGAGGTTTACATAACTTTCCTCATGACATAGACTTCCCAGCGGCCGTAATAAAAAAAGCATGTTTCCTCAATAACTATTTGTATAAAGAAGGAAAACGGCTATGGGAGAAGCGCGTCGTTTGGTGTCTCCCGCGAGAGTGTTTGCGCGACCAACGGCGGATCAAATCTGGCTCGGGCCGTCTCAACAGACGGCCCTGAGCCAGCTTTCTAAGCCAGCGCGCGCGCGGCTCCTGATCGGGCCTCCTTCCAGCGGCAAGAGTTCTTTGTTGAATCACATGGCCGCACGGCCCGGCAGCGACACTGTGCTACTGGTCTGCCGCGGCCCGAAGGACCATGCGAGCCAGGTTCTCGCGAGCCTACTGTTGAGCGCCGAGCTCGGGCCCTGGGAGCTATCGGAAACCGATCAAAGAAACCTGTTTACCGTTTTCGTCCAACAGCGCCGGTCGCAGGGCCGCCGAGTGGTGCTCGTCATCGACGATGCTCACCTATTCCGCCCTCCCGCCTGGGAAGAAATCGAGCGGCTGCTGTCGTTCAAGGTCGACGGCCGGCCAGCGCTCGAACTGTTGCTTGCCGGCCCTCCATCGCTCGGTGAAGAGTTCGAGATCTTGCCCCCCGCGGTGCAGCCGAGCGACGTGCTGATCCATCGGCTCGAAGCGCCGACGCAGGACGAGCTGGTCGACTATATCGAGTGGCGACTGCAGCGCTTCGACATGGGCCCCGTCGTGACACCGGTGGCGGGTCACATGATCGCCCGCCTGGCCGGAGGCAGGTATGCGGCGGTGGACGTACTGTGCCAGATGTCGCTCTTGCTGCTGCGCCAACTCAGTCTCGAGCGCGTCGACGCGCGCGTCGCGCGTCAGGCGGTCGCCACACTTGCGACGCGCCAAGCCGCCAAGCTCGAGCCTGCGCCCGACGCCGAGCCGGACCAGGGCGTCAACGTTCCGCCGCAGGGCTATTTGCTGATCAGCCGCGGCGGGAAAGTGCTGACGAGAGTTACGCTCGGCCAGAGAACCTTGATTGGCCGCAGCGAGCACAACGACGTCTGCCTGCCTAGCCCCTACTTGAGCCGCCACCACGCCGTGATCGTCGGAACGCCGGAAGGCTACTACGTGGTGGACTTGAGCAGCGTGAACGGACTACAGGTGAACGGACGCGCGGTGGAACGTGCCGTGCTTTGCGATCAAGACCTGCTCGCCGTGGGCCCTTTCCGGCTGAAAGTGCAGATCCCAGAATGGCTGGCTCAGGGTAGCCCATTGCCCGAAGCCGAATCGCTGGCGGATACGGCGGTCATGCCGCCGGACGAAGCAGCTTCAACGAACATCTGGCGCGTGAAGTAGTTCACCACGAACGTCGCCGGCGGCACGGTTTAGCGCGAGGCGTTGTCAGGTTCGTTCGGCAGCAGCTGCGCTCGGCCGTTGCGCGCTCGGCCTGGCTCACCGAAGCGGTAGCCGAAACCGCGAACGGTCTGGATCAGCTCATCCAATCGGAAGGGTTCAAGATGTTCGCGCAGCCGCCGGACGTGCACATCGACGGTCCTATGACCCGCCTTGATGGCACTCGGCCACGCGCGGCGCAGCAACTCGTCACGACCGAATACGCGGCCGCGGTTCTCGAGGAAGAACGCCATGAGCCTAAACTCCGTCGGCGCGAGCTCTACCGGCCGATCGTCGACCCACAGACAATGACCCACTTTGTCGAGCACCAGGGGGCCTGCAGCCAATTGATCGGGCCGGGCGCCCGCCGCAGACCGGCGCAAACAAGCGTTGATCCGCGCGACAAGCTCCACGCGATCGAACGGAATCGGAAGGCAGTCATCCACGCCAAACTCGAGCGCGTGGATGGCTTCGTGGATATCGGACTGGTCAACCCACACTACGACACGGCTTTGGCTCGTGCCCGGCTCATCGCGGAGGCGGTCCAGCGTAGCGCGCAGCACCGGATGCTCCGTCCACTCAATCAGGAACAGATCGGGTGGAGCGGCTTGCGCCATTCGCACGCTCGACTGGACATCGGCGGCTTCTGCGACCGCATGGCCTGCAGATTCCAACGCCTGGCGCGCCAGCTCTCGCAGCAGATGGTCGCTGTGGACGACAAGCACTGCACTGCCCATTGTTGGTTCCCCTGAATCCAAGGGCACTCCAACATCCGGTCTTTGCAGTAGCTTTACGTTCATGTTACGGCTTTGTTAAACCGCCTCCCGGGCTGCCCCGCCAAAGCCGATATCCGCCGAGACGCACGGCACTAGTAAAGAAGTCGAGAGCTGCCACCGCTACGCCGAATCCTTCTGCTTCTACCGTCACCGACACGCGCGGCGTTGCGCTTCGAAGCTGCAGCTCGACGGGTTGACCCAGCTGGTCATATGAAGGACTCTGTCACGGCGGGTATCGTCGACAATGGAATCGGTATTCCGCAGGAGCTGCTCCCACGCGTACTCGTCATGTTCAAGGCGTCGGGGCAGGCAGCGAGTTCGTCGTGCAGCCGCCCACAACCCTAAAACCAACCCCGACCGTTGTTCCGCGCGCGAGCAAAGTCGACGCCGGACCGGAATCGATCAGCCGCCGCGTTCTCGTCGTCGACGACAACCAGGATTCGGCCACGATTCTCGCAATGATTCTCGGTATGTCAGGCCACGAGACTAGAACGGCGAACGACGGCCTCGAAGCCATCGAAGTCGCCGAGAAATTCAAGCCGCAACTCGTGCTGCTCGACATCGGAATGCCGAAGCTCAACGGGTACGAGACAGCGCGTCTGATGCGCCAGAAAGATTGGGGCCGGCGTGCAGTGCTGGTGGCCTTGACCGGCTCGGGACAAGAAGCCGACCGCTTACGCTCGAGCGATGCGGGGTTCGACGCTCATCTCACCAAGCCCGTCGACACGGCCGCGATACAACGCCTACTCGCGACTTTGAACACTCACGAGCGCTAGCGGCCTCGCTGCAGTAGACCAGTTCGGTAGCGTTGGTGATCGTGATGGTGCCCAGGCCCGGATTTGAACCGGGACGGCCTTTCGGCCAGCGGATTTTAAGTCCGCTGCGTCTACCCTTCCGCCACCCGGGCACGTGCGCGTTGGCGCCGGCATCGAAGGCCGCCGGGATCGCCGCGCAGAAGGTTAACACTTGCAAACGGGGGCGGCCTAACGAGGCCGCCCCCAGCTTTGCAGGCGCGTTAGGGCGAGCTGCTACTTCTTCGGCTGCAGCTGACCCAGCATGCGAGTCGCTTGCGCATTCTTCGGGTCGATCGCGAGCGCCTTCTGCAGGCTCTCGATCGCAGCGGCATTGTCTTTCTTGCCTTGCTGCGCCTGCGCGATCGTGACGTAGCTCGCGGCCGACTTCGGGAACAGCGTCAGGTTCAACTGCAGGAACTGGATCGCTTCGTCTTGGCGGTTCTGCGCAATCAGCGGACGCGCCGTCGCGATCAAGCCCTGCTCGCTGAAGTCGTACGCTTGAGCGCCGTAGTACTTCGTCTTGAGCTCGGTGTACTGCGACGACGCGGCAGCGAAGCCCTTGTCCTTCGACGTCTTCGACAGGATCTCGCCGATCTGCTTCGGCTCCGGCACACCGCGGTGGCACGTGATGCAACCCACGCGCGTGAGCTGATCCGCGGGTTCACCGAGAGCCGTCGGAAGAGCCGCATTCAGGTCCGTGGCGATCTTCATCATCGCGCGCGCGCGATCCTTTTCCTTCTTATCGTCGGACGCGAAGTCCGGCGGCGCGCCTTCCTTCTCCACGTGGCAGTACTCGCAGCCGACGCCGAGCGCGGCCGTGAAATTCTGCATTACGTTGATAACCTGCGGGCGCGTCCAATCTTTCGGCAGCACCTTTAGGTTCTTCGGCGCATCCTGCGCGGGCGCCTGCGCGGGCGCCTGCGCGAACGCAGCACCGGCGAGCAGCAGCAAAGCAGCAGCCACCGAGTGGCGGACGAGAACGGATGACATTGACATGACTCTTCCCCTTCGTTGACGTTCAGAGCTCAATCGTTGTTACTGCTTCAGCGCAGTGTCCCAATGCTCGACGATCTTGCCGTTGGCAATGCGGAACATATCGAACCACGTGGTGGTGTACGGCTTGCCGTCTTTGTCCTTGTACTCGCGCTTAAGCCCGAGAGTGACGAGATCGCGCTCCGCGACCATCGAGATGAGCCCGTCGATGTGATCCGGCACGTCGATAGGCGCAATCTTCCGAGCGGTAAAGTATGCCTTCACGCCGTCGAGGCCGGTCTCGGCGTTTGGATTGTGCTGGTGGTACTCGGGCGCTAGATATTTATCGGCGGCATCGATGTGGTGCGCGCTCAGGAACTCGCGCCACATGTCCCACACGAGCTTCTTGTTGGCGGCGAGCTGCGGATCTTTGCTTTCGAGAAATTTGAGCTGCTCTTTGGCGGGCGTGGCAACGACCGGCTCGGCGGCGTTGACGGCGGCCGTGACGGCAAAGGCTGCGACTGCGGCGGCAAGTACTTTCATCGTGGGGTCCCCTCGTGACTGATCGTTCGTATTGTTCCGGCTGAACCGGCTGCGTGGACTATACCAGCGACGACGCTTAGGCCCCACAGGTCGAATACGCCGGTACGCAGTCTCCGGCAGCTCGCATGCCAATAGACGTAATACCTGTATGGGTGAATCGGTAGCCCTACTGTGAGTTCTGTCACGTGCTCTTGTCATCGGCGGCTGGCCGTATGCGTTGTTCGCTAGCGAGAGCCGGAAGTGTTCTTGAAACTGACTGGACGGCTCGCATCTAAATAGGGAGGGATTCAGATGAACAGGATTACTGCATTCAGCACGCTCGTCTTGTGCATGGCGAGCGCCAGCACGTACGCCGCAGGCCCGCGAACCGATGAAGTCGTCGATCGCGATGTGAACCAACAGGAGCGCATCGAGCAAGGCCTGCAAACGGGCCAGCTCAACACACGCGAAGCGGGTCAGCTCGAGCGCCAGGAAGCGCGCATCGATCGAACCGAAGCGCGCGACCTCAAGGACGGCAAACTATCGCCGCAAGAGCAAGCGAGAATCAATCGCATGCAGAACCGCACGAGCGCCAACATCGCCGCCCAAAAGCACGATGGCCAGACGGGCAATCCCGACTCCCGGTCGTCGCAGCGCATGCAGGCCGACGTCGCGCGCAACGTGCGTCAGGAGCAACGCATCGACCAGGGCATCGACAACGGCACGCTGACGAATCGCGAAGTGGGATCCCTCGAGCGCGGGCAAGCGCACGTCGATCGGCGAGAAGCGGCGGCGGCGATCGACGGCCATGTGGGCCCGCGCGAGCAGGCCGGTGTGCAGCGCACCGAAAATCATCAGAGCCGCCGGATTCATCGCCGGAAGGCGAGCTAGGCATTGCCAGCGGAGGGTGGCACCCGCCGCCCTCCGTTGCGATCACGACAGGCGATCAACGGCTTCCGCAGGTGCCCGGCCACCCTAGCTCACAAGCGCGTGCGTACAGTTCGGCGGGCTCGCGATCCCGTAGCGGGCCCTTACTGCCGCGCAGAATGAACTGGTAGTCCACGTAGGTAGGCGTGTCATGCCGCAACATGCCAGCCTTTGCGAGGGCAGCCGCGTTGGCGCAGCCGGCGGAGAATTGCAGCGTGCACGCCCGCTCGAACGCTGCGGCGGCGCGGACACGATTGCCGTAGTGCTCGGCCAGCACGATGCCGGCCTCGTTGCATGCCCATGGCGAGCCGTCCGTGCAGAAGCCGTCCTGCAGGAAATAGAGGTTCAGGCAGGCGTCACGCTTCTCGGCTTCGCAGGCCTTCGCCCAGAACGGCGTCCATTGCCCGGGATGCTCGTCGCCGAGATGCCCGGACGCGCTCATCGCGGCGAACGCGATGCCCCACACGCTCATATAGGCCAGATGACGGCTGCGCGGCATCAGCGCCCTGCCCCACACCGACGGATCCAATGCCTTCAGCATGGGCGACTTCGCCAGTCGATCGAGCCATTTGACGGAGAGGTTCAGCAACGGCACCTGAAGCAGCTTGTCGTAGAAGCCCGGGGTGTTCGCGCTCAGCAACCATTCGTACAAGAGCACCGCCGTGAGCCCGTAGAGCACACCGAAAAAGAGGCGCCCCACCAGCGTGCGCGGCGCCGTTGCGGGATCGGTGAACAGCAAGTTCATACCGAGGAACACTGCGATGGGCACGTGCGCATCGACGAAGAAATAGCTGCCGGTGGCGGCGTGGTAGATCGCGCTGAAAGCAAACGTCGTCGTCACGGCAGCCAACGTCATCGGCGTGACGCCGAACAGGAATTGCCCCGGTAGCGCGATGAGGAAGATCGCGAGGTAAATATGCGGCGGATAGAATTCGGTCTGCGCGACCATGAAGCCCCAGGTCATGTCGCTCGCGTCGGCAATCAGTAGCACCGCCGCCACGACCGCCAGAGGAAACGACGACGGGTTGAAGATATGGGTGTTCACGCCGTCGCGTTTCCAGCGCAGAAATTCCTTGGCGGCGAGCCCGATCGCGACCATCACGAACTGCCAGTAGAAGAACGGATCCTTGAACCAGAAAAACAGCGTGATGCTGAAGACGATCGGAAACGAGCCGAAGCCCAGAGCGAACTTCCGGCGGTGCGTCCAGGAAAGCAGGCTGTCGAAGCCGTAGGCAAACAGGAGCTGCGCGGCAATGAGCGGCGCGGCGTGATAGACCTCGCGCCAGTAGTAGCCCCAATACAGGGCCAGCATGCCTTGCAGACAGGCTTGCAGGTAGTGCTGGCGGCGCAGCACGATTTCGAGCGTCACGTTCTGCCCACGGCGCAGAACGCCGAACAGCAGTCCGCTCCACGCGAGCAGGAACAGCGCGGCGGCGACGAGGGAGGCGCGCACCGCGAGACGCTGCTCCAGCAGGGGGAGTTGGCTGAGCACGAGCAAGCCGGCGGTGAAGCAGGCGTTGACGGCAAAGGCGCCACCGGCCGAGAGCCTGGTGCCGGTCGCTGCTGCAGCGGCCGCCGTTTGCGCAGACGTGGCCGCGCCTCGGGACCTCTTCATCGATCGCCTATCCCTCTGGCCGCGTGGATCGTGGCTTCAGTCCCGGCGCGCGGCGCCCGGATGGCAAGGCGCGAAGACCGAGAATATCGGGAATATTTGAGGGATGAGCAACGCCGCCAGCCGGGATGCCCCGCCCGGGAAT
>PMCP01000096.1 GCA_003155415.1 Gammaproteobacteria bacterium | reverse complement strand
CGCATGAGGTCGGCCGTCATCAGCGTCGGCGATAGAAAATCCTCGCCCGAAGGTTCGAGGTGCAGCGGTGCGCGTGCGTTTGCACGGAAGCGCGCAAGCGCTTGTTCGTGCACCGCGGCGTGCAGTTCGCTGTCGCGCAGATCGCTCGCGGCATCGTGCAGCAGCGTCAGCGCGAACGCAGTCTGGTGGTGTGTTCCGGTGTGCACCGGATAGCGCAGCGCGCGAAGCCACGTCAGCACGTTCGCGCGAACGACGCCTGCGAATGGGGCGAGTGGCGCGGCCCACTGCGTGCCGGCGGCTTCCGCGTAGAGCAGCATGGCCCACGCCAGCCCGTACGGTCGTTCGAACCACGGTCGCTGTTGCAGATACTCCGCTTCCACCGCGAGCTTCGCCGGTGCGAACGCCGTTGCGAGCGCGGTTTCGATCGCGGCGCGTGGCTCGAAGGCGGGCAGCACGCGCAGGAGTCGCAGCAAGAGCCAATGCGAGTGCACGGCCGAGTGCCAGTCGAAGCAACCGAAGAACACCGGATGCGCGACGCGCGGCGGCACGGCGTCGGCATCGCTCTCGAGCAGATACTGTGGGTGGTTCGGGTATTCGCGTGCGATGTTGGTGAGCGCGCGGCGCGCGAGATCGGCGGCTTCGTTGGAGTGGAGTCCGATTAACGGCGCAGCGTTGCCCGCGTGCGCCGTCATTCGGAATACGGGCAGGCTACGAGCCGGCCGTCGCGCACCGTCAGCGGCGGCAGCGCTTCGGCGCACGCCGGTCGCGCAATCGGGCAACGCGTGCGGAACGGGCAGCCCGAAGGTTTGGCCATAGGCGAGGGAATGTCGCCCGCCAGCGGGGCGTGCCGCGTGCGCCGTGCGGTCGGGGTCGGGCGCGGAGCGGACGCCAGCAGCGCGCGCGTGTAAGGGTGCAACGGCCGCTGGTACAGCGTGTCGCCGTCGCCCATCTCGACGATGTGCCCGAGATACATCACGGCGACGCGTTTCGAGATGTGTCGCACCACGGACAGGTCGTGCGAGATGAACAAATACGAGAGCCCGAACTCGTCCTGCAAATCCTGCAAGAGATTGATGACCTGCGCTTGTACCGACACATCGAGGGCGCTGACGGGCTCGTCGGCGACCACGAGCTTCGGGTTCGTCGCGAGCGCTCGCGCGATTCCGATACGTTGCCTTTGGCCGCCCGAGAATTCGTGTGGATAACGGTTGGCCTGTTCCGCCGACAAGCCGACCTTCTGCAGCAGCCACTCGACGCGCTCCGCTTGCTCACGCTTCGACAGCTTTGAATGAATCGCCAGCGGTTCCGCGACGATTTGCGTCACCGACTGGCGCGGATTCAAAGACGCATACGGATCTTGAAACACCATCTGCAGATCGGTGCGATAGGGGCGCATGGCGCGGCGGCCGAGTGGCGCGAGATCGACGGTGCCGCCCGCCGCGTGATACAGGATCTTGCCGGAGATCTCGACGCCATACGCCGTGGCTTTCAGGATATTCAGGATCGCCCGGCCAACGGTGGTTTTGCCGCAGCCGGATTCGCCCACGAGACCCAGTGTTTCGCCGCGGCCGATCGTGAACGACACGTCGTCTACGGCGCGAACCTCGCCCACACGGCGTAGGAATACGCCCGCGGTGACCGGAAAACTCACACTCAGGTGATCGAGCTCGAGAATCGATTCCGGTGGCGTGGGCATATCAGCGGCCGAACAAGTGGCAGCGCACGAAGTGATCGGGCTCGACTTCGAGCAGTGGCGGCTCGTGCTCTGCGCACGGCTCGAAACGCTTCGGGCAGCGCGTGACGAATTTGCACCCCTTTGGCATGTCGAGAATGCTCGGCACGGTGCCGGGCACCACTTTGAGCCGCTTCGGCCGCTCGCCGTCGACGCGCGGAATCGATTCGAGCAGGCCTTGCGTGTACGGATGTAGCGGGTTCGCAAACAGACGCTCGACGGGCGCGACTTCCTGAATCTTGCCGCCATACATCACGGCCACGCGATCGCACGTTTCGGCGACGACGGCCATGTTGTGCGTGATGAGCAGGATTGCGGCCTCCGGGCGCCGCTCCTTCAGCGTCAGCATCAGGTCGAGAATCTGCGCCTGAATCGTNNACGCGCTGGCGCATTCCGCCGGACAGGTGATGCGGATACTGCGTCAGGCGCCGTTCGGCGTCCGGGATGCCGACGTCGTTGAGTATGGCGATGGCGCGTTTCCTCGCCTCGTCCTTCGAGATGGCTTCGTGCTGGCGTATGACTTCCATGACCTGCATGCCGATCGTGAACACAGGGTTCAGCGATGTCATGGGCTCCTGAAAAATCATGCTGATCTCGCGGCCGCGGACCTTGCGCATGTCTTCCCACGACAGTGCCAGCAGGTCGCGGTTCTTGTGGAGGATCTCGCCGGCCACGATGCGGCCGGGCGGGCTCGGAATCAGCCGCAGCACGCTGAGCGCAGTGACGCTCTTGCCCGAGCCCGACTCGCCCACGAGACCGAGTACCTCGCCGCGGCGCACATCGAGATCGACGCCGTCGACGGCTTTCGCGACGCCGGCTTCCGTGTCGAAGTACGTCCGGAGGCCCCGAATTGAGAGCAGCGGCGGAGGAGGCGGGCTTTGGCTCATCGCAGACGTGAGTATTCGCGGGGGTCGAAGGCTTCGCGCACCGCTTCGCCGATGAATACGACGAGCAGCAGCGTGAGAAAGAACACGCCGTTCGGAAAGACCACGAGCCACCATTTCGTGAGATTGCTCATACCCTGGCCGATCAGCTCGCCCCAACTCGGGGTGGGAGCCGGCAACCCGAAGCCCAGGAAGTCGAGCGCCACGAGCGAGCCTATGTTGCCCACGATCACGAACGGCGCGAACGACACCACCGGCGTCAGCGCATTAGGCAGGATGTGCTTGAACACGATGCCGGTATCCGAAACACCGGAGGCCATGGCGGCGGCGACGTAGTCCTTGACCTTCTCGCGATAGAACTCGCCCCGCACGTAGTACGTGATGCCCATCCAGTCGAACACGGCGAGCACGACGACCAGCAACCAGAACGAAGGTTGGAACAGCTGATACTGGCCCGGTAGATACACGGGCACGATGACCGAGCTGATGATGATGATCGTGTACAGAAACGGCAACGACGACCAGATCTCGATGCCGCGTTGGCCCAAGATGTCGAGTTTGCCGCCGAAGTAGCCGAGCAATGCGCCGATCGCAATGCCGAAGCCCTCGCCGATCACCGTCACCAGCAACGCAAACGTCATCGAGATGTTGAAACCGTACGCGAGGCGCACGAGCACGTCGCGGCCCCGGTCGTCGGTACCCATCGGGTGTGCACGAGAGGGCGGGTTAGGCGGCGAGCCGGTCGCGTCGAGCAGCGGCTCGTTCGGGCCGTATGGGATCAACGGCATCAGCACCCAGTTGCCGCGGCCTTCGGTTTCGAACGCACGATCGATCTCGCGGTAATCGGCCTCGCCGATCGCGTTGACGCCGAACTCGGTCGCGGCGTGATACGCGCCGCTGATCGGGAAGAAGTAGTGGCCGTCGTACTTCACGACGAGCGCTTTACTGTTGGCGATGAGCGGCAGGAAGAACGAGATGAAGTACGCGCCGAAGATCAGCAGAAACGACCAGTAGCCGCGTTTGAGGCGTGTGAATTTGCGAATGCGCTTGCGGAAGATCGATTCGGACGACGTCATTGGAAGCGGATGCGCGGATCGACGAGCGCGTAGATGATGTCCGAAAGAATGTTGCCGACCAGCATCAGCAAGCTCGAGATCACGAGGATGCCGAGCGCGACGGGGTAGTCGCGCTGCAGAATGGCCGTGTAGCCGAGGTAGCCCATGCCGTCGATGTTGAACACGCGTTCGATCAGGAAGGAGCCGGCGAGAATCACGCCGATGACTTGGCCGAGGCCCGTCACGATCGGGATGAGAGAATTACGCAGTGCGTGCACGAAGATCACGCGCCGCTCGGACAACCCCTTGGCGTACGCCGTGCGTACGTAGTCCTGGCTAAGGTTCTCCATCAGTGAGTTCTTCGTCAGGATTGTCTGCGTAGCGAACGCGCCGACCATATAGCAGAACACTGGCAACGCCATGTGGTACAGCTGGCCGACGATCTTGCCCCAGACGCTCAGGTACTCCCAGTTATCGGGGCGAAAACCACCGAGCGGAAACACGTTCCAGAAGCTGCCGCCGCCGAGCAGCACGAGCAACGCTGTACCGAGCGCCCAGCCCGGGATTGCGTAGCCCAGGAACACGACGACGCTGCTCCAGAAGTCGAACTTCGTACCGTGGCGCACGGCTTTCAGCACGCCGAGCGGCACGCACACGAGATAACTCAGGAAGAACCCCGTGAGGCCGAGGAAGATCGAAACGGGGAAGCGCGACTTGATGACGTCCCAGACGGGTTCCTGGTACACGTACGACTTGCCGAGATCGAGGCGCATGACGTTCCAGAGCCACATCCCGTAGCGCACATACACGGGCTTATCGAAGCCGTAGTAGCGGCGGATCTCTTCGACCATCTCTTCGGGCAACGCATTGCTGCCACGACTGATACCGCCGCCCCCCGCCGCGCCGCCTTCGGTCATCTTGCCCATCTGCAGGCTCATGATCTGCCGCTCGACGGGACCGCCTGGCACGAACTGCATCACGAGGAACACGGCCATCGTGATCCCGATGAACGTGGGGACGATCAGCAAGAACCGCCGGACGAAATACGCCGTCATTGCTTGGCGGCTGCGGCCTTCTCGCGTTCACCGTACTCGACCCAATAACGAACTTCTGTTTCGCCGACGGGCAGCGTTGCTGAGTTATCGCCTAGCGCGCGGCGCAGTTCGCCGTCTTTCTTCGGATCGATCCACCACATCGACGGGATGTCGTTGTAGTCGCCGATGCGGCTCAAAAAGCCGTCGGGCTGGCCAAACTTGTTCCAGTACGCGATTCGGCTGAACGGTGCATCCCAGCCCAGGCTGTAGTGATAGGCGTTCGTGAGGATACCGTCGATCTCCTGAATGATGCCCGCACGCTTGCTGCTGTCGAACTCCTCGTTGTAAGTCTTCAAGAGTTCGTCCACGCGCGCGTCCTTAAACCCAGTTACGTTGTTGTTGTTCGGAATGTCCGCGAGCGACGACGAGTATTCCGGCTCGGGATCCGGGAACGGCCCGCCGGCTGCCCAAGCAGTGCTGACCATGTCGAAGTTCCGGTCCATCATCAGCTTGAATCGCGTCTCGGGCGTCACCAGGCGCAGATTCAGTCCGATCCCGATTTTGCCAAGCGCCTGCTGATACACGGTCAAATAGCGCTCCGCCCCCTGGTCGCTATACAGCAGCTCCAGGCTCAAGGGCTGGCCGCCCTTGACGAGCCGCCCTTGCGCATCGCGATCCTTCCAACCGGCTTCCGCGAGCAATTGCAATGCCGTCTGTGGATCGTACTTATTTTTCGGGTTGTTTGGATTCTCGTAAATACCGCCGGCGTAATAAGAATTCAGTGGCACGTATTCGTTGAAAAACAGCTTCGCAATCAGCTCATCCCGATCCTCGAGAAGCGTCAGTGCTTTCCTCACTCGGAGGTCGGAGAAGGGAGCCTTCCGAGTGTTGAACGCCATACCGGAGACACCGGTCGGATTGTCGTTGAAGATTTTTCGTTTTTGAA
>PMCP01000065.1:3699-13522 GCA_003155415.1 Gammaproteobacteria bacterium | reverse complement strand
CGCGAAGGTGAGCGAGAGGCTACGCAGCGTCATTGCGGTTTTTCTCCCGGCACCTTGGGGTTGTGCTCGTTCGGGATGGAGTCGGGCAGCTTGGGTTGCTCCAATGTTTTCGGTATCTCGATGCCGTCGATCTGCTTGCCGTATTTCTCGAGTAGCTTCCCGCCGATGAACTTGCCCTGGTTTTTGCCGATCTCGTACGCCTCTTGAACGGTGTTGCCGTACTGGTAGCCCTTTTCCATGAGCGCGAGCGTGTGGTCGAATTCTTTGAAGAACTTCTTCATTTCAGCGATCTTCAGAGTTTCGCCGGGCTTGATCCCGAGCATGTCCTGAGCCTCGACGAACCGCCCGGTCCCCATGTAGTAGGACGCGATCATGAGCCGGCCCGCCGTTCCGCCGACTTCCTCGGCTGCTGCCACGAGACCCTCGAGCACGCCTTTGGCGTAGAAGTAAGGGCGCGTGAAATTGTCGGCGACGATGTCGGCGTTGGGATCGCCCGGTAGCTCCGTGCGCAAGAGCAGCCGGCCGCGAACGTCGAGGTCGACCTTCGGATCGCCGCTGGCGCCCGCTCCGGCGCCGGCGTTGCCGCTCGTGGTACCTGCACTCGTCGGCGTCAGAATTCGGCCGCGCACGTTCGTCGTCACAGTGGGCTCGGTCCGCGGCAAAATTCGACCCTGCACGATCTGCGAGGAGCCGCCGGTCTCTTCGGCGTGCAGTTGAAACGGGGCTTGCTGCTCGACTCGGCCTTGGAGTCTGCGGCTGCTCTGTGCGGTGACCTCGGCATCGTGCGCTGCGTCGCGGGCGCGTTCTTGCGCTGCGACGGCGGCATTCTTGCAGTCGTTGATCTGTTGCGTGACGGGCGAGCGCTCGTTCTCTATCGAGCGCATCTCGGCGTCGATCGCGTCCGTGCGCGGATGGTGCGCAATACGCCGCTCGTCGGACAGCGCGTACAGTTGCGCGGTCAGCGCATCGAATTGCGCAACGAGGCCGGCGCATTCGGGAAAACGCTCCGCGACATCCTGAAAGGGGGAAACACGATTGCTGCCGGCCGAGAACGTTTCGTCGACTTGGCCCAACGCTTCGCTCGGCGCAAACGCAAACAGCGCGGTGGCCGTCGAGAGCACGGCCAAGGCTTCAGCGATTCGCGTGCGGGTCATGGTGTTGTTGGCGTCAGGTAGGCCCGCAGATTGGCACCCGGTTGAGTGGTTTTGCAAGCGCCGCCGCGGCGCTGGCTGGTGGGCCCGAGGCTGTGGCGATAGGCTAGCGGCAGCGCGGCGGGCGCGAAGGATCGGCATGCAGCAACACACCCTTCAGTGGCGGCAACGCTTCGTCAAATCACGCCGGGCAATGCTCGGCGCAATCGGGGCGTTAGTGGTGGCGTGCGGCGGTCCGACCGTCGACCCCGCCTTGGTCGGGGCGTGGGAAATTCCGGTCCCGGGCGGCCACTGGGTACTGACGATCGACGGCGCGGGGCACTACGAATTCGCAGTGCAGGGCGGCGCGGCGCCGTCGCACAGCGGAGAGTTCAGCGCGCACAACGGAGCGTGGTCGATGCACGCGACCAGCCTCGCGCTCGACGATCAGGGCCAGTACTCGGTCGGCGCCGACGGTGCGTTGCAGCTCACCGGCAATCGTGGTGCGCTTCGCTGGCAGCACGGCGCCACGACTGCCGCGGCGACACCGCTTGCCGGTGGTGCTGCGGCGGCGGCCGCTCCGCCGCGGCCGATGCCCGCGCCGATCGCCGCCGCGCCAGCGGCACCGACACCGACACCGACGCCGGTCGTCGCTCGCGCCGGTAACGGCTTGCCGGACACGATCGATCCCTGCCGACTCGTGACCGCCGACGAAGCGGGTGATCTGCTCGGCACAGCCGTCAAGCCCGAACAGACGACGCCGCAACCAAAGCAGCAGAACAATTGCCTCTACCGTGTGCCGCGCACGGAGCGCTCGCTCGGCGTGGTGAGCAACAACGGCGGCGGTCTCGACGTTGCCGCGTATCTCGCAGGCGGGCGCACCCGGGGCGGCACTCCGGTCGACGGCATCGGTGATGGCGCCGTGTTCGCCTACAACGAGCCGTTGAATATCACGTCCCTGAGCTTCGTGATCGGCGCGGCGTCGTTCGACGTTCGTGTCGGCGGCGTTCCACGCGCGCGCGCCGAGCCCGCGGTGCGGCAGCTCGCCGCCGCGGCAGCGAAGCGCGCGATCAGCTCGAACGGTGCATTCCAGGAGCCCGGCATGGAACGCCTTGCCGGCACCTGGATGTCGAGGGTCGTGAGCCAGAACAACGCAGCGGCCGTGTTCTGGATCGAGCGCGACGGCCGCGTGCGGGTTCAAGTCAGCAACGGCTTTGCGGGACAGATGGTGTTGAATGGCTCGAGCTGGCGCGTCGAGAGTGCGGGTAACCCGACGCCCCCCACCGGGCAATGGAGCTTGAGCGGCGATCAGCTGAAGGTCCAGGGAGAGATGTTGACGGCGGATCTCACTCGCGTGCCTTGCAAGAAGGGTGCGAGCAGGGTCAAACCGCCGTTCGATTTCACGATGCTGATTGCGGCGCGTTTGAACGGCAAGAACTTGAGCGCGCTGAATCCGAGCGCCGATGGCTCGAACTTCGATGCGCGGCTTGCCGGCCTGTGGGAGGGGGAGGGCACGACCAAAGGTCGGACGACGCAGGTCTTGGCTTCGCTCGACGATCGCGGGCGCAGCGTGTTCGCATTGTTCCCCGTGGCGAGCGGCACGATTACGCTGAACAACGGTAGTTATCGTCTCGACCTGGGCCCGAAGGACGTCACGACCGGCACGTACCACTTCCTTGGCGGCAGCCAAGAAGGTCTCGTGCAGTTGCGCGAGGGCGACACGACGTATGAGCTGCAGCGGTACGACCCGAATATGCATCCGCCCTATGAGGAGCCGATCGTCGGCCATTGCCGCTGACGGCGGCGGACCCGACGTGACACACGAGTTACCGTTGCAAGCGTCGAAGAACGGTGCGGCGTGTTTCAGGTGCAACGGAGGCTAACGGTTAAGACACTGTTATTAACGCCATCGTGATGAGTCGCGCGCGTACACTCAGTAGTTACTGTCCCAAGGAGCGCCCATGAGTCACGACGACCGCCGTCCTCGCCGCCACCCAATGAGATCCGTTGTCATCTGTGCCGCCGGGTTCGTAGCGCTCGGTGCGGGCGCGGGCATCTATGCGCAGGCGAGCGGCGACTTCAACCCGAAGATCACGATCATCGAGATCATGGACTCCATGGTCATGCCGAATGCGCAGATCGTGTGGGACGCGGTGTCTTACGACGTCACCGACAAGGGCGAAAAAATCACCGGCCCGAAGACGGACGAGGATTGGCAGAAGGTGCGTTGGGCCGCCGTCACGCTGGCAGAAGCGGCGAACAATCTTGCGGTGCCAGGCCGCACGGTCAATAAGCCCGGCGTGAAACCGGGCGAGGGCGAGTTGGCCCCCGAAGCAATCCAGAAGCTGATCGCCGCCAACCGTGGCGCGTGGGTCGCGCACGCGAAGGTGCTGTACGAGTCCGTGTCGGAGGCCATCAGGGCCGTCGACGCCAAAGACCTCGACAAGGTGTCGGAAGCGGGCGGCAACATTGATTCTGCCTGCGAGGGCTGCCACCTCCAGTTCTGGTACCCCGACCAAAACAAGCCCGACCAAAACAAGAAGAAGTAATCGCGTCGTCCGGCAGCGCCGTGCGCCGGTGGGCGCATGACCTGCCGCACCCGCGCTACTACCTGTGGGTTAAACTAGGCGCCTCACCACGGTGTAGCCCTATGCGGATCGGCTCACGGCCGGCGGCCGGCCTCGTTGTCGTTTTCATGCTGGCGTTCGCGCCCGCGCCGGGCTTTGCTCAGCGGCGCTCGGAGCTGCCGCTCGTACGCGTAGAAGCGCCGCCCGGCACCACCGGCCCCATGATCCTTCTGCTCTCGGGCGACGGCGACTGGGCGCCATTCCCGAAGCAGCTCAGTGAGCTTGCCGCCGCGCACGGATCACCGGTGCTCGGTCTCAAGATGCGCTCGTATCTTTCGCAGCGGCGTACGCCCGACGAGATGGCCGCCACGCTCGCGCCGGTGGTGCGCGGGCAGCTCGGGGACTGGGGCCGCTCCGAGCTCATGGTCGTGGGCTACTCGCGCGGCGCGGACATTGCGCCGTTCGTCGTGAACCGCTGGCCCGAAGATCTGCGCTCGCAGGTCAGCGGCATCGCGCTCGTCGGCCTGAGCGAGCGCGCGGGCTTTGAGTTTCACTATGACGATCTGCTGTTCGACATTGCGCGGGCCACGGATTTGCCCACTCGGCCCGAGGTCGAGAAGCTCGTCGGCATGCCCCTATGGTGCCTGCGCGGCGCCGACGAGAACGAATCGTTCTGCGACCGCCCCGTCGCCGGCATGAAGGTGGCGACGCATCCGGGCAGCCACCGCGCGGGCGGCGACGACGGCACCGCGCAGCTCGTGCTGCACGAGCTCGGGCTCGATCGGTAACGCGTGAAGCAGTTCCTCGCGGACAGAGTCCAGTGGCTCGGCCCGATTGCGGGGCTGCTCGTGTTCGGTGTGGCGGCCATCGTGCTGCACCACGAGTTCTCCGAATTCAAACTTGCAGCCGTCGTGGAGTACCTCGGCGCGATTCCGCGCATTGCCGTGGCCGGAGCGCTGGCCCTGACGGCCCTCAGCTACTGGTGGCTTGGTTTCTACGATGTGCTGGCGCAGCGTTACGCGCGCAAGGTGGTTCCGTACGGCCGCACCGTGCTCGCAGCGTTCGTGGCCTACGCGTTCGGCCACAACCTGGCTCTCGCGGGGTTTACCGCCGCCGCGGTGCGGCTTCGTGTGTACGGCGCGAGCGGGCTCACGGCGATCGAAGTCGCCACGGTCTCGGCGTTCTGCTCGTTCACCTCCATGTTGGGGCTCGCGACCCTCGCGAGCCTGTCGCTGCTGTTTCAACCGCGACAGATCGCCGACGCGTTGCACCTGAGCGTGCACCTGCCGGTCGCGCTCGGCGCCATACTGTTCGCGCTCGTGTTCACGTACTTCGTGTGGGCCGCGCTCGCGCGCAAGCCGCTCGAGTTCCGCGGCTGGGCGCTACGCCAGCCCGGCCCGAAAATCGCCGCGGCGCAGCTCGCGCTCGGCGTCGCGGACTTCTCGCTTGCAGGTCTCGTGCTCTGGGTTTTGCTGCCGCCCGAAGCACAGATCGGTTACTTCGCGTTCACCGGTATGTACGCGGGCGCAATCGCGGCCGGGTTGCTGAGCCATGTGCCCGGTGGCCTCGGTGTGTTCGAAGCCGCGATCGTGCTGATGCTGCCCGAGGTGCCGAAAGACCGGTTGCTCGGCGCCCTCGTCGCGTATCGCGCCATCTACTACATTGCGCCGCTGCTCGTGGGCGCGTTGACGCTGATCACCG
Source organism: Gammaproteobacteria bacterium (assembly GCA_003155415.1). Taxonomy (GTDB): domain Bacteria; phylum Pseudomonadota; class Gammaproteobacteria; order Steroidobacterales; family Rariloculaceae; genus FEN-1219. Next base: position 8,124 of record PMCP01000065.1, on the reverse strand, counting down.
TCGAGCTGCGGCCGCGGTTGTTGCGCTGGGTGCGCGCGTCGACGTACATCGCCCCGCTCGTGCCGCAAGTGGCAGCAACGCTCACGTTCATCGCCGGCGGGGTACTGCTGCTCTCCGGCGCCACGCCGAGCGTCGACGTGCGCATCGACGTGCTCGCGCGCCTGCTGCCGCTCGCGATCATCGAAGGCTCGCACCTGATTGGTAGCCTCATCGGATTGGGGCTCGTGGTGCTCGCGGCGGCGCTGCATCGGCGCGTGCGGGCCGCGTATCACATCGCAGTCGTGCTGCTCATGGCGGGCATCGCGGCGTCGTTGCTGAAAGGCCTCGACGTCGAAGAGGCGATGCTGCTCGCCATCGTCATGGGCGTGCTGATGCTAGGGCGCGACGCGTTCTATCGCCCTGCGTCGATTTTGGCCGAGCGTTTCACGCCCGTGTGGGTCGTCAGCATCGTGGGCGTCGTGGCCGTGACGGTGTGGGTGGGCTTCCTCGCGTACCGCAATCTCGATTACTCGGACGATCTGTGGTGGACGTTCGCGTTCAACGCCGACGCGCCGCGCGCGTTGCGNNAGCCGCGCGCGCGCCGTCATCGCAAAGTCGGACCAGACGCTCGGCAACGCGGCATTGATGGGCGACAAGCGCCTCTTGTTCAGCGACGACTCGAGCGCGTTCCTGATGTACCAGGTCACCGGCCGTAGCTGGGTTGCGCTCGGCGATCCGGTGGGCCCGAGCAATGGCGTCGACGACCTGCTCTGGCGGTTCCGCGAGCTCGCCGATCTGCACGGCGGCTGGAGCGTGTTCTATCAGGCGAGCCGCGAGCGCCTCGCGCAGTACGTGGATTTAGGATTAGCCGCGTTCAAGATCGGCGAAGAAGCGCGCGTGCCGCTCACCACGTTCTCACTCGAAGGCAGCGAGCGCGCGGACCTGCGTCAGGACCACCGCCGCTGCACACGCGACGGCGCTGTGTTCGAAGTCGTGCCCGCGAAAGACGTGCCCGCGCTGCTGCCACAGATGAAGGGCGTTTCGGATTCATGGCTCGGCGACAAAGCCACGGCGGAGAAGCACTTCTCCGTCGGCTCTTTCGAGCACGAGTATCTGTCCCAGTTCGACGTGGCGCTCGTGCGCCGCGCAGGCGAGATCGTGGCCTTCGCGAATCTCTGGGAGACCGGCACGAAACGCGAGCTGTCCATCGACCTCATGCGCTTCGGCCCGAACTCGCCGCGCAGCGCGATGGACTTCCTGTTCGTGGAGCTCATGCTCTGGGGCCGCGCGCAGGGCTACGGCCATTTCAATCTCGGCATGGCGCCGCTCGCGGGGCTCGAGCAGCATCCGCTGGCGCCCGTGTGGCACCGCGTCGGGAATTTCGTGTTCCGCTACGGCGAGCACTTCTACAACTTCGAGGGACTCCGCCGCTACAAGGCCAAGTTCCGGCCGGAGTGGGAGCCGAAGTATCTCGTTGCGCCGGGCGGCATTGCGCTGCCGCGCATCATGTTCGACGTGTCGGCGTTGATCGCGGGCGGCGTGAAAGAGCTGCTGACGAAGTAGCCGCCTCACGCTGACGTCGGCACAATGGGCGCATCGAATGACCATCGAGCCGCGATGACCGGATCGAGCAAGTTCGCCCCTTTCCTACACGCGCTGGCACTCGCCGCGGTGATCCTCATGCACACCACACCTTCCTCGGCCGAAACGGCTGCCGACGCGGCGTTTCGGCAGCAATTCGGCGACGGCTTCCTCGACCGCTTTTGGCAGCTGAATCCGGACTTCGCGATTGCGAGCGGCTACTACAAGTACGCCGACCGACTCATTGTGCCGGACGAGCGCGCGCGCACAGCGCGCCTCGTACAAAACGAACGCTGGGCGACCGAGCTGCACCGGATCGATCCGAAGAAACTCTCGGCGAACGTGCGCGCGGACTGGGAGTTGCTCGACAACGAGTTCGGCGCGACGCGCTGGTCGCTCACGGAGTTGCGGGCTTGGCGGTGGGACCCGGCCGCATACAATGTCGCGGACCCGTTCGCCCTGTTGACGACACTCGAGTACGCGCCGCTCGAGACGCGGCTGCGCACGTTCCTCGAACGGCTCAAGAATGTGCCCGCGTATTACGCGGCCGCGAAGGCGAGTATTGCGAATCCGACGCGCGAGCACACGAGGCTCGCGATCGAGCAAAACCGTGGAGCGCTCGCGGTGTTCGGCCCGGAGCTCGAGTCGCAGGTTGCGGGCTCGAAGCTCACGGCCGCCGAGCGCACCGTGTTTGCACAGCGGCTCGCTGCCGCGCGTGCCGCGATCGACGACTACGTCGCATGGCTCGAAGCGTTCGACGCGAAGCTCGCGAGCGGCGCAGTCGAGGCGCGCTCGTTCCGTCTCGGGCGCGAGCTGTACGCCCAGAAGTTCGCGTTCGACATCCAGTCAGGTGACACCGCCGAGGCTTTGTACGAGCGCGCTCTGGCGGAGAAGGAGACGCTCCTCACCCGCATGGCGCTGCTCTCCGACCTGCTGTGGCCCAAGTATTTTCCGAACGCGACACCGCCCGCTGATCGGCTCGACAAGATCGGCCGGGTCATCGCGAAGCTCTCGGAGCAACACGTCGCGCGCGACAACCTCGTCGCGGCCGTGAAGGAGCAGATACCGGAGCTCGAGCGCTGGGTGCGCGAGCACGACCTCGTGACGCTCGACGCAACCAAGCCTCTCAAGGTCCGCGAGACACCGCCGCACGAGCGCGGTATCGCCGGCGCGAGCATCGAGGCGCCGGGCCCGTACGACCCCGGTGCGCCGACCTATTACAACGTGACGCCGCTCGACGATATGTCGCCCGAGCGCGCGGAGAGCTGGCTGCGCGAGTACAACGACTGGATGCTGCCGATCCTCAACATTCACGAGGCGGTGCCGGGCCACTACGTGCAGCTGATCTACGCGAACAGGTCGCCGAGCTTGATCAAGAGCATCTTTGGGAACGGCGCGATGATCGAAGGCTGGGCCGTGTACGCGGAGCGAATGATGCTCGAGTCGGGCTACGGCGACTCGAAGGCCGAGGCGTGGCTGATCTACTCGAAGTGGAACCTGCGCACCGTCTGCAACACGATTCTCGACTACGGCGTGCACGTGCGCGGGATGAGCGAGGCGGACACCATGAGCCTGCTCACGCGCGAAGCGTTCCAGACCGAGCAGGAGGCCGCCGACAAGTGGAAACGCGTGACACGCACGAGCGTGCAGCTCACTAGCTACTTCTCAGGCTACGCGGCGATCCTCGACCTGCGCGAGAGCTTGAAGCGAAAGCAGGGCGACGAATTTGACCTGAAGCGCTTCCACGAACAGTTCTTGAGCTACGGCAGCGCGCCCGTGAAGGTGATCCGCGACCTCATGGAACCGCGCTGATCGGAGTAACAACCTGGACGATTCCTGAGTAACATCTCTCGCGGAAACTTGGGAGACAGCAGGCCGTGAAGACAATCGCAGGAAATTTTCGGACTCCGCTGGCCGTGATGGCCCTTCTCGCCGTGACGGGCACGGCTCTGGCGCAACCGCCACCCGGCTTCCCGGGCCGCCGCCCCGCGCCGCCGGAACCGCCGCCCACCCCGATCGTTGCGCCGATCCCTGCCATCAAACCGCTCAGCGGCCCCGGCAAGGTCTACGACTCCGCCTCCGCACTGTGGCCGGGCAAGGGGCCCGATCACTTCAACTACGCAGTGGACGAATACGTCATCTCCGGCACCGCTGCCGGCGACCCCTACGAGACCCGCCTCGTCATCCGTAAACCGAAAGACGATCGCAAGTTCAGCGGCCTGGTCATCGCCGAGCCCATGCATCCGGCGGCCGCCGCAGCGCACGCGTTCGAATACAACTCGCTGTACATCATGGATGCGGGCCATATCGCGGTGGAGATCGATACCACCGGCGTCGAACAGATTGGCGCGTTCAATCCCGAACGCTACGGCTCGTTGAAGGCCACCCAGAAGCAAATCAGTGAAATCCTGGCCCAGGCTGGCGCGCTGATCAAAAGCCCGCAAAGCCCCATCGCGAACTTGAAGCTGCGCAAGATGATCCTGTGGGGCACGTCCGCAAGCTCGGCAATGGTGGTCAACTACCTGCCGTCGCATAGGGTGTTCAAGCTGGCCAGCATGGCCAACATCTACGACGGCTTCATGCCGACCATGAACGGTTCGACCATTGCGCCGGTGGATGTGCCCATCATCCAGGTGCCCACGCAGGTGGAGTACATGGACGTGGCCACCGCCACGCAGGACAGCGACGAGCCCGGCAAGCAGTTTCGCGTGTACGAGTTTGCCGCCATGGCGCACCTCGATTCACGCAACACCCGCAAGCGGCTGACTCAGGAAGATTGCCTGCAACCGCTGTCGGAGATTCCGCTCGATGCGATGGCGTCGGTGGCGCTGCATCACTTGCTGCAGTGGGTGGACAAGGGCATCA
>PMCP01000065.1:0-3649 GCA_003155415.1 Gammaproteobacteria bacterium | reverse complement strand
TTGCTGTGCTATCTCTCGGGGTGGCAGACGCCGATCGACGCCGCGATCGTGAAGAAGAAATACGGCAGCCCCGCCAACTATGTGCGCATGGTGGACAAGCGCCTCAAAGAGCTCGAGGCCGAGGGCTGGTCGCTACCGGTCTATCACGACGTGATTTTGGGCGACGCGCGCGCCGTAAAATTCTAGAAAGCGCGCTGGAGCGTCGATCCAGGGGGTAAGGGCGTCGCGCGCTCGACGAAGCCGAGTAGCACCAGCAGGTTCAGTATCGTCGACGTCGCGAGGCCGCCGAGCACGGTGATCGCCATCGGCGCCTCGATCTCGTAGCCAGCGCTGCCAAGACCGAACGCTAGGGGCGCGAGGCCGAGCGCGGTGACGAGCGCCGTCATCAGGATCGGCACGAGCCGCTCGGACGCGCCGCGCAACGCCGTCGCGCGGTTCCATGTCGCGCCTTCCACGTCGAGTAGATGCTCGTAGTGCGCGAGCAGCAGGATCGAGTTTCGCGCGCTGATGCCGAACACGGTTACGAGNNTTCACGAGCACGAGCCACGGATACGCGCGGCGGCGGAAGCACACGGTCAGCAGCAGGACGACCGCGAGCACCGCGGCCGCGGCAAACAGCACGAGCTCGATACGCGCGGCGCGCTCGGCTTCGGCCTGGCCTGCGAACCTCACGAATGTTCCAGTGGGCAGCGGCTCGAGCGCCGCGATGCGCGCTCGCGCCTCGGCCACTGTGCTCTGAAGGTCGCGGCCCGCGACGTTGAATGTGATCGCCACGCGGCGCTGACCGTCCAAGTGCCGTATCTGCGACCGGCCCACGCCCGCCTGCACGTCGGCCAGCTGCGAAACGGCCACGGGGCCGAACGGCGATTTCACGTTCAGCGCGCCGATNNACGTCGAGCAGCTCGCGCCGTTGCACGCCGTGTGCCGCGAGCGCTTCGGCGCGCGGCCGCACGATCACGGTCGGTGTCGCGCTCTGCCGTTCGTATTGCAGATCCGCGACGCCCGGCGTGCCCCGCAGCGCCGCCGCGACACGCGCGCCGGTTTGGTCCAGCACGTCCAAGTCGTCGCCGAACACGTTGACGACGACCGCGGCCGTCTCGCCCGTGAGGCTCTCGCTGAACCTGTCGCCGAGAAACGTGACGACCTCGGTGCGAATCCCGGGGTAGCTCGCGACGATGGCGCGGATCGCCGCTTGCGCCGCGCGCTGATCGATGCCGGGATCGGGCTTGAGCTCCACGTGCAGCTCGCTGCGATTCGGCCCCCACGTATCCTCGCCGAGCTCCGCGCGGCCGATCTGCTGCTCGACGGTGGCGACGTAGGGCAGGGCCAGGATCTGCGCGCTCAAGCGCCGGCCAATGCCGAGCATGTCGTCGAACCCCGTGCCCGGCAACGCGCTGCTGGCCTGCACGACGAAGTGGCCTTCCTCGAAATCCGGCATGAACTGGCCGCCGAGCCGCGGCAGCCAGAGCAGCGCGGCACCCACCGCGACGACGAGCACGACGGCGACGGCAACGAACCGCTCGCTGAGCCACACGGCCGCCGCGGCCTGCCGTTCTTTCAGCCGCGTGATCCAGCGTGCTTCGGCGTGCGCAGACCCGGCGCCGAGCGCGAGCGCGGACAGCGCCGGCGTGACGGTAAGAGCCACGAGCAGCGACGCCAGCACGGCAGCGACGAACGCGAGCGCGAGCGGGCCGATGAATTTGCCTTGCACGCCGGAGATGAAATACACGGGCACGAACAGCGCGACGACGGCCAACGTGGCGAACAACACCGGCGCGCGGATCTCGAGCGACGCGTCGCGCACGACTTCGAGTCGTGGCAGTGGAGCAGACAACAACGCGTTCGCGCGCAGGCGTCGCAGAATGTTCTCGATGTCGATGATCGCGTCGTCGACCAGCACGCCGACGGCCACGGCGAAACCGCCGAGCGTCATCGCGTTCAGCGTGAGACCGAATGCGCCCAGCACGAGCGTGGCGGCGAGCAGCGACAACGGAATCGTGACGAACGAGATCAGCGCAGCCCGCACGTTGCGTAAGAAGGCGAACAGCACGATCAGCACGAACAGTGCGGCCACGATCAGACCCGTGCGCAGATTCAAGAGCGCGCGTTCGATGAACGTGGCCGGCCGATGCAGTGCGGGATACACCCTGACGCCCTCGGCCGCGAGGCGCGGCGTGATGTCGGCGAGCGCGGCTTCGAGTGCGCGCGTGACGTCGAGGGTATTCGCGCCGAACTGGCTAGACAGCGTCAGCAGCACGCCGTCGCGACCCATGATCGTGGCGTCGCCGGCGCGCACGGCCGCGCTCAAAGTCACGGCTGCGAAGTCGCCGAGTCTCAGCGGCACGCCGTTGCGTACTGTGACGACGGCCGCCGCGAGCGCGGCCGTATCGGGCTCCGGCACCGGTGACTCGATCAGCACGCGTTGCGCCGCCGTATCGATGAAACCGGCGCCGCGCAGCGCGAGTGCGCCGCGCGCAGCTTCGGCGAGATCGGCGAGCGTGACGTCGTAGGCCGCGAGCTTCGCGAGATCCGGGGCAACCTGCAGCTGCCGGATCGATCCGCCGAACACGTTGACACGGGCGACGCCGGGCACGGCCAGGAGCTGCGGCTTCAGGCTCCACTCGGCGAGGTCGCGCAGCGCGAACGCGTCGAGCGTGTCGGAGACCAGCCCGATCTTCAGCACGTCCATCGTGCTGGAGGTCAGCGGGGAAAGTTTCGGCGCGCCCGCGCCTTCGGGCAGGGCGCCTGCGCCTGCGAGCCGCTCCGCGACGTCCTGATGCGCGCGCTGCGGGTTCGTGCCTGGCGCGAAACTGATGTCGACGACCGAGAGGCCGGGAATGGACTCGGAGCGCAGCGACGCGAGTCCCGGCGCGCCGTTCACGGCCGCTTCTATCGGCCTCGTGACCAGCGCCTCCACCTGGTCCGGCGTGAGTCCCGGCGCTTCGGTCTGGATCGAGACTTGCGCCGGCACGAACTCCGGGAACACATCGATCGGCGTCAGTCGCGCGCGCGACGCGCCGAGGACGAGGAACGCGAGCGCGAGCGTGGCGACCACGCCGCGCCGCCGTACCGACCAGGCGACGAGCCATTGCATGTGCGTTTAGTCTTCCGCCGGAGCGCCGCCGAGCTCGCGCGCGAGCAGCAGGCCGGCGCCTGCCGTCACGATCTTGTCGCCCGCGGCGATGGCGTGCTGCTGAAAATAGCCGGCGTCGACTGGCTTGCCGATCTCGATCGCGCGGCGCGCAAATTCGTGCTCGCCCGTTTGCACGTAACACCACGCCTGGCCGCCCGCGAGCACCATCGCGGAGGCGGGCACCACGGCGCCGGTCTGCGAGTCGCCCGCGGGCAGGGTGGCCGTCAGTCGCTCCCCAAATCCCAAGCCGTTGCTGCCGGCGAGCAGGGCGAGCAGCGTGGGGCCCGGCACGCTCGGATCGGCGGGTGCGGACCAGACTTCGCTCGCGGTCCAGGCGTCGCCCCCGTTCACGCGGCGCAGCGTGAGCGCCGCGGGTTTGCCGTTCGGCAACCCGCCCGGGAAGCTCGCGCGTACGAGCAGCGTGTTGCCGCGCGCGAGTGCGCCGAGCAATGCGTCGCGGCGGTTCGCGGAGAGCCACGGCGCGCCGCCGCCGAACCCGAGCGCCGCGCGCGTGCG
>PMCP01000012.1 GCA_003155415.1 Gammaproteobacteria bacterium | reverse complement strand
TGCGACGGCGTGATCGCGTCGGGCCTCGAAGCCGCGCGGCTGCGCGAAGCACTCGGGCAAAGCCCGCTGATTGTGACTCCCGGCATTCGTCCACCCGACGCAGCGCGCAACGATGATCAACGCCGCGTCGTCACGCCGACGCTCGCGTTGCGCGCCGGCGCCAGCTACATCGTCGTCGGCCGGCCGATTCGCGACGCCGCCGATCCCTACCAGGCCGCGGCGGCCCTCCAGACCGAGATCGCCGCCGTCTTTGGATGAACGGCGGCACGACCGCCCCGCCTCCACCCCCGGATCCCAAGCTCGTCCGCCGCCTGCGGCGCATGCGGCTCACGGCCACCGTGCTGCTCGCGGCCATGGCGGCTGTATTCGCCGCGACAACGTGGTGGCTGCCGAAGACCGGATGGAGCGGCGCCGCGCGCGCATTCGCCGAAGCCGCACTGATCGGCGGCCTTGCCGATTGGTTCGCCGTCGTGGCCCTGTTCCGACGGCCGCTCGGCTTGCCGATCCCGCACACGGGCGTCATCCCTGCGCGCAAGGACGACATCGGCCGCGCCCTCGCGCGCTTCATCCGTGATCACTTCCTCGTCCGCGAAGCGATAGAGCGGCGCCTCGATCGCAGCGATCTTGCGGAGCGTTTGGGCGCGTGGCTCGACGACGACGGGAACTCCGCGCGCGTAGGCCGCGACTTGTGCACCGCGCTGAACTGGGCGCTGCACTCGAGCGGTGGCGGCGAGCTGCGCTCTGCACTCGGCGGCAGCCTGCGCGGTGCGTTCGATGCGGTTCCGGTGAACCGCGCCGTCGGCACCCTGCTCGACGTGCTGATGGCCGGCGACCGCACCCAAGTACTGATCGATCAGCTGGTGCAGTTCGCGCAGACACAGCTCGACCAGCACCGCCTCGAGATCCGCCTGCGAATCCACGAGAAGAGCCCGTGGTGGCTACCGAAATTCGTCGACCAGGAGATCTTCGACAAACTCGTCGGCGAAATAGAAGCACTGTTGGGTGCGATCGCGCGCGACCCTAAACATCCGGCGCGCACCGACATCCGTGCGCAGATCGAAGCGCTGCGTCAGTCGCTCGTCACGGATCCCGCGCTTGCGGCCAAGGGCCGCGCTCTGCAGCAGGAGGTGGCCTCGCATCCGGCCGTGCGCAGTTACGCGGAGGACCTGTGGCAACGCCTGAACGACGAGCTGCACGCAGCGCTGGCGGACGAGGGCTCTCCACTGGCGGTCGGGATCACGCACGAGATTCGCAAGCTCGGGGCTGCGCTGCACACCGACAACGAAGCCGCGGCTCGGCTGAACGGCTGGCTACGTCAGGCGCTGCTGTACGTGGTCGAGAACTATCGCGATCCGCTGGCCGAGGTCGTGTCCGACACGATCGAGAGCTGGGACCCACACGAGACTTCGCGGCGCATCGAGCTGCACATCGGCACGGACCTGCAGTACATCCGCATCAACGGCACGTTGGTTGGCGGGCTCGTAGGCCTTGCGATCTACTTGGTGGTGGGGCTCGCCTGAGCGTCGGCGCGTTCTTTCAGCGCGCGTCGCAGCACTTTGCCCACGTTCGACTTCGGCAGCTCGTCCAGGAACTCGACGTGCTTCGGCCGCTTGTAACCGGTCAGGTTGGCGCGTGCGTGCGCGAGCACGGCGGCTTCGGTCACGCTCGGGTCCTTGCGTACGACGTAAAGCTTCACCGCCTCGCCCGACTGCGCATCCGGCACGCCAATTGCGGCAGCCTCGAGCACTCCGGGCTGGCGCGCCGCGACGTCTTCGACCTCGCTCGGATACACCTTGAAGCCGGATACGACGATCACGTCTTTGATCCGGTCTTCGATGAACACGTAGCCCTGTGCGTCGATACGCCCCACATCGCCCGTACGTAGCCAGCCGTCGCCGAACATCACGAGCGCCGTTTCATCCGGCCGCTGCCAATAGCCGGCCATGACCTGCGGCCCACGCACGCAAATCTCTCCGACCTGGTCCGTGCCGAGCACAGTGCCGTGCTCGTCGAAAATCGCGACTTCCGTCGACGGAAACGGCAGGCCCACCGAGCCGTCGAACTCCTTGCGATCGAGCGGATTGCCGCACACGATCGGCGACGCTTCCGTCAGGCCATAGCCTTGCGCAATCGGCACCCCGGTCGCGGCCTGCCAGCGGGTTGCGACTTCGCGTTGCACGGCCATGCCGCCGCCCATCGACACGCGCAGCGGAGAGAAATCGATCGAGCCGAAGTCCTGCGCGTGCAGCAGCGCGTTGTACAGCGTGTTGACGCCCGTCATGAACGCGAACCGCGTGTTGCGCAACTCGGCGATGAACGACTTGAGATCGCGCGGATCGGTGATCAGCAAGTCGTGGCCACCGAGCTCGAAGAAACAAAAGAGGTTCGCCGTCAGCGAATACACGTGGTACAGCGGGAGCGGCGTCACAATCACGCCCGCGTCCGGTGTGAAGAACGGCCGTGCCCAGGCGGCGGCTTGCAGCGTGTTCGCAACCATATTGCGCTGCGTCAGCATGGCGCCTTTGGCGCGCCCCGTCGTGCCGCCGGTGTATTGCAGGAACGCCAGATCGCTACCGCCGATTACGGGCCGCTTGTATTGCAGACGCGCACCCTTCGCCAGCGCACCGCGATAGTCGACGGCCGCCGCGAGCTGGTACGGCCGCACGAGTTTGCGCACGTGCTTCACGACGAAGTTCACGAGCCAGCGTTTCGGCGCCGGGCAATGATCCCCGAGCCGGCTCACGATCACCGTCGTAAGCTCCGTCGCCGGCAGCGCCGTAGCGACGGTGCTCGCGAAGTTCTCGAGCACGATGATCGCTTTGGCGCCGCTGTCGCAGAGCTGGTGCGTGAGCTCCGGCACCGTGTACATCGGATTCACATTCACGGCCACGAGGCCGGCGCGCAGCACGCCGAACAGCGCCACGACGTACTGCAACGTGTTCGGCAGCATGATCGCGACGCGGTCGCCGCCGCTTAAGCCCGGCACCGACTGCAAATAGGCGGCGAACTCGCGACTTCGCTGCTCGACGTCGCCAAACGTCAGCGTGGTGCCGAGATTCGTGAACGCAGGCTGCGCGGCGAACCGCTCGAAGCCCGACTCGAGCAGCGCGACGAGCGACGTGTAACGATCCGCGTCGATGTCCGCCGGAACGCCCGGCGAATAGGCCTTGAGCCAGGGTCTATCGGCCATCACGCGCTGCGAGCATGGGGCCAAGCGCCTGCCAGACGTTGGCAAACACGATCTTCTGGCCCGCGGCGTTCGGGTGAATACCGTCGCCCTGCATGAGTTCGGGTTTCACGGCCACATTGGCCAGAGCGAGATCGACGAGCGTGACGTGGAAGCGTTGCGCAAGCTCCGGGTACAGGGCGGACAACGCGCGCGTGTATGCAGGACCGTAGTTCGGCGGAATCTGTATGGCGGCAATCGCGACGCGAGCCCCGGCGCGTTGACTCTGCTCGATCATGCTCGAGAGGTTGTCCCGCAGCGCGTCGATCGGCTGGCCGCGCAGGCCGTCGTTGCCGCCGAATTCTACGATGACCACAGCGGGATGGAGCGCAACGATGGAGCGCAGGTTGGCAACGGCGTCTTTGGTGGTGGCGCCGCTGGTGCCTTGATTGACGACTTTGTAGTGAAAGCCTTGAGCGTCGAGGTCGCGTTGCAGGGCGTCGGGGAAGGATTGGCCGGATTGGAGGCCGTATCCGGCGGTAATGCTGTCTCCGTAGCAGACCAGTAGAGGGCGCTCGGCAGCCCGCAGAGGAGCGGCGGCCAGGATTATCAGCACAAGCGAAACAATCAGTGAGCGGCGAACGTACATAGGGTTAGTGTATCGGAGAGCGAAGACAGGGACTAAGGGACTAGGGACTAGATTCAGGGAGGCCGGCGGAGTGATAGAAGTTCGGGAGGCTAAGAAGTGGATTCAGAATGGCGCGCGGCGAGTGGAGATTCTGAAGGGAATTTCTCTCGTTATTCCCGCCGGTCAGTTTGTGGCCATTGTAGGCGCGAGCGGCAGCGGCAAGAGTACGCTGCTGGGGTTGCTGGCTGGGTTGGACACGCCATCGAGCGGCGAGATTTTTCTGGACGGAGTGCCGATTCACAATCTGGCCGAGGCGGAACTGGCGGCGGTGCGCGGCGCGAAGATCGGCTTTGTCTTTCAGTCGTACCAGTTGATTCAAACGCTGACCGCTCTGGAAAATGTTTTGCTGCCATACGAGTTGAACCTTGACGGCAGCGGCATTGAGCAGGCGCGGCTGCTGCTGGACGAGGTGGGTCTTGCGGAGCGGATGGATCACTATCCGGTGCAACTCTCCGGCGGCGAACA
>PMCP01000004.1 GCA_003155415.1 Gammaproteobacteria bacterium | reverse complement strand
CTCGAGATGGCGTTCCTCCGCATGTACGAGTTCCTCGGCATGCAGAAGCGCGTGCGCGACAAGGTAAAGGCCGCGTTGCGCTATCCGGCTACCGTGATCGTTGCAATCGCGATCGCCATGGGCGTAATCACGATGTTCGTACTGCCGAAGTTCGCGCCGATCTTTGCCGCGCTCGGTAACAACCTGCCATGGGCCACGCGCGTGCTGCTCGGTGTGTCGACGTTCACATCGCAGTACTGGTACCTCGTGATTGGCGCCGGTGTTGCGGTGACCGTCGTCTTCCGGATGTGGGTGAGCGACCCCGCGGGTCGATACAAGTGGGACAAGCTCAAGCTCAGAGCGCCCGTCGTCGGGGGCATCGTGCGCCGTGCGAGCTTGGCGCAGATCTGCCGCTCGTTCGCGCTGACTCTCGAAGCTGGCGTGCCGATGATTCAGTCGCTGAGCACGATTGCGCGGGCCACCGGAAACGAATACCTGACGGAGCGCGTGCTCGCGCTGCGTGACGGCGTCGAGCGCGGCGAAGGCCTGTACCGAACCGCGCAGACGGTCGACCTGTTCACGCCCCTCGCGCTGCAGATGATTGCGATTGGCGAGGAGACCGGCGCGCTCGGCGACATGCTGGGTGAAGTGGCCGAGTTCTACGAGCGTGAAGTGGACTACGAGCTCGAGAACCTGAGTGCCGCGATCGAGCCGTTGCTGATCGTCGGCGTGGGCGCCATGGTTCTCGTGCTGGCGCTCGGCGTGTTCCTACCCCTATGGGATATGGCTGCGAAGGGTACCGGGCTCGGCTAGTGAGATGCGCATGCGCAGATCGAGCGGGTTTTCGCTGGTGGAGCTCATGGTCGTCGTAGTGGCGGTCGCGATCGTGGCGGGCGCATTGCTCGATCGGGTGCTGCCCCTGATCGGCCGCGCACAGCGCGTCGCGTTTGTGCAAGTCAAAGCCGATTTACAGACGGCCCTGCTATTCGAAGCAGCGGGGCGGATCACCCGCGGCGACGCCGCATCGCTACAAAACCTTGCGGACGGTAATCCCATGGCGTTACTGCTGACGCCACCGGCTAACTACGTGGGCTCGTTCGAGCGGCCACAGGAAGACGACATGCCGGTGGCGAGTTGGTACTTCGACGAACATGCGCACCGACTCGTGTATCGCGTCGGGCATTACACGCGCTTCGACGCGCTCGGCGGATCGCCGGGGCGTATCGAGCTCAAGACCGAATTCGTATTCGATGATCGCAACGGCGACGGCACTTTCGAGCCCGGATCCGATGGGTTCAGGGGACTCCGGCTCGTGCAGGTGCACGAGTTTGCGTGGCCCGACTAAGTATTCTCGCACTCGCGATGAAGAGGCCAAATTGTGATCGCGATCACGCGTGGGGTGGGGCCGCTGTCGGTTCGATCACAGCGGCAAAGCGTTTTGTCAATTAGTGTTTGTTTCAGGTCTCAATTGCCAACGCCGTGCCTAGGCGGATTTTTCAGAGGAAAGTTTCGATGAACAGCAAGACCAGTCAGGGCGGTTTCACCCTAATCGAGCTCGTGGTCGTAATCACGATCCTCGGTATTCTCGCTGCCTTTGCGGTGCCGCGTTTTGCGTCGCTCGAAGGCCAGGCGCGAACTGCGGCGGTTCAATCGCTCGGCGGCAGCGTTCGTTCCGGTGCGGCGCTATCGCATGCACTCTGGCTCGCGCAGGGTGACCCGGCCAGCACGTCGGTCACGATGGAAGGCCAGACGATCACGATGGCGAACGGCTATCCGAACGCCGCCACGATTGCGACGACGCTTGCCGATACTACCGGCTTCGCCGTCGCGACAGGCGCCACGGCCGTGCTCACGAAGCAGTCACCGAGTGGCGTGTCGATCGCAAATTGTCTCGTGACGTATACGCCGGCCGCCGCTGCGAACACGGCGCCCACTGTTACGACGACGATAACCGGTTGCTAACACAGCGCCAATCCATTTCGAGGGACTCATCGATGAGCAGTAAGACAAAGCAACGCGGCTTCACGCTGATCGAGCTCGTGGTCGTGATCACGATCCTCGGAATTCTCGCGGCGTTTGCGATTCCGCGCTTTGCGTCCCTCGAGGGCCAGGCGCGTTTGACCGCGACGCAGAGTTTGGCGGGCAGCGTCCGGTCCGCGGCGGCACTCACACACTCGGTATGGCTGGCGCAGGGTGATCCGGCCAGCACGACCGTGACGATGGAAGGGCAGGCAATCACGCTGGCAAATGGCTATCCGAATGCGGCTACCGTCCAGAACTCGCTCGTGGATTTCTCCGGCTTTGCGGTGACCACGCCCGGCGCCACGGCCGTGTTCACGAAGCAGTCGCCAGCGGGTGTCTCGATCGCGAACTGCCTCGTTACCTATACGCCGGCCGCCGCCGCGAATACGGCGCCGAGCGTCACCGTGACCACGACCGGTTGCTAACGATTCGTTTTGCCCCGGTCGAGTTGCCAGAGGGCGCCCGCGGGGCGCCCTTTTCGGTTTGAGAGGATGCGATGCGCGGGCGGTCGATGCGAAACGGGCAGCAAGAGGCGGGCTTCACACTGATAGAGCTCGTCGTCGTGCTCGTGATTCTCGGCGTCCTGGCCGCCGTCGCGGCGCCCCGGTTCGTCGACAGCACCGCATTCCTGCAGCGCGGCTACTACGAAGAGCTCGCCATGGCGCTCAAGTATTCTCAGAAGCTCGCAGTCGCCAGCGGTTGTCCTGTGCGCGTGACGATTGACGCCGGCAGCTATCAGGCGCGCCAGCAAGCGGCGCAGAGCGGTAGCTGCGATCTCACGGACACTACGTGGCCGACGGGCGTGCGGCTCGCCGATGGGCAACTGCTCGCAGGCACGAGCCCAGGCGGCGTTGCTACGGCCCCCGCCGTCACCATGACCTTCGACGCCCTCGGCCGCACGAACCTAAGCGCGGATCAGACGATCAGCATCGGGCCGTTCGCTCTGACGGTGGTGGCGGACAGCGGCTTCGTGCGGGCGCCCTGACATGCGCACCCACCGTCAAAGCGGCGTTACGCTGATCGAGCTCATCATCTCGATCGTAGTCATTGCGATCGCGATTGGCGGCGTGCTCGGCGTGCTGTCGCAGAGCGTGGGTCGCAGCGCCGACGCGATGGTGATGACCCAGGCGGTCGCCGTTGCAGAGGCGTATCTCGAGGAGATCACGCTGAAGTCGTTCGCCGATCCGGACGGTGTCGACGGCGAGGCCAACCGCGTCGACTTCGACGACGTGGACGACTACGACGGACTCGTCGATGTTGGTGCGCGTGACGAGTTCGGCGTCGCGATCGCCGCATTATCGCGGTACACGGTGCGGGTACAGGTGGTTTCCAGCGCGGCGCTGACGAGCGTCCCCGGCGCCGACGCGAAGCGCGTCGACGTTCGTGTCACCTACGCGCCGAACGTCACCGTCACCCTCAGCGCCTACAAGACAAGACTCTGATTCAATGCGCTCCAAACACGGCCAAACCGGCTTCACTCTGATCGAGCTCGTGGTCACGCTGGTGATCTCGGCCATCGTCGTGTCGTTCGTGTCGCTGTTCATCAGCGGCTCAGTGAAAGGCTTCACGGATCAGACTCGGCGCGCGCGCCTCGTGGATTCGGCCGACTCCGCCTTGCAGAGAATCGGCCGTGACGTTCGCCGTGCGCTGCCGAATAGTGTTCGCACGACTACCGCGGGCGGTGTCGCGGCGCTCGAGATGCTGAGCACCGTCGACGGCGCGCGCTATCGTGCACAGCCGCCGGGTACGGCGGCGCAGATTCTCGACTTCGCCGCCGCCGATGCCTCGTTCAACGTGCTCGGCCCGTTTACGCAGGTNNATCGCGGTGGACGGGGCGACCGGTGAGGATCGCGTCACATTGTCCCCGGCGTTCAAGTTCGCCTACGAGTCGCCAACACAGCGCGTCTTCCTGCTCGACGGGCCGGTGACCTATCTGTGCGACGGCGTTGCGGGAACGTTGTTGCGCTACCAGGGCTATTCGATCGCGTCGAGCCAGTCGAGCGTTGACAGTCACGGCGAGCTACTGGGCGCTGGCGCGACCGCGAGCCTCATGGCGAATCAGATCGCGGGCTGCACGTTCACGTACACGCCGGGGACCGCCGAGCGTGGCGGCTTGCTCTCGCTCAGCATCACCGTCAGCGCAGCCGGCGAATCGATATCTCTGCTATCGCAGATCCACATGGACAACGTGCCATGAAACCCATGAGCGCGATGGCTGAACGCGGGTTTTCGCTGGTCTCGGCGATCTTCCTGCTCGTCGTTCTTGCCGGTCTCGGCGTCGTGGCCGTGCGTCTCAACGTGGTTCAACAGCAAACGACGACAGCAGAGCTGCGCGGCGCGCAGGCGTTTCACGCGGCGAAGTCGGGCGTCGCCTGGGCCGCGTACCGGGCGTTGAACGCCGGCGTGTGCGGGACTTCAACTTTGAATCTGACTGAGGGTGCCACGGCCGGTTTCTCGGTGTCCGTGCAATGCTCGCAAACCTCGTATGTCGAAGGCACGAGCACGATTCGGATATTCGTCTTCGATGTTCATGCAGTCGGGGGCGTTTACGGCGGGCCCGACTACGTGTCGCGCCGGTTGCAGTCGAAGATTACAGACGCGAGCTAGGGTCCATGGCATCCAGATCATTGTGGACGGTGCTTCTCGCGTTGGCGTCGGCCGTGGGCTTTACGCCGGCGGCATCCGCGCTGACCTGTACATCCGTCGGCTCGAGCAGTTGGAGCCTTGCGGCTACCTGGACGAGCGTCGGCAACTGCAACCGCGTGCCGCTGGCGGGCGACGACGTCGTCATCAGCGCGGGTACGACCACGCTCGACGCGAACTCGGCCGCGCTGAACAGCCTCACGGTCAATGGCGGGCTGGTGATTGGCAGCAACGCCACGGCACGGGCGTTGACGGTGAACGGCAATATCTCGGTTGGCGCCAGTGGCACGATCTCGCTCGGCTCGACGGCCGCGACCCACACGCTGACGGTCGGCGGCGACATCGCCAACTCCGGCGCCATCAACTTTGCTCCGGCCGCCAACCGCGTGTTGAACGTGACATTCAACAAGAACGGCAGCCAGATCGTGAGCGGCTCCGGCGCGTACACGTTCAACCTGATTACGCTGAACGAGGGCGCGACGAACGCCAACGTGCTCGACATGCAGTCGGCTATCACCGTGCCGAGCCCCTTCCTCACCATCACAAACGGTACGTACAAGCACTCGAGCACGACGAGCATCACGCCGTGGACGACGGCCGGAGGTGCGACGATTCCCGCCACCGGCGGCTTCTGGCTGAACAGCAGTGCGACCGTGACGACGGGCGCGTTCGACGTGACGATCAACGGCGGCTACCTCCGTGTCAGCAACGGCACTATGAATCTCGGCAATGCGGACAGCGTGCGTCTGGTGCTCGGCGATTTCGCGTCGACCTTGTTCCAGATGGACGGCGGCACGATGACAGTTCCCGGCGGCGTCAACAGCGCGAGCGGTACGTCGGCCGGAACTTTCACGATGTCCGGCGGCACCCTGAATCTCATGACGATCGACGCGGGCCCCGTCTATTCCCTGTTGCTGGGCACAGGGACGACGCTGAACTGGTCGGGCGGGACGATCGTCGCNNGAACCAGATTTCGATGCTCAACGGCGCAGGCGGTGTGTTCAACGTCTGGAATCTCGTGCTCAACCAATCGACCGCCAATGCGATCCTCATGCGCTCGCCGACAAACATCCTGAACGATCTGACGATCAGTGACCTGAACACGCTGGCGCCCAACGGTGGGCTGGCGATCAACGTTGGTGCGGGCAACGGCGCGGGTGGCGGTAACTGGACAAACAACGGAGCCTTCACGCAGACGACGACCGTAGTCTCGTTGCTCGGGACTGCCTCGTCGACGATCGGCGGCACCGCCGCCACCACTTTCTATCAACTGACCGTCAATAAGACGGCGCCGACGCTCACCAACCGCAAAGCTACGCTTGGCATCAACACCACGGTCACCAATGGGCTCACGCTGACCAATGGTTTCATCGACGCGGCTACGTTCGCGATGGTCATTCCNNAATCTTCAGAAGAACTTCGCGACGAGTGGCAGCGCGCAGACGCGCACCTACGAAGTTGGCAGCGCGACGTCCACGCTCGTCGCCTATGCGCCAGTGGCACTGACGCTCGCGACGGTCACGACGGCAGGGAATATCACCGTGTCGTCGACCGCCGGCGACCACCCGAATCTCGGCTCGTCACCGCTCGATTCGGCGAAGAGCGCGAACCGCTACTGGACGATAGCGAACTCTGGAACGGTGTTCACCGCGCTCGCCGGCAACAGCATCGCGCTCAATTTCGTGGCGGCCGATCTCGATTCTGGGGCGAATGCTTTGCTCTTCAACATGGCCCGCTACAGTGGGGCGACCTGGACGTCGACGCCACCGCCGACGCCTACGCGCACGGCGACATCGACCACTATGGCGGGCGCGACCATCACGACGGCGGCTTTGCCGGGGCAATACGCAGTGGCCGAAGCGCCTTCCGCCATCCCGACCCCTGGCGGGTTCAATTCGTTCGAATCGGCCACCACACCGGCTCCCGGGGCAATCGTCGGTTTCATCAAGACCAAGATCGCCGGCACGGTGTTCGGTCTCGACGTCGTTGCGATCAGCGGCGGCGCGCAGCAGAACTCGTTCAGCGGCAACGTGAAGGTCGAGCTGCTCGCAAACAGTGGCGGCGGATACGGTGCCGACAATTGCCCCACTGCGAACACTTTGGTGCAAACGATCGCATCAGCAGCGATCGCCAATGGGCGTTCGACGGTGAATTTTTCCGCTGTCGGCAATGCTTACCAGGACGTGCGGGTTCGCATCACGTATCCGACCGCGTCGCCGACTGTAACCGCGTGTTCGACCGACAGCTTCGCGATCCGTCCCAGCTCCTTCGCGAACTTCAGCGTAACGGACAACGACCAACAAACGCCGGGCACGCTGCGCGCCCTCAGCAACACCACATTCACAGGCGGTTCCGCACAGCACAAAGCCGGGCGCAATTTCACCGTCCGCAGCGATGCGACGGGGAGCACGGGCTCGATCACCACGAACTACGCCGGCACTCCGACCGTGACGTTGACCGCGTGCGGCGCGAGCGCGCCGTGTACGCCGAGTTTCGGCGCGTTGACGCTCAACACCACGCATGTATCTGGTCAGCTTTTGTCGAATGCCGCGTCTTACAGTCAGGTGGGCGCCTTCACGATGCAGCTTTCCGACAGTGCCTTCGCCGCTATCGATGCCTCCGATGGTTCCACACTGGCAGAGCGCACGATTCAATCGAGCGCAATCAACGTGGGCCGCTTCGTCCCCGACCATTTCGCAGTGGCGCTGAATTCCCCGCTTTTTCAAACGGCTTGTTCGGCCGGAGGCTTCACGTACACGGGCCAGACGTTCGGCTACCTCACCGCGCCGGTGATCACCGTGACTGCACAGGACGCGAGCAATAATGCAACGACGTTCTACGCGGGCAGTTGGTGGCGGATAACGAATGTGAGCGCAACTGGTAAGACGTATGCGGCGGTGACGGGCACGCTCGACACGAGCGGTATTACCGGTACGGATCCTGTGATTGCGCCGACCACCCTCGGTGTAGGAACGTTCACGTTCGGTTCGGGTACGGGGTTGCTCTTCACGCGCACCGTGCCGGCGGATCCCTTCAACGCCAATATTTCGCTATCCATCAATGTCATCGACACCGATGGCATTGCCGCGACTACCAACCCAGTCGTGTTCGGTACCGGCAGCGGTGTGCCGTTCAACAACGGCGCTGCGGTCCGCTACGGGCGGGTGCGGCTGCGCACCGCTGTCGGCTCGGAGATTGTCGACTTGCCCGTGACGATGGCGGCGGAATACTACGCCGGCGCCAACGCGGGGTTCATCGTCAATACCAACGATACGTGTACGACCAATGTGTCGCTCGCGTTCTCGGGGTACACGAAGAACCTGAATGCGGGCGAGACTTGTGTGCGCGATGGCGGTTCGCCGGGGAACAGCGCCGTCGGCTGCGCGGCGGCGGCGCCGATCGCGCAGCGTTTCAGCGAGCCACCTACGGGAGGCAACTTCAATCTGGTCCTGGCTGCGCCGGGAGCGGGCAATTCCGGCAGCGTAGTGATCAACGGAACTGTGCCTGCGTGGCTGCGCTACGACTGGAACACCACGACGTCCGGCGACGAAAACCCCACCGGCCAGGCCACGTTCGGCATCTTCGGCGGCGAGACGCGCCAGATCTACACGCGCGAGATCTACTAGCTGCGCTGCGGCGCGGCGCCTCCGACTTCGCTGGCCTCGCGCTCGCGCTCCTGCGGAGAGGCGCCGCCCTCGAACTTGCGGCCAAGCCACCAGCCGACGACAGCCCACGCGGCTGCGATGACCGCACCGACCGCCATCATCCCGTTCGGAGAGACGCCGAGGCTCGTGAGTCCGACTGTCACCTGGCCGCCGACGTAGTCGGCGCCGCGGTATACGGGCACGTCGATCGTGCTCTTGGCTTTGTACTTCGTTTCCTTGTCGAGCGGGCTCCAGAGCATCTCGCGGCCCGGTCGCACGAACGCGTACTCGCCGGCGCGGCGCAAGATGAATACCGCCGCGAACAACGTGAACGTGGTGTAGCCGGCAAGGCCAGCGAACGCCGCGACCATCAGTATCGGGACGAGAGTGAGCAGCGTCGTGACGCCGAAACGTGCGGCAACGCGGCCCGTCAGGAACACCTGTGTGACGACCGTCAGGCTCTGCACGATCCAGTCGATACGCGCGAATACGCGCGTGCGCTCGGTGGGCGTTGCGAAGGTGTCGGCGACGATGCGCAGTTGCTCGAAATACAGGACCGTGCTGACCGCTGAAATGCCGACGATGAACAGCGCAATGCCGAGTAAGTAGGGCGACTTCAGGATCAGCGTCACACCCGCGAACACGTTGCCACCGATCGGCCGATCGTCCGCCGCTTCGCTTCCAGGCTGGCGCGCCCAACCGCTGAGCAGAACGCGCTGGCAGACGATGGCCATCAAGAACATCGCTGCGGCGACGAACAGGATGCCGGCTTCACCGATCGTCGTTACAGTGAGATCAGAGAGCAGTGGTCCGGCTAGCGCGCCCGCGCTGCCGCCGGCCGCGATCACGCCGAACAGCCGTTTCGTCTGAGCTTTGTCGAAGATCTCGAGTAAGAAGCTCCAGAACATCGACAGCAGGAACAGATTCACCACACTGATGAAGACGTAGAACGCCTTGCCCAGCGTCGGATTGAACTGCGCCGGATCGAGTAGCAAGCCCACGCCCGCAAGCGCGACCGCGACGATGCCGTAGGTCCACGGCAGGAACGTGCTGCGCTTGAAACGTGCGACTACCGCGCCGTAGATCGGAATGATCAGGATCGAGAACGCGCTGGTGTACAGCCACAGATCCGCAACCGCCTGGCGGCCGAGTAGGGTACCGACGGTTTCGCGCACCGGGCGGACCGAGAAGTAGCCCGCCCACATGAAGAAGAACAGGAAGAAGGCGGCGAGCACGGCGCCGACTTCACGCGGTTCTACCGGCGCGATGCGGGTAATGAGGCGGGTCAGCGGGGAGCTTGTTGTTGTGTTCATCGGCCGAGAATACACCGGGCGATGCGTTTCGGAATTGCGCGGGTGCGAAGTCGAACGTCGACGGGGTCTCGGTATTTCTAAAGAATGGGCGTTACGTTACGGAGAATCGATAGTCGCCTGGAGAGACAGTCATGGCGTTCAAAACGGCATTGTTACTGGTGACACTGGCGGTGATGGTCACGGGTTGTGGCACCTCGCCCCCGCCGCCGCAGGAACAAAAGCCGCAGCGCAAGGAAACGGTATTCGATCCGCTGACGAGCACGATCGATCGCGCGAAGGGCGTGCAACAAACGGTGGACGATCAGGCCGCCGAGCAGCGCAAGAAGATCGAAGCCGCGGAGAGGTAGCCGCTTAAGCGTAGCCGAGCAGGTATCTGAGCCCGCGAAATGCCGGTAGCGGTGCCGTGATCACGTAGGTTGGAATCGCGGCCATGTAGTCGCCGTAACGGCCTTTCGTTTGGAAGCGCGCGCGAAATTCGGATTGGGCGAAAACCTCGCGGAGGCGCGGCACGATGCCGCCCGCGATATACACACCGCCAAGCGCCCCTGTAGTCAGCGCAAGGTCGCCTGCCACGGTGCCAAGCATCGCGAAAAACATCTGCAGCGTCTTGCGCGCGAGCGGCTCGCGTTGGCTCGCGAGACGCGTGACGTCCTCGGGCGTTACGGTCGGTTGGCCGCGCCCAGCCAGCTCCGCGAGTGCGACGTACAGATTCACGAGGCCCTGGCCCGACAGTACACGCTCGGCGGAGCAGTGACCGAAGCGCTGGCGCAGCAGCGCGATCACTTCCTGCTCCTCGCTCGTGTACGCGGGCAGCGACACGTGGCCGCCTTCGCCGGTCATCACCGTCCAACTGTCCGCCGAGGGCACCAGCGCCGCGACGCCGAGACCGGAGCCTGGCCCCAACGTCGCCAGCGTGGCGCGCTTCACTGGTGTTCCGCCGCCGATCTGCACGAGGTCCGTGGCGGCAAGGTGCGGCAGGCCCCACGCGACCGCGGCGAAGTCGTTGCACACGGTCAGGCGCTGAAGGCCGAGCTGCGCTCTGAGCTCGGTCTGCGAGAAATGCCAGCCGATGTTGGTCATGCGTACTTCGTCGCCGAGGATAGGCGCTGCTACTGCGAGCGCGGCGCGCTTGGGCCGATCGCTCGAGCGGCGATGATCGAGGTACACGGTCAGGATGCCGGCGAGGCCGGTGAAGTCGACATTGTCGAAGACCTCCGGAGCGACTTCCTTGCCCTGGTCATCGAGGAGCGCGCAGCGCGTATGCGTTGCACCGATGTCCGCCATCAAATCCATGCGGCGTCTATGCGTTCAGGTCTGGAATGCGAGCACTCTCGAGCTGCGCGATCGTGTCTTTCAGAATGAGCTTGCGCTTTTTCAGCCGCTTCAGCATCAGCTGATCGACGTGCGGATCGCTGACGAGCCGTGCGATGACGAGATCGAGGTCGCGGTGCTCGACGCGTAGCTGTTTGAGCCGCTCAACGCTGCGAAAGGTGTCAGTTTCTATCTTGTCGTCCACGGCTGCTTCGGATCGGCGCCAACCAATCGCGCCGCTGGTCGCCAAATGCTAGAAAGTCAGGATTCAGCAGGTTGTCTTTGGAGTTGTAGCGCAGCGGCTGGCCGGTCGAATCGATCATACGCCCGCCCGCGCTCTCGAGGATAGCCTGCGCGGCCGCGGTGTCCCATTCGGACGTGGGGCCGAGCCGCGGGTAAAGATCCGCCGCGCCCTCGGCAATGAGACATATTTTCAGTGAGCTGCCCATTGGCGTGACGGTATGTGGCCCTAGCGCAGCCAGGTAGTCGGCGAGCGCGCCAGTTTCGTGACTGCGGCTTCCGACCACGCGCGGCGGAGTTTGCGTCGTTCGTTCGACATAAATCGGCTCCGGCGTTTCCTCACCCTCTTGTCGCCAAGCGCCAAGCCCGAGCGCCCCGAAGTACAGGCGACCCTGCGCCGGTGCAAGTACGACACCGAGCTCGGCCCGATGCCCGATCACGAGAGCAATGTTCACCGTGAACTCGCCGTTGCGCTTCAGAAATTCCTTCGTGCCGTCGAGCGGGTCGACGAGCCAGAATCGCGGCCAGCTACGCCGCTCCGTGCTTTGCTCGGGCGCGGCCTCTTCGGATAACACGGGAACGGCCGGGTCGAGCGCACGCAAGCCCGTGTCGATGATCGTGTGGGCGCGTTTGTCCGCTTCGGTCAGAGGAGAATGGTCGTCCTTCAGCGTGACGGCGAAGTCAGTGCCGTAGACTTCGAGAATCGCGCGACCCGCATCGCGGGCGATGCCGGCAACGGTGTCGAGTAGGCGGCGTTTGTCGGTCAGGTCGATCACGCCGCCTCTTGTATCATAGAGCCATGGGCCAAACAGCCACTTTTGCCGTCGATTGGAACGCGATCGACACGGTGTTCGTCGACATGGATGGCACGTTACTCGATCTCGCGTTCGACAATTACTTCTGGCTCGACCTTGTGCCCGAGCGCTATGCCCGCAAGCACGGAGTGAGCCTTGCGGAGTCGCGAGCGGTGTTGGCGCCTCGTTTCGCAGCTAAGGTAGGCACGCTGGATTGGTACTGCCTCGATCACTGGACGCGNNGCGGTTCGAGCCATGCGCAAGCGACTGTGCATACTGACCAACGCTCACCGCGATACGTTCGAGGTCAAGGCCGAGCACACCGGTATCGATAAGCTCGTCGACGGCGTCGTGTGCTCGCATGACTTTGCGGCACCAAAAGAAGACGCGGACTTCTGGCGGGCGCTCGAGCTTCACGAGCCTTTCGATGCTGCAAGGACGTTGCTGATCGAGGACAGCCTGGCGGTGCTGTCGGCAGCGCGATCGTACGGTGTGCGAAACACGGTAGCGATTCGGCGACCGGACTCGCGCCAGCCGCCGCGCGCGATCACCGATTTCGCGGCGATCGACGGCGTCGCGGACCTGATCTAGATTACGGACGCCGCGCCTGGCGCCGAGGGCCGCCACCGCCACCACTACCACCCGGGCGGCGTCTGCCATCCGGCGGCCCGCGGCGCGGCGGTCGATGGCTCGGCGTATGTGGAAGCGCGCTCATCAGAGCGGTGTGATCGAACGAGGCGACCGGAATCTTGCGGCCGATGAACGCTTCGATCTCGGG
This sequence comes from Gammaproteobacteria bacterium, assembly GCA_003155415.1. Lineage (GTDB taxonomy): Bacteria > Pseudomonadota > Gammaproteobacteria > Steroidobacterales > Rariloculaceae > FEN-1219. The sequence goes on along the minus strand of PMCP01000004.1, from coordinate 2,713 downwards.
TAACGAGATCGCGTACGCCTCGCACCCGAAGCTGATGGCGTCGCCCGTGGCGCCGGCGCGTGCCGTACGGCCAATTCGGTGCACGTAGTCCTCGGCGTCCTGCGGCAGATCGTAGTTGAACACGTGGCTCACGCCTGGCACGTGCAATCCGCGTGACGCCACGTCGGTGCCGATCAAAACGTCGAGCTGACCGGCCTGGAAGTCCTTCAGCATGCGTAAGCGCTTTCGCTGCGGCACGTCACCCGACAGCGCTTCTGCTTTGATGCCGTTGTGTTGCAGGCGCTCGCTCAGACGATCGGCTTCGCGCCGCGTGTTTACGAAGATCATGGTGCGGTGCGGATCGCGGTCGCGCAGCAATGTCAGTAGCAGCGGGAACTTCTCCTCGTTTGCGGGGAAGTAGATGCTCTGCGTGACGCGATCGACGGTCATTTTGTCGGGCTCGATACGCACGAGCTCCGGATCGTTCATGTGCTCGTACGCGAGCTCGAGCACTCGGTGCGACAACGTGGCGGAGAACAACAGATTCAGTCGATGCTCGTGCTCTGGCAACCGCCGTAGCACGAAGCGGATGTCCTTGATGAAGCCGAGATCGAACATGCGATCGGCCTCGTCGAGGATCAGGACTTGAATTCCGCGCAGCCCGAACACGCGTTGCTTGTAAAAATCGATGATGCGCCCTGGCGTGCCGATCAGGACGTCGACGCCGGCGGCGAGCTCTTCGCGCTGTTTGTCGTAATCCGTGCCGCCGAACGCAAGGCCGAGCTTGAAGGGCAAGTGTTTGCCGAGCACCACCGCGTCCGCGTGCACCTGCACGGCGAGCTCGCGAGTCGGCGCGAGAATTAGTGCGCGCGGCGCCGGCGGCCCGGGCTCGATGTCGATCGGCGGCGAGTGCTCGAGGCGGTGGTACATCGCGACGAGGAACGCGGCGGTCTTGCCTGTGCCGGTCTGTGCCTGGCCGGCCACATCCTGCCCCTCGATGGCGATGGGCAGGGTCTTACTCTGGATAGGCGTGCACTGAACGAACCCGGCTTCCGCGATGCTCTGTTGCAACGCGGCCGATAAAGGTAAATCGGCAAACCGAAGGTCGGTGAGGTGTTCGCTGGATGGCGGGTCGGTTTCTATTGCGGGCCTCGATACTTGCAAATTGGCTTCTCGACGGTTAAAAATACCGGTACGCCCTCCCAGACATCCACAGTATTCCTGCAAGCCGCGAAGGAAGCACCAGTCGCCACATTGTGCCTGACCTGCCAGGCGGCGTCACTTTCGGCTTAGCTTCATCCGGGCGTTATCGATTTTCACCATACCGCTCCCGGGGTTCACGGGGAGCGAGTGATACCTAGAGGAACCTTCATATTGTGAGTGATCAGATCGTACACACGACGGACGCTGCGTTCGAGCAAGACGTAGTCAAATCTTCGCAACCGGTGCTGCTCGACTTCTGGGCTGAATGGTGCGGCCCCTGCAAAATGATCGCGCCGATCCTCGACACCATTGCCACGCAATACAAAGACAAGCTCCGCGTCGTCAAGCTCAATATCGACGAAAATCCGAAAACGCCGCCGAAGTACAACATTCGCGGCATTCCCACCCTGCTGTTGTTCCGCAACGGCACAGTCGCCGCGCAACAGGTCGGCGCAGTTTCCAAAGCACAACTCGAATCGTTTTTAGAGACACATCTCAATGCCACACGCACTCAACCGACTTCCAGCAATGGGTAAGAATTTGTGAGGGGATATTTAGGCAATTCGGCTCGCGCACGAATGAAAGACGGGCCCCGGCAGCCCGGCGACAACAGCAACAATAACAACAACAATAACAATAATAACAACGGCAAACGCGAGCGCGGTGGCCGTCGCAATCGCCCGCCGATGCGCGAAGAGTTTCCGGACGACGAAGAGTTCGACGTCATACCGGCAGCGGAGCTCGAGCAAACCAAGAACGCGATGAATCTGTCCGAGCTGAAGACGCGCCCAGTGGCGGCGCTCGTGACGCTCGGCGAGTCGATGGGCATCGAGAACCTCGCCCGCTCGCGCAAGCAGGACATCATCTTCTCGGTCCTGAAGGCGCACGCCAAGAACGGCGAGAGCATCTTCGGCGAAGGTGTGCTCGAGATCCTGCAGGACGGCTTCGGCTTCCTGCGCTCCTCGGATGGTTCCTACCTCGCGGGGCCCGACGACATCTACGTAAGCCCGAGCCAGATCCGTCGCTTCAATCTGCGTACGGGTGACACGGTTTCCGGCTTGATTCGCCCGCCGAAAGACGGCGAGCGCTATTTCGCGTTGCTCAAGGTCGGCGAGATCAATCTCGACGCACCCGAAGCCGCGAAGAGCAAGGTGCTGTTCGAGAACCTGACGCCGCTGTTCCCGAGGAAGCGGCTCAAGCTCGAGCAGGGCAACGGCAGTACGGAAGATCTCACGGCGCGCATCATCGATATGTGCGCGCCTATTGGCAAAGGCCAACGCGGCCTCATCGTCTCGCCGCCGAAAGCCGGTAAGACCATGTTGCTGCAGAACATTGCGGCATCGATTTCCGCGAATCATCCCGATGTGCAGCTCATCGTGCTGCTGATCGACGAGCGCCCGGAAGAAGTCACGGAGATGGAGCGCACTGTCCGCGGCGAGGTCGTGTCGAGCACGTTCGACGAGCCCGCTACGCGTCACGTGCAGGTGGCCGAGATGGTCATCGAGAAGGCTAAGCGCCTCACGGAGCACAA
>PMCP01000015.1 GCA_003155415.1 Gammaproteobacteria bacterium | reverse complement strand
GCCGCCGAGGAATCCGCTCGCAAGCGGCCCGGTGCTGAGGCGTTGCTCGAACGGTTGAGCGAGATGATGTTCGTCGACGCGATCCGCCGTCACGTGGAGCAGCTGCCGGAACAGTCGACGGGCTGGCTCGCGGGATTGCGCGACAGGTTCGTCGGCCGCGCGCTCGCGTTGCTGCACGATAAGCCCGCGGCCGAGTGGACGGTGGAGGAGTTGAGCCGCCAGATCGGCCTCTCGCGCTCGGCGCTCCACGAACGTTTCGTCGATCTGATTGGTCAGCCGCCGATGCAGTACCTCACGCAGTGGCGCATGCAAGCGGCGTCGCGCCTGCTGCGCGACACGCGCTCGACCGTGGCGTCGATCGCGCTCGATGTGGGCTACGATTCCGAGGCCGCGTTCGCGCGCGCATTCAAGCGCTCGACGGGCGTGCCGCCTGCCGCGTGGCGACGGCAGCAGGCCGGCGCTAGCTCGCGGGCGAAAGCAACCCCGTTAGAACAGCTGTGATCATCAGAACGAAGACAATGATGAGCCACTCTGATGTCAGCGATAGGCGCAGGGCCCGAACCGCCGCGCGACCTCCGGTCGCAAGGCGCGGACCGAGCAGCCAATAGTTCGCCGCGCCGAAGCCTAGCAAGACGACGAAGCCGCCGAGCTTCGCGACGAGCGTCAACCCGAACGGCGTGCCGACGCTTCGGATGCCGGGCAGCAGGAAAGCGGCAAGCAGCACACCGGCGACGAGTATCAACGGCACAAGCCGGACTGCCCAGCGCGAGAATCGCTTCACGACCATTGCCGCCACGTCGGGCTCTTCAGTGGCGACCACGATCCGCAGCGGCACCAACGCGCCGAACCAGAGTGCGATGACGCTAATGTGAACCGCGAGCAGCGCTGCGAGCGCCCAACGGGGTTCGTGACTTGTTGTGTGGCCCATCAGCGTGAACGAACCGACGACCGCTGCAGCGCCCAGCGCGCCGAGCCACGTGGCCACGCGGCCGCCGATGTGCAACCGGAGGAGCAGGAGCGCGAGCCCGGCGAGACGCACACCGGTGGCTGCGCCGACGCTCGACTGAAGCAGCATCGCCTGCAGCGATGTGTCGAAGACTCCGCCGAACGAGCCGACGAGTCGTGCGGGCTCGATTGCCTGTTGCACGAGCGCGAGCACCAAGCCCGCGCTCGTCACGCGCACGCCGAACGTTGCGAGCGGTCGCGCCGAGCGGCGCAGCTCGGCGCCGCACAGCGCGAGGAACAGCGGCAAACCCGCCGCTTGCAGCACGGCAGCGAAGCTCGCGGCGCGCAGCGCCAGCGCGACGATGTCCGCGAGCGTGACGTCCACGCAGCCTACTGCTAGTGGTGGTCCGCGTGGTCGTGGCGATCGCCGTGCTCGTCGTGGCCCGGTGGCGTGGTGACGGCTGGGGCCTCTACGCCCACGCCGAACGCGATTTGCCCGGTCATCACATGCCCGTCGTCGGACAGTGCGCGCCACGCGACGACGTAGCTGCCTTTCGCGAGCGTCGGCGCACTGACCGTGATCGTGGCATCCGCTTTGGTCGGCAGGGGCTTGAGGTCTTGCCTATCGCCACCGTCTCTCTGCAAAGCCAGGAGCGTGAGCTTTACCGGCTCGGAGAACGTCAACGTCACGTTCTGCGGGCTCGCAGACAAGGTAGCGCCGTTTGCCGGCGTGGAAGCCTTCAGTGTCGCGTGTGCGTGCGCAACCGAGATCCCGAGGGTCAACACACCGATCATTTGCACAAGTCTGTTCATTGCATATCTCCTTCTTTCCAAGGTTGGAACTGTCAAAACCGTAATCTGATTCCCGCGACGAGCCGCGTGTCGTCCGCGTCGTGGCCCGCAGCACGCGCGAGATCGGCCGTGCCGCCGAGCTTGCGTTGCGCCACCAGCCCAACGTACGGCGCGACTTCGCGCTTCAGCTCGTAGCGCAGTCGCAGACCGATCTCCGCGTCCGCGAGCCCAGCGTCGATGCCGCGCGCGGCGTCGCGCTGCGCGTACCAATTCAGCTCGGCGAGCGGTTGCAGGATCAGCTTGTTCGTCACGAGCAGCTCGAAGTGGCTCTTCACGCGCAGGGCCGCGCGGCCGCCGTCGCCGAAATACGCCGTGGCCTCGAGATCGATGCGATACGGCGCCGTGCCGCGCACACCGACGGCTGCCCAGCTCTGCGTGGGGCCCGGCTCGAAGTCGCTGCGTGCGCCAGCGACCAACTCCCACCAGCGTGCGAAGCTCTTGCCCCACAGCACTTCGAGCTCGGCGCGCTGCGTGTCGCCGGACAGCCGCTCGCCCTCGGTGCGGATCCAGACTTTCGTCAGCGACTTGCCGACCCATGTCTCGAGATCCCAGCGTTGCAAGCTGCCGCCGTTCGCGCGCTGCGTCTCGAAACGATCGAGCAGCACGAGCTTGTTCAGCGGATCGTCGAGCATCGCATGCTCGACGCGCATGGCCGCGAGGTCGGGGAACGCGGCTGCGCGATCGGCCCCCGTGATCGGCGGCGCTTCGTACGCCGCAGGCGCGGACTCGTGGTCTTCGTGATCCGCGTGCTCAGTGTGATCCGGAGCGTCCGGGGCGTCGCTGTGCTCGGCGTGACCCGCATGGTCGTGCTGTGCTGCAGCGAGCGGTGACCACGCGAGCCACAGCGTTGCGGCTGCTGCGGCGAAGCCCGCGCGATACGCGAGTCCAGTGTGGTTACGCATCGACGCGCACCTCTCGAAACATGCCGTTCATGTGATACAGCAGGTGGCAGTGATAGGCCCAGCGCCCGAGCGCATCGGCCGTCACTCGATACGAGCGCTGCGTGCCGGGCGGAATATCCACCGTGTGCTTGCGCACGAGGAACTCGCCGGCCTCGTCCTCGAGGTCGCTCCACAATCCATGCAAGTGGATCGGGTGCGCCATCATCGTGTCGTTCACCAGCTTGAAGCGCACGCGCTCGCCGTAACGCACGAGTATCGGTTCGGCCTTTTCGTACGGGATGCCGTCGAACGACCACATGAAGCGCTCCATGTGGCCCGTCAGGTGCAGCTCGATCGTGCGTGCGGGTTCACGACCGTCGGGATCCGCGAACAGCGAGCGCAGCTTCGCGTACGTGAGTACGCGGCGGCCGTTGTCGCGCAGCCCCACGCCGGGGTCGTCGAGCCGCGGCGTGGCCGCGGCGGCTTGCATGTCGACAGCGGGATTGCGGTGCTCGCTCGGCGGATGAATGGGCGGATCACCGGGCATGACCATGCCGGGCATGGCCGGCCCACTTGGCATGCCGGCCATGTTGTGGGCCATGTCGGCCATGCCGAGGTACACGATTCGATCGAGCGCAGGGATAGGCGCTTCGAGCCCCTCGCGCACGGCGAGCGTGCCGCGCGCGTAACCGCTCCGGTCGAGCGACTGCGCAAATATCGTGAACGCGTCGGCGCCCGCCGGCTTCACGAGCACGTCGTAGGTTTCGGCCGCTGCGATGCGGATCTCGTCGACGGTGATGGGGTGCACGTACTGTCCGTCGACGGCGACGACAGTCATTTCGAGCCCCGGGATGCGCACGTCGAAGGTCGACATCGACGAGCCGCTGATGAGCCGCAACAGCACGCGTTCACCCGGCGTGAACACGCCGGTCCAGTTGCCCGCCGGCGTGCGGCCGTTAGTCAGGTACGTGTACGTCGCGCCGCTCACGTCAGCGAGATCGGCCGGCGACATGCGCATGCGCGCCCACTCGCTCTGCGCGGCGCGCGTCTTGGCGAAGCCGTCGCGCCGTACGTCGTGCGCATAGTCGCCGATCGTGCGCTTCTGATAGTTGAAGTAGTCGGCCTGCCGTTTCAGCTTCAAGTACAGCGCCATCGGGTCGCGATCCGTCCAGTCGGAAAACAGCACGACGTGCTCGCGGTCGTAGGCGAACGGCGCGGGCTCGCGCGGCTCGATCACGATCGCGCCGTAGAGCCCGGTCTGTTCCTGAAAGCCCGAGTGCGCGTGGTACCAGTACGTGCCACTCTGGCGCAGCGGGAAGCGATACGTGAACGTCTCGCCGGGCGCGATGCCGTGAAAGCTCAACCCGGGCACGCCGTCCATGCCGGCCGGCAGCACGAGGCCGTGCCAGTGAAGCGACGTGGGCTCGCTGAGCTCGTTCGTCACGCGAAGGGTAGCGGTGTCGCCTTCGCGCCAGCGCAGCAACGGCGCGGGCAGCGAGTCGTTGACGACAGTGGCGATGCGCGGCTTGCCCGTGAAGTTCACGGGCGCGGCTCCGATGCGCAGCGCGATGTCGGGGCCGCGAAGCGTCGCGACGTCTGCTTGCGCCGCGCGCAGCGCCGGCGCAACGAGGCTGGCCGCGGCGCCGGCGCTCATACCTTCGATGAATGTGCGCCGCGAAAAGCGCGTGAATAAGTTGGACATTGTGCTGCTCCTTCGATCCATGAACGACGTGTGCAACGCACGGCGCGAGCGCGCCGGCGTTTACCGTCGGTCTAGATCAGGAGCACGCAGTGACGGATGTGCAGCGGGACGGAGGAGAGCGGAGCAGCCTCAGTGCGTGGCGGGGCCCCGATGAGCGGCGGCACGGCGCTCGTGGCGAGCGGCGCGAAGCTCGCGTGGGTCAATGCGAAACCGGGGTTGGGCGGCGGCTGAGCCGGCCCCGCGAGTGCGGTGGCGGCAATGTCGCAGTCGGCTGCCGCTACGTTGCCGGCTGCGTGGCCGCCGGGGCAATGCGGACAGTCGCCGGTCGGCAATGCGGGCGGTGCGCTGTCGTGATGTCCATGATGCTCGTGCGCCGCATGCTCGTAGTGCGCGCTGTGCGGATCCGTGGTCGCGGGCGCTGCGCTCATCGCGGGGCAGGCCGCGCTTGTGAGCAACGTTGCGAGCAGCGCGGGCAATACGCCGAGCGCGATCGCTCGCCGCCCTCTGCGCAGCATCGCTAGCACGTTGTAACCGCGGATCGACATCGAGCCAGTATAGACCTCGGTGCGGGGTCAAGCGTCAAGACGCCGTTCGCACGACGCGCGTTCTCGACGCCCTGGTGTTGGCCTCCGCTGGCAGAACTCTGCTGTAGCAGCCGCATGGCGGCGCGGCTATCCTGTATCCGCTTTCTCGTCCAAGGCCCCGCCGGAGCTCCACATGCCGCATGTGACCAGAATGATTGGCGTTGTATTCGCGCTGCAACTCGCAACGCAGGCCGCGCAAGCGCAAGACGCGCGCGGATCACCGGCGCTGCCGAAGTTTCCGCAGGTCTACGAGACCGCAGACCTGAAGATTCGGGTGGTCGAGCTAGCGGACGGGCTGGTCAACCCGTGGAGCATGGCCTGGCTGCCGAACGGCGATCTCGTGATCACCGAGCGCGAGGGCCGGCTGCGCCTGTTTCACGACGGCAAGCTCGACCCGACGCCGATCAAGGGCGTACCCGAGGTCAAGGTCACCGCGCTTGGCGGCCTGCTCGAGGTGCTGCCGCACCCGAAGTTCGCGCAGAACGGGTTCATCTATTTGACCTACTCGAAGGCGGGCGAGGGCAACCTCTCCACCACGGCCGTCGCGCGCGGAAAGCTCGTCGGCAAGGAGATTCAGGAGCTCAAGGACATCTTCGTCGCGAAGAACTGGAGCAATTCGCCGACGAACTTCGGCGGCCGCATGGCGTTTGGCAAGGACGGCATGCTGTACCTCACGGTGGGCGAGCGCCAGGAGCAGGAGCGGGCGCAGAACCCGCAGGAGCACGGCGGCAAGGTGCTGCGCCTGCGCGACGACGGCACGGTGCCGATCGACAATCCGTTCTTCGGCAACAAGGCCTATCTGCCGGAGATCTACTCCCTCGGGCATCGCAGCCCGCAGGGCCTCGCGTTTCATCCCGTGACGGGCGAGCTTTGGGAAGACGAGCACGGGCCGCTCGGTGGCGACGAGATCAACATCGTGAAGGCCGGCAAGAACTATGGCTGGCCGCTCGTGACGTATGGCCGCGATTACGACGGCAAGAAGGTCAGCGATCTGCAAACGCGCGCCGATCTCGAATCGCCGTTCATGTTCTTCGTGCCGTCGATCGCGATCTCCGGGCTCACCTTCTACACGGGCGAAAAGCTCGCGGCGTGGAAGGGCAACGCGTTCGTCGGGTCGATGATGGAGGGGCGCACGAAGTGGACGGGGCACATTCGGCGCATCACGTTCTCTGACGACGGCCTACCGATACAGCGCGAGCCCATTCTGCGCGAGCTGCGGCAGCGCATTCGCGATGTGCGTCAGGGGCCGGACGAGCTGCTGTACGTGCTCACCGACGAGAAATCTGGCGTGCTATTGCGCATCGAGCCCGCTGAATAGCCGACTCGATGAAGAGCCGCTTCGCTTGAACTTGCCGCGAACACTGGGTCGCTGTGCTGCGCGCGTGCTGCGCGGCGTCGCGTACGTCGCGCTGGTTGCGAAGTTGCTGGTGCCGGTGGGGTACATGCCGGGGCCGCTCGCGGCCGGGCTGCCGGTGCAGCTGTGTGATGCGGGGTTTGCGCCGGTCGTCGTGCATCAGCACGAGCACGCGGGGCATTCGGGTCACTCGCAGCACGCCAGTGGGCATCACGATCATGATCAGGCGTCGGAGCTGCACTGGAAGTATTGCCCAAGCGGCGCACTTGCGGGCGCCGGCGCGATTCCGGTCGAGTATCGAGTCGATCTCCTGCACGTCGAGTCGGAGCGCCTGGCGCTTCGTGACGCGACGGGCGTTACTCGTACTCCGTTCATCGCATTCCGCTCTCGCGCTCCGCCTCTCGACCTCGCACTCGTCTGAGGTCCATTGCCGCCGGCACCGCGCGTCGTTGCCGGCGCGTGTCATTCGTTTCGTGCTGAGAGGTTTTCAATGCGTAAGCATTCCCTGTTCGCGTGCCTGGCGATCGCCGGCGCACTTCCAAGCATCGCCCGTGCGCATCACGGGCTCGACTTCATTCTTGTGCAAACCGCGCACTTGCCGGAGAAGGGCTCGGGCTACGTGTTCGGGCGCGTGAATCGCCTCGATGGCGAAGCGAGCGAGACCGAGATCGAGCCNNGGCGAATCGTTCGGCTACGAATCCGTGGCGGGCGCTGCGCACTTTCTGCTGTCGCCGCTGTCGCGCGAGTTGTCGTACGGTATGTCAGTCGAATACGCGGTGGGCTCTGGTGATCACGGCGATGATCTTGCGGTGGCGGGTGTGGTGGGCTACGAGCACAAGCGGTGGGCCGCGGCCGCGAATCTCCTGTACGAGCGCGCGCAAGGAGCGTCGGCGGAGTGGGGCTACGCGGGCGGCATTCGGCGCAACCTGACGGCGAAGCATGCGATCGGCGTCGAGATGCAGGGCACGTTCGAGGAGCACGGCAACTCCGAGGTGCTCGTGGCCTACTACGGCCAGCTCGGCGACAAGTTCTGGCTGAACGCAGGCCTCGGCAAGCGCATCGACGAGGGTCCCGACCACGCGGCCCACGTCTCCTTCATCTACCGCTTCAAGTAACTGCGCGGCTTCGATGGGCGTAGGGCTCGTCGCGTTGCCCTGGTCGCAGGGCTGGTGGGCGCGGCGAGCTCGCGAGGGCCCCTCGCGGGACACGCCGGAAATNNGCAGACGGTCCCGCGAGGGGCCCTCGCAATCTCGCCGCGCCCACCAGCCTTGTAGTGCGCCGTTTCGTTACGCGAACGTGCCGCGCGGTCAGCGGTAGAGTTTGAGGTTGAGGTAGGCGGCTTCGACGTTGTTGGCGCGCAGGCGGTCGTAGTTCGCCCAGTCTTTGTAGCGGTCGAGTGTGACCGTGCGCTTCAGCTCTTCCAGCGACTTGCCTGCTGCCATGCCCGCCGACACCTGATCGCGCAGGTACTCGAAGTACTCGCGCGTTTCGCGCACCGCCGATTTGTCGAGCACCGGGGCGCCGTGCCCCGTCAGCAGCACGTCGAAGTCCAGCGCTTCGACCGCGTGGTACGACTTGATCCACTCGGCCAGAGGATTGCCGTCGAACGGCCCGCACGCGCTCGGCAGCGAGTGAACGTTGTCGTTCACCAGCGCGTCCGCGACGAACTCGGTCACGAACGCAGCGCGCTCGCTGGGAAAGTAGAGCACCGTCGCGTCGTCCGAATGGTTCAGGCCGGGGTGCACGAGCTCGACGACCTTGCCGCCGAGCTCGATGCGCATGCGGTCGGAGTACAGCACCGTAGGTTTGACGACGTACGCCAGTAACTCCTGTGGTGTTGCGATACCGTCGTGGTTGCGATCGATCGCGTCGAAGAAGCCGATGAACATGCCGCAGACGCCGGGCCGCGTCTTCGTGGGAATGTCGATCTCGTCGCGATCGATGACGCCGTTGTCGTTGCGATCGATCATGTCTCCGGGCATGTGGGGATAGCGGCCGTCGAGATTGCGCGCCATGTTCTCGTGGCCCACGAACGTGGCCGTCGCGGCGAACGCGCCGCCGCCTTCCGCGTGATCGAAGTGGCTGTGACTGTAGATCACGTAGCGCACGGGCTTGCCCGGGAATTGCTTGTCGAGCTCGATCTTCAGCCAATCGGCAAACCCGACGTTGATCGGATCCCCGAGCACGATTCCGGCCGGCGTGACGAGGAACGCCGTGTACCAGTTGCCGTTGCGAGCCCGGTAGAGGTCGCCTTTGACGTGAATGATCTCGCGCACCGGCGCGCGCTGCGCCGGAGGCGGGGCAGGGGTCTGCTTCGCCGCTTGCGCGAAGCTCGTGCCGCTGAAAGAGCACGCTGCAAGGGAGAGAGAGACGAGCATCACCTTGGCGTACACGGCGAACCTTCGAGCGTGTTTTGGATCGCCGGAGTATAGGACAAACGGAGCGCGCGCCCGTTGCGCAGCAACGAAGCGTGCGCCCCGCTGAATCAGCCGCGGCGGCGCTTCA
>PMCP01000189.1 GCA_003155415.1 Gammaproteobacteria bacterium | reverse complement strand
TTCAAGACCTTCGGTTTCGGCGGCGGTCGCGCGGACGTGTGGGAACCGGACCAAGACGTGTACTGGGGCAAAGAAACGAAGTGGCTCGAGGACAAGCGCTACTCGGGCGATCGCAATCTCGAGAATCCGCTCGGCGCCGTCCAGATGGGNNATGAACGACGAAGAAACCGTGGCCTTGATCGCCGGCGGTCACAGCTTCGGCAAAACGCACGGTGCCGGCCCGGCATCGAACGTGGGCGCGGATCCGGAAGCGGCCGACATCGAAGCGCTGGGATTGGGCTGGAAGAACGGCTTCGGCACGGGACGAGGCGGCGACGCGATTACGAGCGGTCTGGAAGTCACCTGGACCAGCACACCCACGAAGTTCAGCAACAACTTCTTCGAGAACCTGTTCGAATACGAGTGGGAGCTGACCAAAAGCCCCGCCGGCGCGCACCAGTGGAGGCCCAAGAACGGCGCAGGCGCCGGCACGGTGCCGCACGCTCACGACCCGTCGAAAAGGCTCGCGCCTTCCATGCTGACTACGGACCTCTCGCTGCGGTTCGACCCGACGTACGAGAAGATCTCGCGACGCTTTCTGGCCAATCCGCAAGAGTTCGCCGATGCCTTCGCGCGCGCGTGGTTCAAGCTCACGCACCGCGACATGGGACCACGCGTGCGATATCTCGGCCCGGAAGTTCCTCGCGAAGAGCTCATTTGGCAAGACCCCACGCCCGCGGTCGATCACGAGTTGATCGACGCGCAGGACATCGCCTCGCTCAAGAGCAAGATCCTGGCGTCGGGACTCTCGGTCTCGCAGCTGGTGTCGACCGCGTGGGCGTCGGCGTCCACGTTCCGGGGTGGAGACAAACGCGGCGGAGCAAACGGCGCGCGAATTCGCCTGGCGCCGCAGAAGAACTGGGCGGTCAATGCGCCAGAACAACTGGCGAAAGTGCTAGAGGCTCTCGAGGGCATTCAGGGCGTGTTCAACAGCGCACAGCGCACTGGCAAGCGGGTCTCTATCGCCGACCTGATCGTCCTCGGCGGCTGCGCCGCGCTCGAGCAGGCAGCGAAGAACGCCGGTCACACAGTCACAGTTCCGTTCACGCCGGGCCGCACGGACGCCTCGCAGGCACAGACGGACGTGGAATCCTTCGCAGCACTCGAACCTGTTGCGGACGGCTTCCGCAACTACCAGAAGGCCGGCTACGCCGTGCCCGCGGAGACGTTGCTGATCGACCGCGCGCAGTTGTTGACGCTCACCACACCTGAAATGACGGTGCTCGTCGGCGGCCTCCGAGTCTTGAACGTGGCGCAATCCGCGCACGGCGTCTTCACCGGGCGGAGGGAACAGCTGACCAACGACTTCTTCGTGAACTTGCTCGACATGAACACCGAGTGGAAGGCGACATCGGACGCCAAGGACGTGTTCGACGGGCGGGACCGGAAGACGGGCGCAGTGAAGTGGACCGCCACGCGTGCCGATTTGGTCTTCGGCTCCAATTCGCAACTGCGCGCGCTGGCCGAAGTCTATGGCAGCTCGGACGCGCGCGAAAAGTTCGTGCAGGACTTCGTTACGGCGTGGACCAAGGTCATGAACCTCGATCGCTTCGACGTCGCCTGATCCGCGACTCGAGGGCATGACCTCGACCTGGCGATGTCATGTTTTCTCGCGGGCGGTCGTACGTTTTGAAGGTACCTTCGCGCCTGCGCGCCGGGCTTCCGACAGACCGATCGCAATCGCCTGTTTGCGACTAGTCACTTTCTTGCCACTGCTTCCACTGCGAAGGGTGCCGCGCTTGCGCTCGCGCATCACCTTCTGCACTTTTGCAGAGGCTTTCTCGCCGTATTTTCTAGGCATGACGTTTCCTGTGTGAGAGCGCCCAGCCATAGGATCACGCCACATCCCATTCACCACTAGGACGTCGGTGCGCTCGAAGGTCGGTCGACACCGACAGGGTGACCCGCCCCACCTATCGCCACTGCGGTCACTACGGATACTCATACCGGGCTAACGGATCCACGATCACGAACATGCATCCCTACCCCCATCAGTATCGTGCATCGGCCGCGGGGAACGCCGCTGGCGCCATAACGGTCACATCACCGCAGCTGCCTGACATTGAATCCGCGCCGCCTCCCGAGTTCGACGGCCCGGGAGGCGTCTGGTCGCCAGAGACCCTGCTATGCGCCGCAGTCGCGGACTGCTTAATCCTCACGTTCCGTAGTGTTAGCCGCGCCGCGAAATTCGATTGGCTTGCCCTCGAGTGCCGGGTTCAGGGAACACTGGAGCGAGTCGACGGAAAAGCGCTGTTTACGAAATTTGCATCCTTCGCCACCCTCACGGTTGCAGCGGGGTCGGACATCGCAAAGGCGCGCTCACTCTTGGATCGAGCCGAACACGGATGCCTGGTCGCCAACTCGTTGATCGGTACGCGCACGCTCGAAGCCGAGGTCATAGAGGCGGCAAACGGATAAAGCGTCAACGAATCGATGGCAAGCTCGCCGGCACGTCGAGGCGCGCCACGCCGATTCGGTTGTCCGCCATTCCGTAGTAAACATCGAAGCGGTCAGGCATGCCGATGTCATCGCGTCGATCGATGCCGGTGGGGAAGACGACGTTGGCGACCGTCCCGTGGCGTTCCTGCGGCAGCTCCGGCTTCAGCACCGGCTCCGGTGATCGATAGCGGATCACGCGAGGATGTTCCTTCGAGAGCACCATGACTCCGGCCGAGTAGCAGAGTTCTAGCTCGTTGCCCGGCCCAGTCATCTTCCTGACGCCGTGGTAAACGATCAGCCAGCCATGTCGCGTCAGGATGGGTGGCGTGCCACCCCCGATTTTCAGCAACTCCCAAGGCGACACCGGTGTTGCAAGCCGGCGATGCGAATTGAGCAGGCCAAGATGATCGGGCTCAACGCCGGCTAAAGGCATTGGGCAGTAGGAAATCCAGATGCTCTCATGATCGAGATCCACCAGTCGGGTCCTGTCGTGACAGGCGATCTCCTCCGGACGAGTGCCTGGGAACAGCGGCCGGTGAAGAATACCCAGCTGCATTTTTCCGCGATGATTCGGTATGGCGACGGGAAAGACACTGGCATCCTTGTTGTCCACATGGACGAAATCGATTCCAGCGTAGGGAGCGAAGATCGCGAGGCCCAGACGCTTCCAATGGAACAAATCCGTTGATATCGCGACGGCGATCCGCGGACCCACGGGCGAAAGCGCCGTGTAGGTCATCACGTAATGCTGGAACGGTTCGACGAACGTAATGCGCGGATCTTCGCAACCGCCGCCGCCGGGTCGGCATTCGTAATCCGTATCAGGCTCGAGCGCAATGCCGAGACGCTCGACGCCAACTGGATCCCCGGCCTCGTTGAACTGAACCCGCGCGATGCCGATGCGAGAATAGTTGCCGCGCGCTACGAGACGCGGAAATAGATATAGGCCTCCATCAGGGCCCCGCGTGGCGGCAGGATTTAGAACACCTTCGGCCTCTTGCGGATTGTCCGGCTCGGGCTCCATCACCTGGCCAAGGCGCTGCAACTGAAACGCGCTCATCGCCTGTCTTCGCGAACGCTTGCAGATTGCCCGACGTCCAAGCACGCCAGGACAGCTTCGATCACCCGCTTCGTTTCATCGGGATCTCTCACCTGAATAGACACAACACCAGNNCTCCTTGGCTGGATAGTCGTTGCCCCCTGGGAACAAAGCATCGCCGACAAAGATCATCTTCTTAATGGGGATGCCTAGGAGGTCTTGGAGTTTGCGAATCCCGTAGGCCTTATCGATACCGAGCC
>PMCP01000071.1 GCA_003155415.1 Gammaproteobacteria bacterium | reverse complement strand
GCGAACTTCGCGCCGCTGCGCAGGCCGTCGTCGTCCGTGTAGACCACGACGACGCTCGGCGCCTCGAAGCCGGGTGCCGCGACGCTCTTGAAGCCGCGCTGCGCGAGGAGCGCGCGCACCCGCGCGCCCAGTTCGATCTGCTCCGCGCGCACCTTCGCGAAGCCGCAGGCCTTGGTCTCGGCCATCACGTCCCGCATGCGCACGAGTGCGTCCGTAGGCATCGTGGCGTGATACGCGTGGCCGCCGCCTTCGTACGTCTCCATGATCTGCAGCCACTTCGCGAGATCCATCGCAAAGCTCGTGCTCTTCGTGGTGGTGACGCGCTCGCGAGCCCGTTCGCTCAACATGACCAGGCCCGCGCCCGGTGTGCCGGACCAGCCTTTCTGCGGCGCCGTGATCAGCACGTCGACGCCGGTCGCCTGCATGTTCACCCACAGCGTGCCGGACGCGATGCAGTCGAGCACGAACAGGCCGCCGACGGCGTGTACGGCGGCGGCGACGCGCTTCAGGTAGTCATCCGGCAGCAGAATGCCGGACGCCGTCTCGACGTGCGGCGCGAACACGAGGTCGGGACGCTCTTTGGCAATGTGTGCCTCCACCTCATCGATCGGCGCGGGCACCCACGGTGAATCGATGGCGGTGCCGGTGCGGCGCGCCTGCAGCACCGTGGCCGCGGCCGGGATAGAGCCGGTTTCGAAGATCTGCGTCCAGCGGTAGCTGAACCAGCCGTTGCGTAAGACCAGGCAGCGCTTGCCCGTGGCGAGCTGGCGCGCGACGGCTTCCATGCCGTACGTGCCGCCGCCCGGTACGACAGCGACCGAGCGTGCGCCGTAGACCTTCTTCAAGGTGGCGGAGACGTCGCGCATCACCGCCTGGAAGCTGGCTGACATGTGGTTCAGCGAGCGGTCGGTGAAGACGACCGAGAATTCGAGCAAGCCGTCGGGATCGACGGCAGAGATGGGGTTCGTGGGCATCCGTGCGCTCCGCACTGAGGGGTTTTGTGGGGGCGCTAGCATACCGCGGCGGCCCCGTGGTCGTGGACCCGGCGTTGCGTAAAACCGATGGCGTTAGCGACTAGGCGCCGTCCTCGGCGACGGATGCGGGGGCGGGTGCCGCCGCAGCGGGTTCAAGTGCGGCGTCGCACGCCGACACGTCGTTGCCGGTCTCATTGCACGCTCGATCCACGGGGCCGCGTGCCAGCACCAAGGCTTCGGCATCGCCAGGCAGTTCGTCGCCGGCACCGCGCCTCAGGTTCTCGGCCGTCTGCTTCAACGCCTGCAGCTGCGAATTGATCTCGTCGCGCATACCGCGGATCTCGTCGTGCATGACGCGCGCGTCTTCGATGGCTCGCTGCTGCCGAAATTCCGCCAACACATAGCCGCCGGCCGCCGACGCGATCATCAAAGTAGCGATGGCGGTGTACGAGCGCAGCGTGCTCGTCTTCTTTGACCGCGCATCCGTCTTGGGTTTGACGCGCAGCGCGGTGTAAAGCTGGAACAGCGCCGCCATGATGGTGGCCGCTCCGCCGATGCCGGCCGCGAGGATGGTTTCCGAGATGCCCATGGTGGTGCGATCTTGGCAGCGGCGCGGCCTTTCGCTGTGTGACGAACGTCACGCCCAAGGCGCCGTCACGTCCATCGGGCATTGCCGCGCCTCGCGCGTTTTTACATAGGAGGGAAAAGAGAAGATCTCTCGCGACGGCGTTTGTTCTTCTATCGCGTAGTGCGGTCGGCCCATGCGGCTCGCCGCGGCCTGCCGATGGCCGGCTTGCCCGCGGGATCCACACTGGGGCGAATCGCATAGGGAGATTCGTCATGCAGAAGTCATTCGATTCCGTCGATGAGGCAGGCCGCGAGTCCTTCCCCGCCAGCGACCCGCCGGCGTCGAACCTGCCGGACCGCGCGCCGCCGTTCAAGCTGCCCGACCTTCCGTACAGCTACGGGGCTCTCGAGCCCGTGGTCGACGAGGAGACGATGAAGCTCCACCACGACAAACACCATCGAGCGTACGTGGACGGGCTGAACGAGGCCCTGGCGAAGCACCCGACGTTGCGCGGCTCGACGGTTGAAACATTGCTACGCGATGGGGGCCGGGTGCCCGAGGATATTCGCACGACTGTCCACAACATGGGCGGCGGGCACTACAACCACTCGCTGTTCTGGAAATGCATGACGCCGGACGCGGGCTCGCTGGATGGCGATCTGCGCAAGGCCATCGATTCGACGTTCGGTTCTATCGACAAGTTTCAGGCCGCGTTCGAAGCGGCGGGCCAGAAGCAATTCGGTTCCGGGTGGGTGTACCTCGTGGCGAATTCAGCACATGGCTTCGCCCTCGAGATCGTGACGCTGCCGAACCAGGACACGCCCCTCAACGTGCGTCGCGTGCCGATCCTCGCCTGCGACCTCTGGGAGCACGCGTACTATTTGAAGTATCACAACCGCCGCCCCGATTGGCTGAAGGCCTGGTGGCAGGTCGTGGATTGGCAGGCTGCCGGCGCGCGGCTTGAAGGCGCCAGGCGGTCGTGAGCGCGAGCTGACACAATATTTGTAGCCGCCGTCCGTCTATACCATCGTATGGACGGAAATTTCACTGTGGGCGCCCCAATGGCCCCAATGGCAGAGCGCAATCGGTCGATCTCCGAGGCGTTCGCCCGCGAGGGCGCGCGCCTGAAAACGTTCATCCGCAAGCGCGTTCGCGACGTGGCGGATGTGGACGACATCCTTCAAGACGTCTTCTCCGAGCTCGTCGAAGCCGAGCGCGCGACGCAGCCGATCGAGCGAGTGGCGGCGTGGCTCTACAGCGTGGCGCGCAACCGCATTACGGATCGGTTTCGCGCTGCGCGGCGCACGCAGCCGCTGGAATCTTCGCCCACTGAACCAGCGCTGGACGCAGACGTTGAGCCGTCGGTGCTCGACCTTCTGCCCACCGGCGATACGCCGGAAGCGGCGTACGCGCGTGACTTGCTGCTCGAGGAGCTCGATTCGGCGCTCGACGAATTGCCGGCCGAGCAGCGCGACGTGTTCGTCGCGCATGAGCTCGAAGGCGAGAGTTTCAAGGATCTCGCCGACCTAACGGGTGTCGGCGTCAACACGCTGCTCTCGCGCAAACGTTACGCGGTGCTGCATCTGCGGCGCCGCCTTCAATCCATCTATGAGGAGTTCACGGAGCCATGAGACACGGACATATGAAAGGAATGTGGGTACGACGTGGAGTCGGGATCGGTGTGGCCGTGCTGGTGGCGGCCTTCGTCGTGGGTGCCGTCGTCATGTGGCTGTGGAACTGGTTGATGCCGGCGTTGTTCGGCGTACCGGTGATCGGCTACTGGCAAGCGGTGGGCTTGCTGGTCTTGAGCAAACTGTTGCTCGGCGGGTTCCGCGGCTTTGGCCGCGGACGCGGCCACGGTGGACACTTCGGCCCGTGGCGAGCACGCATGGCGGAGCGCTGGGCCACCATGAGCGAGGAAGAGCGCGCGGAGTTTCGCGCAGGCATGCGGCGGCGCTGCGGGCCGTTCAGCGAGCCGCCCAGTGAAGCTCCTGACGCGCCGAAGTCGTGAGGTTGTGAGCGGTGGCCGCCGTTCGCGCTACCAGTCGTGGCGGCTGCCGTTCCACTTCCAAAAGCCGCCGGTGTTTTGCAGCGAGAGCTGGTCGATGACGTTGGCGATGCCGGCCGCGCTTTCGCTCGGCGTGATCGACGCGCCGGGGCCGCCCATGTCCGTCTTCACCCAGCCGGGGTGAATCACGCCAACGGCAACGCCGTGTGACTTGAGCTCGGACGCAGCGAGGCGCATGAACTTGTTCAGCGCCGCTTTGCTCGCGGAGTAGCCGAGCGCGAACGCCATATCGAGCGAGATCGCGCCGAGCTGACTGGTGACGCTCATGACCTTCGCGCTTCGCGAGCGCTTCAACGCGGGTAACAGCGCCTGCATCACGCGAACGGGGCCGAGTGCGTTGATGTTGAAGGCGTCTGCCCACGCGGCAAAGTCCATGTTCGTAGCCGTTTGCTCTTCCGGCGGTCCGCCGCTCACGCCCGCGTTGTTGATCAGCGTGTCGACGACAGAGCTCTCGAGTCGCTTTGCGAGTGTCGCGACGGATTTGTCGTCGCCGACGTCAAGTGCAACCACGGTGACAGCGTGTTTCTTCGCGAGCGCGAGCAGTTCCACGGCTTTGCTCGGCGCGCGGCAGCAGGCGTACACCGTGTCTCCGCGCTCTGCGTAGACGGTGGCGAGCGCCAAGCCGATGCCGCGATTCGATCCTGTGATGACGACGGTGCTCACGAGTATCTCGAAGCCGTGTATTGCCCCTTGGCGTTTAGACGTTCGCGGCTTTCAGGGCCGCCAGCACGCGTTCCTTGCGGAACGGCGCGCGCCGCAACCGCACGCCCGTCGC
>PMCP01000168.1 GCA_003155415.1 Gammaproteobacteria bacterium | reverse complement strand
GTCGCGCAGCGCGGCGCCGGTGGGCGAGGTAATGACGCCAATGCGCCGCGGCAGTTTCGGCAGCGGCACCTTGCGGTCCGCGGCGAACAGGCCTTCGGCCGCGAGCTTACGCTTCAGCTCCTCGAACTTGCGTCGCAGCGCGCCTTCGCCCGCCTCTTCGACGTAGTCGACGATCAGCTGGTACTCGCCGCGCGCCTCGTAGACGCTGGCTCGAGCGCGGACCAACACCTGCCGGCCGTTCGCAAGTTCGAAGCCCAACCCACGGGTGGACATGCGGAACATCGCGCAACGAACCTGGGCCTGCGAGTCCTTTAGCGACCAATACAGGTGCCCGGAGGAGGGCCGTGCGAGGTTCGAGATTTCGCCCTCGACCCACACGGAGCCCAGGCCCTCTACGAGCTGGCGGGCTTCGCGGTTCAACCCCGTAACGGTGAGAATCCGCCGTTCTTCGAACGGCAGCTTGAGGGAATCTCCGGGCGACGGCATGCCGGGAAGTATAACGGCAGGGTTGGCCATTTACCTGGGCCGCCTTGCGCGGCTAAAATGCGCCGCTCCTTCTCTCCGGAGCACCGCATGCGGATCATTCACGAGGCGCTCACTTTCGACGACGTCCTCCTAGAGCCTGCGTACTCCGACGTCCTGCCCCGCGAAGTTCTGCTCAAGACCCAACTGACCCGCGCCCTCACGCTCAATATCCCCGTCATTTCGTCCGCCATGGACACGGTGACCGAGGCGCGCCTCGCGATCACGCTCGCGCAGGAAGGCGGTATCGGCATCATCCACAAGAACATGTCGCCAAGGGATCAGGCGCGGCAGGTTCAGCAGGTCAAGAAATTCGAGAGCGGCATCATCCACGACCCGATCACGGTGTCGCCGGATGCCACGATTCGCGAAGTCATCGACCTCACGCGCTCGAAGAACATCTCCGGTGTGCCCGTCGTCGAAGGCGAGGACCTGGTCGGCATCGTCACTCACCGCGATTTGCGCTTCGAGACACAGGGGCGCGAGGCGCCCGTCTCCGCCGTCATGACGCCGAAAGACCGGCTCATCACGGTGCGCGAAGGCGCCGACAAGGACACGGTGTTGAGCCTCTTCCACAAGCACCGCATCGAGAAGGTGCTCGTCGTCGACAAGGCCTTTCGCCTCCGCGGCATGATCACGGTGAAGGATATCCAGAAGGCGCAGGACTACCCGCTCGCGTGCAAGGACGAGCGCGGTGCGTTGCGCGTGGGCGCGGCCGTGGGTACCGGCGGCGACACGGATCAGCGCATAGAGCTGCTCGTCGAAGCCGGCATCGACGTCGTGATCGTCGACACCGCGCACGGCCATACGAAAGGCGTCATCGAGCGCGTGAAGGCCATCAAGCGGGCGTATCCGAATCTGCAGCTGATCGCGGGCAACATCGTCACAGGCGAAGCGGCCAAAGCGCTCGTCGATGCCGGCGTGGACGGCGTGAAGGTGGGCATCGGCCCGGGCTCGATNNGCTCGATCTGCACGACGCGCATCGTAGCCGGCGTGGGCATTCCACAAATCACCGCCGTGAGCGAAGTTTCGCAAGCGCTCGAAGGCACCGGCATTCCCGCGATCGCAGATGGCGGCATCCGCTACTCCGGCGACATTGCGAAGGCCCTTGCGGCCGGCGCGCACTCGACGATGATCGGCGGTCTCTTCGCCGGCACCGAAGAATCGCCGGGTGAAGTCGAGCTGTACCAGGGGCGCTCGTACAAGAGCTATCGCGGTATGGGCTCGCTCGGCGCGATGGCGCAGCGGCACGGCTCGTCGGACCGCTACTTTCAGGATTCCGCCGAGCAACTCGAGAAGCTCGTCCCCGAGGGGATCGAAGGGCGCGTGCCTTACAAGGGCAGCATCGTCGCCATCGTGCACCAGCTGATCGGCGGTCTGCGCGCCGCGATGGGCTACACGGGCTGCCACGACATCAACGAGCTCCGCACGCGACCGAGGTTCGTGCGCATCACAGGTGCTGGCCGGCGCGAGAGCCACGTGCACGACGTCACGATCGTCAAAGAACCCCCGAACTACCGAAGCGGCGAGTAATGGCCACCGCTTCTTCCCCTCTGGGCGAGCGCATTCTCGTCGTCGACTTCGGCGGGCAATACACGCAGCTGATCGCGCGCCGCGTTCGCGAGGTGGGCGTCTACAGCGAAATCCTGCCGTTTGATGCGACGGCGGACGAGGTGGCTAAGTTCGCGCCCACCGGCATCATTCTCTCGGGCGGCCCCGAGTCCGTGGGCGAAGCGGGCTCGCCGCAGATCGCGGACGCTTTGATTGATCAGCGCGTGCCGATCTTGGGGATTTGCTACGGCATGCAGGCGCTGGCCGCGAAGCTCGGCGGCGCCGTGATTTCCGCCACACACCGCGAGTACGGTTACGCCGAGGTGAATCTCGCCGGCGCGGATCCGTTGCTTTCCGGTTTCGGCAAAGGGCTCAAGGTGTGGATGAGCCACGGCGACCGCGTCGACAAGCTGCCGACCGGGTTCGCGTCCATCGGCACTTCGCCCAATTCGCCGTTCGCGGCCATGGCGGACGTGAAGCGCAAGATCTACGGGCTGCAGTTTCACCCTGAGGTCACGCACACCGAGCATGGCCTCGACATCATTCGCCGCTTCGTGCTCGACATCTGCGGTTGTGCTCCTAAGTGGACGGCCAAGAACATCGTGGCCGAGCACATCGAGAAGATCCGCGCGCAGGTGGGCAAGGACAAAGTGCTGCTCGGGCTCTCGGGCGGCGTGGATTCTTCCGTGGTGGCTGCGCTGCTGCACAAGGCCATCGGCGATCAGCTCGTGTGCGTGTTCGTCGACACCGGTTTGCTGCGCCTGAACGAAGGCGATGCGGTGATGCAGGT
>PMCP01000171.1 GCA_003155415.1 Gammaproteobacteria bacterium | reverse complement strand
CAGACGGTGATCGCGGGCGGGTAGCCCCCGCGTGTCCGGACGGAAACGTTGCTGAAGGTGCCCTGCGCGAACGCGCTTAGATTGTCGTTGATGTCGACCGTGGCGCGGCCGAACACGGAACGACGCTCCGCCGGCGTGGCGGCAAAACCGTCGACGGTCACCTGCGTTAGGTCGCCGTTCGGATTGCGGTGCATGCCGTCGATGCCGTCGCCGCTGTGACCGAGGCTCATGATCGGCCCGTTATAGTTCAGACCTCTCGAGAGCGTGAACGGCCTGCCATCGGGTTGAAAGTAGATTTCCGACGCATTGGTCACCCCGGCAGCCGTCAATTGGGCCGGAGTAACGCCATAGAGCCCGAACAAGGTCTGCAAAGCGGCCGTCGTGGGCCGGTTCAACGCGGCCGCGGGAACACCGGCGACCGCGGATCCCGTCACGACACCCGGTGAATACCCTGTCGCNNGAAGCCGCCGATTTGGTTGGCCTGATCCGTCCAACCCTTGACGAAGAAGTCACGATCCTTCTGCAACACTTCCTGGCGCTTGTACCATTCGACGCCGAAAATCACGTTGCTCTTGCCTTTGGACCCGTTGACCCCGAGCAGGGTCGAGAAGCGCGTTTCGTTGCCATCACCGGCGGCAGTGACGCCGGTCTGGAAGTCCATGTCGACGCCTTCGAAATCCTTCTTCAGCACGAAGTTGACGACACCGGCCAAGGCGTCGGCGCCGTAGACGGCGGACGCGCCACCCGTGATGGTCTCGACGCGCTCGATGGCGGCGGACGGAATGGTGTTCAGGTCAACGACCAACGATGCGTTCGCCGGCTGTGCACGGCGTCCGTCGATGAGCACGAGCGTTCGGTTGGCGCCGATGCCGCGCAAGTTCACGCTGGCGATGCCAAGCGTGACGGCACCGGACGACTGCGCACCGGAATCGAACTGCGTGCCGTCTGGCACGAACTGCGGCATTTGATTGAGCACGCTTTCAATGCTGATCGTGCTGCTGTTCTCGAGCCGCTGCGTATCGACGGTCATGATCGGACTCGCAGCTTCCAAATCCCGACGGACGATGCGCGAACCTGTGACCGTAATCTCTTCGAGCGGTTGAGCCTGCGGTTGTTGTTGTTGCTGCTGCGCCTGCGCCGGAGCTACCCCCGCCAACAAGGCGGCAATAGTGGACGCGAGCAGAGTGCGATTGACCACGATGGATTGGTCGAGTGTGCTGTCTGTCATTGTTCTGATCCCCCCGATTGAATCGGAATTATGAAGATAACGAATGGGCGCCCGTGTCGGGCACGGCCCGCGGTGTTGCCAAAAAGCTTCCGTAACCCCCCTGCTTCGACCGAAGAAGTGGCCGACGCCTGCTCAGCGACCCTACTCTGCATCTCCCTAGCAGGTTTAGCCAGAGCACTTTTTATACCCCCCTTACGTGTCCAATGTTGTGTTATCGCAACGAACGGTTCGGTCTGTCTCTGCCCATCGAGCGACTATTTCGCCGGGCGCGCTGGAGAACATCGATCTTCGGCAGTACCCTTGCTCTCCTCGCTCGACCCGCGCAAGGCCCGCTTGGCCCCCACGACACTTCTTCAATGCAGCTGCTTCGACGCTCGCTGATACTCCTCCACCGCTATCTCGGCATCCCGCTGAGCGTGCTTTTCGTGCTGTGGTTCGTGACGGGCATCGCGATGATTTACGTCGGCGGCATGCCGGCACTCGATCCGAAGGCCCGCTTGGAACGTCTGCCCGAGCTCGATATTGCCACTGCCCGCCTTACGCCAGCCGAAGCCGCTGCTCGCGCCGAGCGTGGCTTCGGCCAGGTGCGGCTCACGACGATCCTCGGTCGGCCTGCGTACCGCTTTGATAGCCGCTACGGATCCGCCACGGTGTTCGCGGATGATGGCGCGACACTCCCGCGGTTGGATATCGAAACTGCTAAAGGGGTTGCGGCCAAGTTCTTGAGTGCAGACGCAAAGAATGTCTCGCTGCTTGCGACGGTTGACCGCCCCGATCAGTGGACGCTCACGCTCGGCCGCGCCTTGCCCCTGTACAAATTCGCCGTCAGCGACGGCGCGGGCACGCAGGTATACGTCTCGCCAGAGACCGCGGAGGTGCAGCTCGTCACGACGCAACGCACCCGCACGCTGGCGTGGATTGCGACCATTCCGCACTGGTTCTACATCACGCCGCTACGCGTGAACCAGCCGGCGTGGTACTGGACGGTCGTCATCGCATCGGGAATCGGTTGCGTCCTCGCGCTGCTCGGCATTGTCGTCGGTGTGGTCCAGTTGTTCCGCTACCAGCCGACGCGTTGGATCGGAACGGCTCGCTATCGCGGCTGGATGTGGTGGCATCAGGTGCTCGGTCTCGTCTTCGGCGTGTTCGCGCTCACCTGGGTGTTCAGCGGTCTTTTGTCGATGGAGCCCTTCGACTGGACCAATGCCGAAGGACTCCGGATCGGCGACGATGCGCTGTCGGGCGGTCCGGTCGAGCTCGACGGCTTTCCCGCCTTCGACGCCAGCGCGTGGGCGCCCCTGGTCGGGGGCCGCGCGCTGAAGGAGCTCGAATTCAAGCGCGTAGCCGATCGGCCTTACTACCTTGCCAAGTTCGCGACAGCTACCGCCGAGCTCGACCCGCACCGCGAACGACTCCACCAGCCGTATCAGGTGGGTGGCCGCGCAGAGCCCGAGCACCTGCTGATCGACGCCACGACGATGACGCCGCACGCGGATCCGTTTACGGCGGACTCGCTGCTCGGCAGGCTTGCCTCCGCCGCGGGCGGTGCGCGAATCGTCGACCAGCAGCTACTGCACGACTACGACTCGTATTACTACTCACGCGGCAAGCAGGCTCCGCTGCCAGTGCTACGCGTGAAGTTCGACGATCCGCTCCAGACCTGGGTTTACGTTGACGTGGAGCTGGGGCAAGTAGTGGCCACTATCCACCGTCTAAATCGGTTGGAGCGCTGGCTCTACAACGGACTGCACAGCCTCGACTTCGGCTTCTGGTACGACAAGCGCCCGCTGTGGGACATCGGCATGATCGCGCTCAGCTTGGGCGCGCTCGCGACCAGCGCGATCGGGCTTTGGTTCGGCATGAAACGCGTCAAGCTCGACCTCAAGAGGCTCACGCGGCCGCGGGGTCCTGCTTGAAGAACCGCTTCAGCTGCGCGTAGACGTCCGGATATTCTTCGCGCAGCTCCTTCGGCATATCGAAGAACAACTCGACGCTCACGGCGAAGAACTCGGCTGAATCTTCGACGGCGTACGGATCGATCCACGGCGTCACGCCGCGCTCGATCTGCTCGCACAGGTCGTCGTAAGCCGCTTCGAACGCTGCCACCCACTCCGGCGTGCGCATGTCGGC
>PMCP01000103.1:25637-34638 GCA_003155415.1 Gammaproteobacteria bacterium | reverse complement strand
GTTGAAGTCACGGTGTCGAGAGGTTGTCCACCCGCTCGCACGAGTGCGCAGTAGTTTCGATTCGATGGATGTCGTTCGACTCTGCAGCCGAGGTCTTGCCAGGTATCCTCGTCGCATGAATGCACAGTCGCTGAAAATCATCATAAGAGTGGGGCACAACCCTTACGAAGTAACGGTTTACCAGCCGTCCGAGGGGGAATGGATCGCCGTTGGTGAGTTCAAGGGTGAGTNNTGGCGGGAGTCTGGCGAGAGGCCGCGAAGCACAGGAGCCAATTGTTCAACCCCCCGTAACAAATGTTGTGGCACGCTCCTACATCGGCGCTTTTGGAGGCGCTGTGTTGACTGAGTCCGACGCACACCGTGAGAACGACTACCACTGCCATTATCGGACTTCACCGCTCATGCCATACCGGGGTCCGGTTATGATTCCGAACAAGTAGTGGTGGAGTTCCGCGGTCAAATGCCCGGATCAGATTCGAATATTGAACTGCATATTCTCTCGACCCTTGAAGAGGCCGGCGAGGAGAACGTTGTCGCAGTCGCCAACTCCTGGGACGCTAGCGGCAAACGAGCGGTTGAAGCAGTTTCCCTAGCTAGAGCGATTGGCAAATTGCTGCAGACTGGCTGGATTCAGATTGCGGAAGTTCGTGACCACGCGTCCCTGCGATGGCGCGCGGTGGCAGAGGACGTAGCGGAGCAAATATGTGACCGTTTGCCAACGAGCGTCAGGTGGAGCGCCGCGGAGGCTATGTGGGTCTGGACATCGCCTGCCCCGATACCACACCTCTTAGTCACGAAGGCTGGGTTGGTAGAGACGCGCCGCCTCCTCGACGACCGCGGTTAGCTCGCGACGGTTAATTCCCGAGCGACCGCGACCGTGACCGCTCAAGTGCCAGTGTGCTGCGGCCATATGCGCGGGGAGAGGAAGCCGGCGTCATGCGGCGGCTGCAACGTAACAAGATCGAACTCGCACAATAGCTCGATGCACGCAGTTCACGATCCGCGCAAATTGGCGACCAGGTAGAGCACCAGAATCAGTGTGACAATGGTCGTGGTAGCACTGAAAGCAAGAATAGGTGGCCAGCCCGTCGGCTCGGATCGGCTTCTACTCGCGTAGTACCCAGTCGCCGAAGCAACCGCGACAAGCCCGAGAACCAAAACTAAGTAGGTTCTTGTGCCAGGGAATAGTGTTGGCAACACCCAGATGTACATCCCCGAAATCAGGAGAACGCCGGAGGCGACTGCGCAGAGCCCCGCAACCATCAGTTTGCTGATCATCATTAGTTCCCGGGCGTTGAGAATGGCGACTGCGATGCCCGCCAACGGAGCGTCTCAGCCACGTCGATTAAGCGATTTGTCTCCGCTTCGCAGTTATTGAATAAGATCATATTCGTATGCTTGTTCTTCGCGTTGTTTAACAAGAAGAACGCAACGGACACGGACGTATCCAGCGTTGCATCCGACACCCGCTCGGCGGTCGCGCTCGTAATAGACGAGGTATCGGTCGCAAGACTGATTCACCCGTTGGGCACGAGTACGATCTTTCCTTCCAGACCGCCCCGCTCGATGCGGGTATGCGCGTCTCCAACGCCATCGAGGCCAATACGCTCGGCAACGCGAGGCTTGATTTGGCCACGCTGCAGCATGCCCAACAGTCCACCGAGGTCGGCGACGAACCACTCGGGGTGCTTGGTGCGCGCCGATGTGATGGAGAAGAAACCCGCGGATCGCCCCCTTGAGAAGGTATTCCACCACCACAGCTTCGCGAGCCAGAAGCCGAGCACTGCGATCGATGCGTTGCGCTGAACTCCAGCGGAAACCCCGAACGCCGACAGACGGCCGCGTGGCCCAAGGGCGGCCCAGGCTCTCGAGAATCCCTGCTCGCCGATGCCATCGAACACCACGTCGAAGTTTCCGGGCAGCAGCTGGGCAAAGTCTGCCACGTCACTGTCGACGGGGGCCGCGCCGAGAGACCGCACCAATTCAACGTGGCGAGCATGAACCGCTCCCCACATCTCGCAACCTGCCAATGTGCCGAGCACGACGAGCGCTTGGCCGACGGCACCGGCGGCACCTATGACAAGAAGCTTCTGACCCTTCTTGACGCGGGCATCACGGTGCAGCAATTGGTAGGCGGTGGTCCAACTCAAAACGAGTGAGGTGGCTTCGGCGGGGTCGAGCGCCATATCGACGACGGTAACTCGATCCGCCTTGAGCGTGCGATATTGCGCGTACGAACCGGTCATCGTCATGTCCGCGACGCGCTGGCCGACGAATGGGGAGGCCACACCCGGGCCAACTTTCACTACTTCCCCCACGAGGTCGTAGCCAAGCACGATCGGCGGCTTCTCCTTGAGGTCGGGGTACTGGCCCTTGCGAATCATGATGTCCGTGAATTGAACACTCGCGGCGAGCACCTTAACCAGCACCTCACCGGAGCTGGGTTCGGGAACCGGCGCCTCGGCGACGGTGAATCCGTCTGGGCCCCCGAATTTCTGCAGCATTAGAACGCGCTGTATTGTCGGAAGTGCCATGGGGTCTTCTAGAGGCGACACGACGAACGCCCCACGCGCTGATCGAGCGGATCTACCTGTCGGCCGGCAGGACGTGGGCTAAACGCAATTCGCGCAGCATCGCACGCTTTTTCGTTTGATGCGTTTGCATTCGCCGCAGAATGTCGTCCAGTGCGCGCACTGCACTTAGTATGTGCGGGCCCTTGTTCAGCATGACGCACTCGGCGCGGTCTCCCATTGCGGCGTCCGTGATCTCGGCGCGCGACGGCATCCCGGTCTTGGCCAGAGTTTCCA
This sequence comes from Gammaproteobacteria bacterium, assembly GCA_003155415.1. GTDB lineage: Bacteria > Pseudomonadota > Gammaproteobacteria > Steroidobacterales > Rariloculaceae > FEN-1219. The sequence goes on along the minus strand of PMCP01000103.1, from coordinate 31,831 downwards.
GAACTTGCGTCGCCCAGATCACCGGAGCATGCGCGGCCTCGGAGATCCACAGGATTTCTTCCTGGACTTCTGCCAACCGCTCGAAGCCGCATTCCACGGCGAGGTCACCGCGGGCGATCATCACCCCGCAACACGGCCAGCGCATGGCGGTCAGTAACATCTCTGGCAAATTCTCGAAGCCTCGCCGCGTCTCTATCTTCAGCACGATGGCGGGTTCCCGGCCGCCCAAGCGCTTCAAGTGCTCCTGCAGCAGTTCCACGTCGCGAGCGGTGTTGGCGAATGACAGTTCCACCACATCGGCATGCTTGGCAGCGAAGGTCAGGTCTTCAATGTCTTTGGCGGTCATCGCCGAGAGTTGAATTTCACTGTCGGGGAGGTTGATCCCTTTGTCTGCCCGCAACTTCCCGCCCGCGAGCGGCGCGTGGCTGATTCGAACGATGACATGATCGGCGTTCACTTGGTCGACGACGGCGCCGATCTTGCCATCGTCGAACCAAATCGTGTCACCTGCTTTGACGTTTTCGAATACCTCAGGGATCGTGCAGCCGATGGTCGGCGGAGTCAGCACCAAGGCCGCGCTATCGCGGGTCGCTGGACGGCCCGGGGCGAGGTCCCGCGTCACGATCAGGAGGTCGCCGACTTGTAGAACGAGCGCGCAGTCGCCGCCGGGCAGGGCGCCGATCGGCGCCGCGTGGTCATCGCTCTTGGTGGGGCGATGGTGCAGAACGGTGCCGGGCACGAGGTAAGCAGTCTTGGTGGCCTCGGCCCAGCAACCGTCGTCGGCGACATCCACCACGACCCAAGTCCGCGTCGACTCGCGGGCGTCGGTGAAGTCCAACCGCTCGCCGTTTTGCAGACGGGCCAGCCATTCCGCTGGCACGGTCATGCAGGCGTCGGCCGGCGATGGAGGTGGACTGCACCGTGTGTCGGTGAGCCAGATTCGCGCAGGGGCTATCACATGCCCGTAAGTGTTGCGGCGGGGACGGACCCGCAGCACCGCCAGCTCCGGTGCGATCGGGCCGGTCCGGAGTTTGGGCCCCGCCAAGTCCATGACGACGCGACACTCGCGCCCTACCGAACGCTTGGCCTGGCGCAAACGTTCGGTCATTCGCAGCCAGGTTGCAGCGTCGTCGTGCGCGCAATTGATGCGCATGCAGTCCATGCCCCGCAGCAGCAAGTCGCGCACGAGGGTGTACTCGCGGGCGGCTTCGCTTGGCACCGTGACCATGATCCGTACGCCGCGGCCGGGCGTCGCAACGCCGAGTAGTGCTTCAGTGTGTTCGGCCAGGAGCCGTCCACCGTCGGTAAAATCCACGCTGGGTGACTCGTGTGAGGGCGGTTGCCAGGAGCGGCCCGCGAGCCGATGCAGAGCTTCGAGCACGGCGTCGACGGTCGCCAGAACATGTGATTCAGCTCGGCCCAACGACGACAATCCCAAAGCGGCCAGCCGAAGCTGTAGTGGCCGCAGGTCGTGGCGACGCAGAGATAGGTAATGCAGCAGGTTCCGCGCGCTTTCGCGGTAGTTAGGATGAACCGCATCGAGCGCTGCCTTCGGCGCCGTGGCCTCGTCGACCATTCGCGCTCGGATGGCAGCGAGCTCATGGAGGAGGGCCTCGATGTCCGGGCGAGAGGAATTGCGGAGGTCGTTGCCAGCGGTGTTGTTAGTGTTCACGGTTGCGCGCTTCTGGGCGTGTGGTGCCGATGTTCCGGGCGCGTGCTTACAGCATACGCACGTCGCATTGCCGCAATGTGACGGTCCAGGTCGCGCTCTACCGACGCGATTAACTGGATGCAGTCGGTCACAACAAGGCCAACATGGTGTCAAACTGCGAAGAGCGAATTCTAATGAAGGGCACTGCCGTACCCATGCGTAAGCATTGTCGTGCCATGGCGGGCCGTTGTGCCGCGGTGTTCGTATTGCTCGTCGCGACTCTGCCGCGGCTTGCCCTCGCGGGCGCCGATCTTCACCCACGGCTCGTCGTGGTGATCGTCGTAGATCAACTTCGCGGTGACTTGCCCGCTCGGGCTGTACGAGCGGCCCCCGCCGGCGGCTTCAGCCAGATCATGCGCACTGGCGTTATCTTTCAGCAGGCGTTTTACGAGCACGCCACGACGGCGACGGCGCCCGGTCACGCGACGTTGTTCACGGGCGCCCATCCAAGCCAACACGGTATCGTCGCAAACGAGTGGTACGACCGGGAGGCCAAACAGCGCACGACCGCGGTCCGCGCGCTGGCGCACGGCCGCGAGCCCGGCCCGTACAACCTGCTGGCCACGACCATCGGTGACGAACTCCTGCTGGCGTGTGGATCTCGGTGCCGCGTCTTCTCGGTTTCTGGGAAAGATCGCGGTGCCATCCTTTCGGGCGGCCGACTCGGCAAGGCGTTCTGGTTCGACACTCAGCACGGCGGCTTCCGTTCGAGCCAATACTACTTTTGCGCGTTACCCGAGTGGGTGACGCAGTGGAATGCGTCGATTCCGAAGGCTGAGTACCCTGCGCAGTGGACGCTGTTGCGCGAGCCGCGCAGCTACGCCGGTATCGACAGCGATGACCGCCCGTTCGAGCGTCCGCCGCAAAAGCTCGGGCGGACGTTTCCGCACGCGCTCGGCGGAGAAAGCGATTCGGACTACTTCGAGTTGTTCACGCACACTCCTTATGTCGATGCGTTGACCCTGAACTTCGTCCGCCGGCTCGTCGACGTCGAGGCGCTCGGCAGGCACGCGATGCCAGATCTTTTAGCCGTGAGCTTGTCCGCCACGGACTACGTAGGCCATTCATTCGGGCCGGAAAGTCTCGAGGCGGAGGACAATCTGGCTCGCCTCGATCGAGAGTTGGCGACTTTCATCGGGTTCCTCGATGAACGCATCGGTCGGGAGCACTACCTGTTGGTGTTGACGGCCGACCACGGACTTGCCGCGACACCGGAATATGCCGCGACGCTGGGCTTTGCGACCCACCGCGTCGACGCCAAAACTCTGGCTGAGACTGTCGATCGCGAACTCGCGACGCGCCTGCATATGCAGGGGCCGGTCGTAAGCGCGTTCGTGCCGCCGGGACTCTATCTGGACCACTCACGGCTCGCTGCTGCGAACGTGAACTCGGTAGACGCGGCCGCAACTGCGGCCGCCGTGCTTCGCAGGCAGCCTGGTATTGCTTACGCCGTCGCGAATGATGGGTTACCGTCGGACCCACTAATCGGCGAGCTCGTGCGCAACAGCATCCGGGAGGTGCGGTCGGGCGACGTGTATGTCATCGCGGAACCGGAGTCGGCGATCGTCGAGGACATGAACCTCTACACGGCCTATCACGGTTCGCCTTACGCCGCGGATCGTTACGTACCGCTATATTTTTTCGGCCGCGGCCTTGCGGCTCAGCGCGTCGACAGAATGGTGAGCACGCGATCTCTTGCCCCGACGCTCGCCTTGATTCTCGGCGTGCCCGCCCCGAGTCATGCGAGCGCCCCGGCACTCCTCGAGGTAACTGCCGAACCAGCGCGACGCGTGCGAGTGCGCCGATAACTTGGCGGAATCAGGGGCTGCGGCGGGGACCCGCACAAGAAACGGCGTCGGATCGGTGTACACGACACCGCAGATCAAGAGTCCTACCGCGCACAACCCTCGGTTGCTTCAACTAACGGCGCCTATGTTCATCCAGACCGGAGGAAAGATCAGCCTCGAGAATCTGGGATAAAACGGCGTAAACCATGAGAACCAAGAAAGCTGCCGGCGCCGTGCATCGGATCTACGCTCAGCCCACGCGTTTCAGTGCTGAGTCGGGAGCTCGAGAGCCGCGTCGGTTTCCGCCTCTTCAAGCGCACGACGCGCTATGTGGAGATCACGCCTCACGGAAGAGAGTTGCTCAAGCCGAATCTTCAGTCGAGCGCGTACACTCGAGCGTTTTCTGGATTGCAGTCGAAAGACAGCAACTCGCCATCGGGCGCGAAGTCCCAGGCCACGCTGCCAGTCATGGGCGCTGTAAGGTACTCCGGGTCCTCGACCGTGAAGTCGATGAGCAGCTGCGTGCGGTCTTTGCTCAATGCGAATCTTTCGACGACATGCTTGCCAGCCCCAGAGGCAATTCCGGGTCTCGTTCCGACGGGGCTGTCCGTAAATAGCGTCGTGTCGACAACCAAGACGTCCCCCGACCAATGCCCAATGGAGTGACCTTGATTGGTCCGCTCACCGTTCGCCGGATGCCCGCGCCCGTCCATGTAGATAGTTCGCTCGACCTTGAAAAACTCGCTGCGCATGAGTATGCGATCGCCGCGAATTTCGATCTGGTTCAGAAACGGCAGCGTCACGAGAGACGGCGTGGGGTAGGCGCGGCAGTCCTTCACGGGATTCTTGGATTCGTCATAGGCCGCCTGCGCGGCAGCGGCCTTGGCGGTCAGCCCGGGCACAACGAAGCGTCGTGTAGCGAAGCCTCGCAGGCCGTCCCACACACCGGAGATGTCTGTTGCGCTCGCGGACGACGCTTTTCCCGTCGCACGGGGCGTGAGGACGACTCCGCCAGGCGTCGTCAGCGACATCAGCAATCCGTGATTTCGCCCGCGATTCATGTCTGGGTGGGCGCGAACGATTACGGCGTCACCCGGCGCCAATGTATCGGGCCGCCAGCCGCTGCGCGTCATTACCGGCGTCGGATCGCCCTCGAGCTGCCATTCGACCGGTTCGTCAGTGCCAACGTTGAGGTAGATATAGACGTGCGGATTTTGCCATTCGTAACGACTGATACTTCCGCGAAGAGTCAAGACGGAGTTACGGTCGAAGCTGGCCTGGCTGTGGTGCGCGAACGCCGGGGCAGTCGATTGCACGGCGAGGAGTACTGCGGCATCGGCAATCAACGTCCTCAAAAATCCGACTCGCATTCTTTGGTACCGTCCCAATTGCGTTGACTATCTCGCGCTGAGTTACCAGCACCCCCTATTGCAACTTCAGATAGCGTTTGGCGCTTTCCTGGTCACAAGGTAACTCAACCATCTCAAAGTCCGGCGAGTAGACCCATTCGAACTTATAGCTGACGGGCGCAGCCAAGTAGGTGGGATCCGTCAACTCGAAACTGTAAAAGATGCGCGTCCCGTCTGCGCTGAGTTGAAAGCGCTCTGTAAGGCGCTTGTCCGGGCCGGAGGGTAGCTTCTGCGCATTACCTATGCCGTGCTTGGCAAACCGCGCCGTGTCGACGAGAAGGACATCGCCTTCCCAGCGCCCGATCGAATGGCCCAGCACGGAGGGCTCAACGCCGTCGTGCGAGGTCTCGTTCATATGAATGACCCGCTGAGCGCGCTCGAGCTCGGTTCGAATGATGATCTCATCCTTTCCTAGCGTGATGGCCTTTGCGTCGCCGACGACCATCAGGAAAGGTGGGGCATAGGGAACGCAGTTCATGCCCGGATTGTCGCTGTTCTTGAAGGCCGCATATGCGCGCACGCCCGCCTCCGTCAGTGGCCAGTCCTTGGGTTCGAAGAAGAAGAAATGTCTGCTGGCCTCGGGATTGGCCGTGGTTCGCCACTGACCGGCCAGACTTTTCGAACCCTGCTTAGGCACAACTATGACGGGTGCGCCGCTGTTGACCTTCCGCATCTCCAGCTCGACGTTCTTGGACGTCACTAGTCGGTTTCCGAGCGCCAGTCGGCCTCCGAGTGCAGTAGTCTGGTTCGAGTTTCTCGAGGGGTTGGCGACAATGGTGACGCGATCGCCCGGCGCGACAGTGTCAGGTGCCCAGCCGCGATTGTGCATGGCCATGGCCGAGGATGCTTCGATCTCCCAGAGCAGCCCCTTGCTCCCGTCTGCGTTCGTTGTTTGCAGCTGAATGTAGGTATGCGGATTGCCCCATTTGTATTCGACGATCTGCCCCTCGAGCGTCACCTCACTATTCAAGTCGTAAGGCGCCCAGCTGTGATGAGCCCACGTCGGCACGGCGTGAAAGAAGAGTATTGACGCGCTCAGCACCGTACGTGGAATAAAGTTAGACATCTGCTCCCCCAATCGTAGGCGGATAAAATCCTCCTGTGGAAGATGCTCGTCAATATGTACTCGAGCTACCAGGGTCCGCAGTACGATACCGGGGCGCTTACGGAATAGTGTCGTGGAGGGCCGTTAGCGGTGAGGGCTTGGGGATACGTTGCCGGAGTAAGCATGGTAGCCGCCGGAGCCGCGGCCCTGCTTATTGCTCACCAGCTGCCGAAGAGCGCACT
>PMCP01000103.1:397-25541 GCA_003155415.1 Gammaproteobacteria bacterium | reverse complement strand
TGGATTTCGGGACGACGACCGTTCGTCGTCTGAACCGCGCGGAGTACGCGAACACGATCCGCGACCTGTTCGGTATCCAAGCGGATCTCACCGATGTGCTGCCGAACGATGGCGGTGACGTCGGCTTCGACAACGTTGCCGACGCGCTGCGAACGTCGCCGTTGCTTCTTGAGCGATATCTAACGGCCGCTCTGCGCGTTGCGGACATGGCGATCGGCAATCCAGACGCCGTCGTGGGGTCCGTCTCTTACCGGTTGCCGTTCGACATTACGCAGGACTACCACCTCGAAGGGCTGCCCATCGGTAGCCGCGGCGGCATGGTCGTGCACCACAATTTCCCGGCTGACGGTGAATACGTGTTCTCCGGCCGTCTCGTGCGAGGCGTCGAAGAGGGCTATCACGGGGTGGAAGGTCATGATCGCCCGCACAAGTTCCGAGTCCTCGTCGACGGTAAGACTATTTTCACCGGCGAGGTGGGCACGAAAGAAGACCACGAGCTCAGCGTTGCGGAGGGTATCAACGCCGCGGCGTTCGCGATCGACGCCAAGATGACGTCGCCGCGCATTCGCGTGACGGCCGGGCCGCACGACGTTGCGTTTACCTGGCAGGAACAGGCCAGCCGCGAGCAGAACGCCTGGGAGCCCGGCCTACGGGCGACGCTCGAGATCCACAACACGTCGGGTATGCCGCGACTAGAACACGGCGACATCCAAGGTCCGTATCACGTGACCGGCGTGAGCGATACGCCGACCCGCGAGAGGATTTTCAGCTGTCGCCCGTCGGCAGCTTCCGAGGCGGAGGCGTGTGCCGAAAAGATTGTCGCGACCATCGCGACACGCGCTTACCGTCGGGCCGTCGACCAGGACGACATTGCTCCGTTGATGAAGTTCTATAACAACGCTCGTACCAACGGCGGCGACTTCGATGCGGGTATTCACGACGCGGTCGCGCGAACCCTGGTGAGCCCGTGGTTCCTGTTTCGCGTGGAAGGCAATACCTGTGACGCGCCGGCCTCGTCTGCGCATTGCTTCAGCGACACCGAGCTTGCGTCGCGGTTGTCCTTTTTCCTGTGGTCGAGCACGCCGGACGACGAGTTGCTCGATCTCGCGCAGGAGGGCCAGTTGCACGAACCGAGCGTCCTGGAGGCGCAGGTTCGGCGCATGGTGGCCGACAAACGCGCCGACGCTCTGGTGGAAAACTTCGTTGGCCAGTGGCTGCAGCTTCGCGATCTGGATTCCCTGGCTCGGCCCGACTTGCTGTTGTTCCCGGACTTCGACGGCAACTTAAGGAACGCGTTCCGCACTGAGACGGAAATGCTGTTCTCGAGCGTGCTGCGCGAGGACAAGTCGGTCAACGAGCTGATGACGGCGGACTACACGTTCGTGGACGAGCGCCTTGCTCGCCACTACGGGATTCCGGGTGTCTACGGTTCGCGGTTTCGCAAGGTGCCGGTGACGGACGTGAACCGTCGTGGCCTGTTTGGCCAGGGCAGTATCCTGTCAACTACGGCGGCCGGCTCGCGAACTTCACCGATCATCCGCGGCAAGTTCATCGTCAGTACGTTCTGGAACAACCCGCCGCCGTCACCGCCTCTGAACGTTCCGGTGCTCGAAGCCAGCGCGCCGAAGGGCCGGCCGTCGACCGTGCGAGAGACGGTGGAACTCCATCGAGCGAATCCGACGTGCGCGGCGTGCCACAAGAACTTCGACCCGGTCGGGTTCGCGCTCGAGAATTTCGATGCCGATGGTTCGTGGCGCACCGCGACGCGGGAAGGTCTGCAGATCGACGCGAAGGCTACCTTGGCTGATGGGACCGTCGTGGACGGCCCGGTTCGGCTGCGTGAAGCACTGCTGGCGAGGCCGACGTTGTTCGCTAGCACTGTCACGGAGAAGATGCTGTTCTACGCACTCGGCCGCGACCTCGAGCCCGCCGATATGCCGGTGGTCCGCAGCATTGTGCGCAACGCGGCGAAACGTGATTACAGTTTGATGTCTATTGTGTTGGGGATCGTGGATAGCTATCCGTTCCAGATGCGGACGAATAGCGCTGCGGCGAGTGCGACCGCGACAGTCGCGCAAAAACCTTGGCAGTAGCGATAGGTTTCGTCGCAAGGGTATCGACCTACTGGTCGTGACCAACGGCGCGTGCATCCCAGAGCATCAACAGGACCGTCACGGAGCGCGTCTGCCCCGGGTTGGAGGCCCAAACTTGGTGAGCGGTGTGCGGGACTTTTGCGGGACTCGGTCCAGTGCCGTTGTGATTCGTCCTGATAGGTTGCAGCGGGCGTCTTCCGGACGTCTGAGTTAGATCAATCAGTTGCGAACGGTTAGTTGCTTTCGAAATGCGGAGGTCGAGGGTTCGATACCCTTCCGTCCCACCAATAAATCANNCGCGCCTAGAATGCGCAGATGTATCGTGCGGTGCTCCGGCGAACGCCACAGACGACGAAAGCAGTCGAAGAACGTCTGAGCCTGTCCACAGGTAAGACGTGCGAGGTCGTCCGTGTTCGCAATGGGCGGGAGCTGGGTTGGCACGTTCACATCGTGCTGCTTGGTAACCGGTGGCGAAAAGCCTGGCCATTTCGTGTTGGCTGGAAAGAACTTACTGCAGGCCTTGGGCCTCCGACGAGACGATGCTCTCCGAGCGTGAAGGGTTGGATGCGCGTCGCTGGGCCGACCTGATGTCGCGCCTGGCTCTCGCGAACAATCTCGACACGTTCGAGCGGTTGCAGGCAGCGTACGCTGAGAAACGCCGGCACTATCACACGTCGGAGCACATCCAGCAGTGTCTCCTAAAGTTCGACGAGGTGAGTCACTTGGCGCAGAGGCCTGCGGAAGTCGAACTCGCTCTCTGGTTTCACGACGCTGTCTATGCGACGCGCTCCAAGAAGAACGAAGCGAAAAGCGCTGCCTGGGCGATGAAGTTCTTAGCCGATGGCGGCGCTGATCCGGAGACAGCGCAGCGCGTGCATGACTTGATCATGGCAACGAAGCACGACGCCCCCGCCCCGAGCGCGGATGGAACCGTTCTGGTCGATATCGATCTCTCGATTCTCGGCGCCGATGCGGAGACGTTCACGCATTTCGAGCAGAATGTCCGCAGAGAATACTGGCGGGTCCCGGGTGATCTGTTCAGGAAGACTCGGGCCGCCATCCTTCAATCCTTCTTGGATCGCTCGTCAGTCTACGGGACAGTGTATTTTCGCCAGAAGGTTGAGGCTAACGCGCGACGCAACTTGGCGACGGCGATCGCGGTACTTGCCGAGCGGGAGTAGGCGTGAGCTGCGCGAGTGGGTTCCGAGAGTCCGTCCGCTGGATGCCTTGCGCCATGAGTCTTTCGACCACGGCGCCTATCGAGTAGCAGGGGGCGGCTCAGTCGTCGGGGGCGGAGGTACCTGTCCCGCGCCCGGCCCGAGAACACGGCCATCAGGGATCGTCACGCTGACGAGGCTGCCGCTCGGTTTTCCGCTCGTCAGGGGATGCATCGCTAAGGTTACCTTATCGCCAGGCTTGAGTGTCGAGCTCTTCCACCCGGCGCGGGTCATCATGCCCGGTGCTCCGGACTCGATGCTCCATTCGGTTTCGCCGCCCTTGTCGTCGGGCACCATGATTTGGATCCAGACATGCGGATTCGTGTACTGAACTTCCTTCACTACCGCTTCAACCGTGACCACTTTCGCGAGGTCAAACATGGCGAACGAATGGTGTGCGAGCACGACCGGACCCGAGATGCACAATGCGGCGGCGATGCCGCACGAATATCGCATTCTCATTTCGCTTGTCTCCCTTCGTCTTGCTCATGCCCTTCTTCAGCGGGGCGAGCATTGTCCGAGCAAAAGTACTCCTGCACATCGAGATCCGGGCGACGTTCTTGATATACGGTGCTCGTAAAGGGACGGATATAGGTCTTCGGGTCGGTGATGGTCCTCGTGATCTCGAGCAGGTTGCCGTTGGCTACCAATCGGAGCCGCTCCACGAGATGCATCTGGTCGCTTGCGGGCAAGCGCGGGGTCTTCAGACTTTCCGGAGTTGCGTTCACCGCGTTCGCCGCGTAGCCGTTGAGGGGACGCGCCCGGCCATTGAGGCCGACCGTGTCGACCACGAGCACGTCGCCTTCCCAATGACCGATAGAGTGGCCCTGCCAGGTTGGGTCGAGATCGGGAGGGTGACCGCGCCCATCCATATAAATGCGTCGGGGTACCGGTTGCCATTCGTTCAAAATGACGATTTGTTTGGAGCCCTCGAGGATCTGCACCGGAAACAAATTGCTCCCGCTCAAGAGCATGGCTGGATTCACCGGCTCACAAGCCCCTGGTGTGCCGGTCTCGGTCCCGAGCCGCCCCAACCGCCCCGACTCCTCTGCACCCCACTTGGTAAACTCAGGCGTGGGTGAATTCGCCGTATTGCGAAACCGCGGATCAATGTCCGGCCTACCGTCGCCGATCCCCAGCCAGATGCCGAAGATGTCGCGCGTCTCGGCGGCCTCTGCAGCGCCCGGCACCGAAGTGAACAGTGCCACACCCAACAACGCTACGAGCCCAAACGATCCTCGGACTCCTTCCCCGCCGTTGCCACCGACAGTAAGTCTATTCATTGTCCAGAACCCCGCTGTTCGCCCACCTGAGTGGTTTGGAGATAGTGGACAAGATTAACGCATCTGGTGAGGACGACGGGTGCCACTATCGGTTCGAGAACGACCCACGGTTTCTCGATCGCGTCGAGAAGGTCGAGCCGCGTGCTGGACGAAGGGTCCGTCTCGAGGACGTGGAGCGCCCATTTGCGCCACCGGTGTCCTTGCCAATCTCGCCGTCCTTTGAGTGTCGGACGCGTGTCGCTGAAGTTCGCTCGAACGGGCGGGGCTGCTCGAGCGCCTCCTCGGTCAATCGATCACATTTCGTTTAGCGGTGGACGCCGGCGGGGCAGGGGTGCCCGATCCTCCGACCGAAAGGTGCCCATCGCACTCGCCTCAGCCTTGATGCGCAGACAATATGCCACCCCAGTGCGCTGAGTCCGACGAGTTGGTAGGCTTCTGACATGCGCGGGCTTTCCTCGAGTGGTGTTCAACTAGCCGCTGCAGCCGATCTGCGTTTGCGGCCGCTGTGGATCGCGATGCGTCCTTTGCTCACCGGGGCGAGTCTCGGGCTCGCCACGCAGGCCGCGTTCGCGCAGCCCCCGGCCGCCGACCGTGGCAGCCGCCCAGCCGATGAGATCGTCGTCACCGAGTCGCCGCCGCCGAGCTATCGCGTCGAGGACAACTCGCTATCGAAGCTGACCGAGAGTATTCGCGACACGCCGCAGTCGATCGCCACGCTGTCCCGCGAGCTGCTCGACGACCGCGGCGCCACGTCGTTGAACGACGCGCTTCGCAACGTTCCCGGAATCACGCTCGGCGCGGGCGAATTCAGCTGGCAGGGCAACAATCCGACCATCCGCGGCTTCAGCGCGCGCGACGATCTGTATCTCGACGGCCTGCGCGATTTCGGCAGCTACGCGCGCGATCCGTTCAACCTCGAGACCGTGGAGATCCTGCTCGGCCCCTCCTCAGTGCTGTTCGGCCGCGGCTCGACGGGCGGTGCAATCAATCAGGTCACGAAGGAGCCGCATCGCGAGAGCGCGACGGATCTTGCGGTCAACGTCGGTAGCGATTCCACGGTTCGCGCCACGGCCGACCTGTCGCGCGGCTTCGGTGAGTCGGCGGCGTTTCGGCTGAACCTGCTCGCGCATGAAGGCGACGTCGCGGACCGGGACGGCGCGCGCTCGCAGCGCTGGGGCGTTGCGCCGAGCCTTGCGTTCGGGATCGGTTCCGCGACATCGGTGCTGCTCTCCTACATGCATCAGTCCGCGGATGATCGTCCCGACTACGGGCTGCCGTGGCTGAACGGCCGGCCCGCGGCGGTGCCGCGCCACAACTACTACGGGTTTGAGGACGACTACTCGAACACGGACGCGGACATGCTTTCGGCGCGCGTGCGTCATGAGATCAACGCGCGAATTCATCTGGACGCCCAGGTGCGCGCGGCGAACTACTCGCGCGAGAACCGGATCACCGAGCCGCTGATCACTCCGGTGCCGCCAGCGAGCACGCCGCTTAGCGCAATTTCCGTATATCGCTACGTCTTCAGCGGCACGAGCGACGAGACGTTGCGCACGGCGCAGCTGACGGCCACGATGGAACTCGGCTCCGGCCGCATCCGACACGCGCTCGTGACGGGCGTCGAGCGGAGCCGCGAGACTTCGTCGCCGACGTATTCCTTCGGCAACGGCGTTCCGTCGACGAGCCTGCTCGACCCCGATTGGCACCGCGCTTTCTCGGCTGTGTCGCTCGATCCGCGCGTCGTGTCCGACACAGACGCCGGGACGACGGCGCTGTTCGCGCTCGACACGCTGAAGCTCGGCGCGAAGTGGCAGGTGACGCTCGGCGCCCGGTTCGACCACTTCGACTCGGACTATGCAGCACAACGTTTCGCCGGGCCGGCCACGCCGTTCAACTCCGGCACCGTCGCCGGCGCGGAGGCGTTCAGCCACGTCGACGACGTGGCGAGCTACCGCACCGCCGTGGTGTACAAAGCCACCGAGCGCGCGAGCCTGTATCTTGCGGGCAGCACGTCGTTCAATCCGTCGGCTCAGAGCCTGTCGCTGCTGACCACGGGGCGCGCGCTCGGCACCGAGAACGCGCTGCTCGATCCCGAGAAGAACCGCAGCCTCGAGCTCGGCGCCAAGCTCGGCCTGAACCAGGATAGGCTCAGCCTCACGAGCGCGGTGTTCGACATCACGAAGACGAATGCACGCGTGGCGGACCCTGGCAATCCCGGCTTCAATACGCTTGGCGGTGAGCAGAGGATCCGCGGTGCGTCCGTTGACCTCACCGGAATGCTGACGCCGCGGCTGTATCTTGCGTCCGGNNGGCCAACGACTCGCGAACACGCCGCAGAATTCGTTCTCGGTGTGGCTCGATTACCGGGTGACCGACAAGCTCGATTTCGGGGCCGGCGGGCGCTACGTGGGCGATCAGCTCGCCATGAACACGGGCGCCGGCCGCAGCGTGCCGAGCTATCGCGTGTTCGATGCGATGGCGAGGTACCGGCTGTCGGCAAAGCTCTCGGTGAAACTCAACGTGACGAACCTCGGCAACGAGCTCTATTTCGAGCAGCTGCACCCCTGGCACGTGATCCCGGGCCCCGGGCGAACCGCCATGGTCGCCGTCAACGTCGTGTTCTGACCGGCCGTGCTGGTCACGATCCCCGCCGCGATCGACCAGCGCCTGCTCGAGCAGTGCCACGAGGCTCTGGCCACAGCGGAATGGGCGGACGGGCGCGGCAGCGCGGGATACCTCTCGAGGACGGTCAAGAACAACGCGCAGCTGTCAGATACCGATCCCACGGCGCGCAAGCTCGGTGACCTGATTCTGGCGGCTCTCGAGCAGAACCCCACGTTCGTGGCTGCGGCGCTGCCGCTGAAAGTCGTGCCGCCGCTGTTCAATCGCTACACGGGCGGACAGGCGTACGGCGCGCACGTCGATGGCGCGATCCGGCCCGTGGCCGGCACGCGCCATCGCGTGCGGACGGACCTCTCGGCGACGCTATTCTTAAGCGATCCCGACAGCTACGCGGGCGGCGAGCTCGTGATTCGCGATACGTTCGGCGAACGCAACGTGAAGCTCGCGGCCGGCGATCTCGTGCTGTACCCCGGCACGAGCGTGCATCGCGTCGAGCCGGTCACGAGCGGCGTGCGCCTTGCTGCGTTTTTTTGGGTGCAGAGCATGGTGCGCGATGCGGCGCAGCGCACACTGTTGTTCGAGCTCGACAACGCGATTCAGCGTTTGGCCGGGGACGTGCCGGGCCACGCCACGCTCGTCGAGCTCGCGGGCGTCTACCACAACCTGCTCAGGCGCTGGGCGGATTCCTGACGCCTAGGTCGCCCGAAGGGCTCCTTCAATCGAGCGAGCCTTCGTGCCGGAAGAGGAGTGCGTCTCGAGGACGCGTAACGTGCATTCAACGGAAGAACCATGCACCCAACCAGACGACCAAGATCATCGCAATCAGTCCGGGAACAATTTGCAGCGCGTACGCCTTGCCACCGGAACTGAACGCGACTATCGCCTTGGTCACGGTATTGGTGGTGAGACCGAGCAAAATCGGAAATATGGCCTGATCAATGGCGATCTTGCCTGCAGCAAACAGTGAGGCGGCCGAAGCCGCAGTCGCGTGGGCATCGGCAAAACCTGAAACCGCCGCACCCACCAATAGGCCGGCGTTGCCGAGGAACGCATTCAGCCCCGCAGAAAGCATCAAAACGAGGCCAAGTAGTAGCGCGAATCCTACGGCCGTCTTTAGATCAAAGGCGCGGCCCGTTTCTCCCGCGGAGCGCTGGCCCCGCTCTTTCGCGCTTCTAATCAAAAACAGGGCTCCATACAGAGCCGCAGTTACGCCCGCCAACGCCAATGGAATGGCCATGGCGATCAACAATGCGGGTTGTACCAGGGCGATAACCACCGACATCTGGATGATGGTGGCAAGCGACGACAAGGCGGCGCCGGCCACCGCTGCGGCCATGATCTGCTTGTTGCCCGCCGCGCGCCGGCCCATGGAGTGTATGGTCGCGGTGCTGGAAACAAATCCCGACGCGAACCCGGCCAAAGGCAGTCCATACTGGGTTCCCAGCCAGCGCATAGCCACATACCCGGCCGCGCTGATGGCCATGACAATCACAATGAGTCTTGCCAATGCATGCGGGTTAATTGCATCAAACGGCCCCATGAACCGGTCAGGTGCAACCGGCAAGACGATTAGGGCGGTTGCAGAAAACAAAATGATGTCATGCAACTCTTCCTCCGTTAGCACGCTGCGCACAAAATGATGCAGACGATTGCGCGCGGCCAGCAAGAGCGCCAGAACCGCGCCAATCCCCGCTGACAACATTGCGTCGCTGATCGCCAGACCGCCCAACGTGCATGTCAACACGAGAGCAAACTCGGTTGTCATTCCCGGGTCTTGGTCGCGCGTGCGTTGGTAAGCGACCAGGGTCCCGGCGCCAACCACCAGAACAACGATCGCAAGAAGTGCAACGCCGCCAATAACGAATCCCACTGCGCCAAGCAGTGCCGCTACTGCGAAGGTGCGAATTCCAGCAGCGCTTCTGTCAGCGGTTGTATCTTTGCGACGCTCGCGTTCCGCACCGACGAGCAGTCCAATGCCGAGTGCGACGCAAAGTCCAATCAGCGTCGACCGGGACTCCAATAAAGTTGATCCGATGTCCATTTGACGGATAGTACGGACAAACGTTTATCCGCACTATTCGCAGAAGATGGGGCAGGCGACAAGCGGGCTTGCGACGTGTTGGTCGCAAAATAGAGCCGTTCGAGACGCGGGTTGACCGAGGCTCGAGTGAGGTCGAACCTCGTTGCTGGCCGTTGGCGCAGGCATCGAACACGAAGTCGTACGCCCATACCTGGCCCGCGTCGGTTGGCTGCAACGGCCGCGGGCGAGTACTCGCGACGCGCCGGCGCGGCCGCTTCTTCGGTAGCCATGAAATCGACGACACCGCCGACATGGCCGACCCGATGTTGCCAAGTCGGGAAGGACGCGATTAGCTCAAGTGGATCGTGAAGCGCTGACTTGGCCCCCGGCGATACTCGAATACATCTTCGGTGTGCCACTCCTTTGGCGATGCGTCGGACTGGCTTGGATGAATGACGGCAACGCTGATTGTCTGCAGCCCCCCGAGTTCTTGGTAGGTCGGCAGCAGTTTCTCCAAGGACGCTACTACGTCGGCGACTCTTGCGGTTCGCGCAGCGTCGTCAAGCGAAGCGAGATTTGCGTCGGCAATGGAAACTTGCAGCCGAACCCGGCTGGCGGTCAGTTCGATCGCGACTTTCGGATAACCCGTGTTGGCCGCCACCGTGGCGGCCATTTGCTGAAGGTCAGTGGCGATTTGCGGCGCGCCCACCGAGGGCCGATCAGCTGAGCTACAGGCCGCCATCGAAGCGCTGAGGGCGATCACTAGAGGCATCCACCTGCGATAGTTTGTCACGACACAACTCCATGGCTAGAACCATGCCGATTTTGTCGATAGTGCGCTGTTTGAGGCATTGGGGAATATGCGTAGAGACTGGGTCGAAGTCGCGGACGCGGCCCGCTGGCGCAATCGTCTCCTTCAGTGAGAGCTCATGTCTCCATGGTGGGCTCTCCTGCGCGAGGAATAATCAGAATGCGATCGGCGCACGCCCTGACGCCGCTGCGTCGCGGCGGGCCGTTCGGGCGAGAGCTGGGCCGTGCGTGAGTGTGACTAGGCTAGGCCGGTCTTGTACAACGCGAGCAGCTTGCCCCACGCCCGTTCGGCCTGAGCCTTGTCGTAGATCGTGGTCGTCGCGCTGACGAAGTCGGACATGCACCAGCCGTGCTGTGACGGGTAGACCTCGATCTCGGCTGGCACCTTGGCCGCCGCCATCGCTTCCCGCAGCTTGTCCTTCGCATCCGGCTGCTGGTCGTCGTCGTTCTTGGCGACGCCGAAGTACATACGCGCGTGGATCTTCGGCGCTAGCAGATGCGGGCTATTCGGATTGGCCGTGACGAGGCCGCCGCCGTGAAACGAGCCGCCTGCGCCGATGCGATCTGACGACGCGGCCGTGCGCATAACGAGCGGACCGCCCATGCAGTAGCCTTGCGTGCCGATCTTTTTGGTCTTGTCCACTTCTTTCTGCCGGTCGAGCCACGCGACGAACGCGAGCGCGTCCTTTTCCGCGGCGCCATCAGCAGTGATCGATCCCATCAGCGGCGCCAGCTTGGCGCGATCGTCCTGGTTGCCGAAATTGAAATTCTTGAATTCGAGTTTCGGGTCGCGCGTGACGCGATAGAACGGATTCGGCACCAACACCGCGTAGCCTTCCTTCGCCAACGCACGGCCCATTTCGCGCAGCACGGGTCGTAGGCCGAACGCGTCGGCCCAGATGATGACGCCCGGATACGCACCTGTCCGAGGATGAATGAAGGCGGCGTTGCACGTTCCATCCGGCGTCTTGATCTCGACATCGGTTTCCGCCACCGGCAAGTCGGCGGCCGATGCGGCCGCGGCTGAGACTGCGATGCCTGCGGCAACGCTCATTGAGACGAAGTCGCGTCGTGAAAGATCCTCAGCCATGGGTGTTCTCCTAGGTTGTAGTCGTCGGTGATGCTCGGTAAGAGCGCTTCGACCGCGATCATGGTACCGCTCGATTGGACCGCCGCGCTACACGGGTTGGCCGGGTTCTGCAGGCGACGAATTCTGAGCCAACCGGCGCCGCGTGCGCGCTAGGTTCGTCGGCGCACAGAAGTGGCCGCAGCTTTGGATGCATCTTCATCGGCGCGTCCGATAAGGTCCGAGTGGCAATGAGTCTGCAAACCGGGCAACACGTTCGCCTGGGGGGAGATCCCGGTGTACGACCAATCCAAGCGATCCGAGTTGATCCGGTTCGCACGAGTCGATGCGGGCTCCACCGTCATCGACGTTTACCCAGGCGACGGCGACTGGACCTGGCGATGCCGCAGGCCACGCAGATGGACGAGCGGGCAGCCGCGGCCGGCTCGCGGCTCAACGCACCGCAGCCCGCGCTTGCTATGCTCACCCATCCAAGGGACACAGGATGGGTGCGATGTTCAGCCATGTGACGATCGGTACCAACGACATGGTCAAAGCGCAGGCGTTCTACGACGACACCTTGGCGCCGCTCGGTCTGGCGCGACTCGTCGCCTACCCGGAAGCCACCGGCTACGGGCCGCAGGGCAGCCGACCGCAGCTCTGGGTGCTCCGCCCACTCGACAAACAGCCGGCCAGCATCGGCAACGGCATCACTATCGGTCTCGATGCGCCGAGCCGCGCTGCGGTCGACGCAGCCTATGCCGCGGCGCGCCAGCGCGGCGCCAAGGACGAGGGTGCGCCGGGCCTGCGGCTGCACTACCACCCGAACTATTACGGAGCCTATGTGCGCGATCTCGACGGCAACAAGCTCTGCATCGTCTGCCACACGCCGGCGTGACGAAAGCCGCCTACGGCAAACCCAATTCCTTGAGCTTCGCACCCTCGCCATTGGAGTCGTTCGTGAGGGACAGTGTTGCGCTGACCCATTGAGCCCGCTGCGGATAGTACGGATTCGCATGCGTCCGCTAAGGCGTTACTAAGTACCCAGCCGTTGACGTAGCATCCCGTAGACAAGACTTTCCGGCGCCCGATGTTCTTGGAGGGTGGAGCGGGCCTCTTGTACGGTAAGGCATAGTTTCCACGGAGAACATGCGCGCCGCCCCCTTCGGAACCCCCGCACTCTCGCGAACAGGAGCTCACCCACCCTGCGCGCTGGAAGCGCTGCGCGCGCAAACTCGTGCGCACCACGACAGACTCAGGGTACAGAACGCCACGATCATGTATTTGCTAGGCATCGACCACGAGCGCCTGACGTTCAGGTTTCAGGGACGAGACTTCCGGCTCACCGATGTTCACGGCGCGGTTGTGAAGGAAGTGTTGGCGTAGCCCAGGGAGGCATTTTCAATCGAAACGGATCAGAGAGCAGCCTCGAGCGATATCGCCCAATCAACACCACGCAGCACACTCATATATAGAATGGGTGTAGGGGCGGGTCATGCTGCGCCGTTTGGTGCGTTCCAAGGATTTGCGAGTACAGCCACTCGTGGGTGCCGGCGAACATGTGAACCGTGATGGCAAGTGCCACCTTGCTCATCGACGCGTATAGCTCGGCCGGTGGGTTTTGCTCCGCGCTCCGCTCATTGTCAGTGGGCCATGCGAACGGCGGATCAGCGTCTTGAGTTTCATTTTCCAAAAGCTGAACGTTTCGGAGCTGTCGCTATCGTTTCATCTTAGTGACCTTTATTGAGCATCGAGGAGTCGAATGAAATGAAGGTGTTCTCAATGATGTTTTTGGTGCTCGCGTTGAGCGGCTGTTCCAGCTACGGCCCTGACGCTGGCCACGAAGTGGTCCTGATCGAGAAGCCGTGGGTTTTCGGTCACGGCGGCGTAGTGGATCAGCCGGTCAAGACCGGCCTCACCTTCACAGCGTGGACGACGCACGGCGTGGACGTGAACATGCAGCCGCAGAAGCATGAGATCGAGATGGAGGACACGATGACTTCGGACGGCGTACCGATTGCGTTCCATGCAATCGTCGTCCTGCAGGTCAGCGACTCGGTAACGCTGATTCGCAACTTCGGGCCTCTCTGGTACGAGAACAACCTTCTCGAACCTTTTCGTACCATGGTGCGGCAGGCTGTCCGGAAACATGGCATGAATGAGACGGCCATCAGCACGACGGCACTCGATGATATCGATGCGGAGATCCGGGACTCGCTGATTGCGTTCATTTCGGACAAGCAACTACCGGTGCGCCTCGTGACGATGACCGTGGGTCGGGCGAACCCACCCGACTCGATCAAGCACCAGCGCATCGAGACGGCCACGCAGGAGCAGCGGATACAGACGGAGAAACAGACGAAGCTTGCCGAGGATCAACGGCTGCAAGCAGAGCAGAGCCGCGCGGCGGCAGATAACGCCTATCGCGAGGCCATGCACCTCTCACCCGAGCAGTTTATCCAACTCGAGACGATCAAGATGCAGGCTGCTGCGTGCGGACCCGCAGGTAAAGCCAACTGCACGTTCATCCAGAACGGCGCGGCGCCAGTGCTGAGTCTTGCGAGGTAACGCGACCGAAGAAACGAACGGAAGGAACGAAACAATGTCCGAAGGCGATTTCCACGTGCACGGCCCGCACGACCACCAGCTCGAACACGCTGCGCAGCACGGCGAGAGTGACCGCTTTGCCGGGCGCATCGCGGTCACGACCGCGATCCTTGCCACCGTCGGGGCGGTGATGGCATATCAGGGCGGCGCNNAAGAGCAACAAGCAGAACCTCGCCGAGCTCGCGGTGGAGCTCGCGACTACGTCGGAGAAACAAGAGCTCCATAGACAGGAAGTGGTGCGCTACGGCAACGAAAAAGAGGACATCAAGGTCGTCGCCGACAGGCTCGAGGCCGAGGCGAAAGACTGGGACCAGAGAAGCGAAGCTGAGTTGCATCTACACCATCGCTGGGCGCAGGCCACGACCGCGCTGCAGATTGCGATCGCGCTTTCCGCGATCGCGTTACTGACTCGTCGCAACTGGCTTGTATGGGGCGTGTACGGCGTGGCTGGGCTGGGTGCGGCGCTCGGCGCCATGGCGCTCGCGCACATTTGAGCGCTGCTCCGATCCTCTGTTGCCAACGCCCTCATAAGAAAGGAGTATGCTCGTTTGGTTCCTAACGTGCGCCGCCGCGCTCCTCTCGGCCACAACACTGTAGGCCGCAACCCGCCTCACCAGCGTAAGTACGAAAGGCAGCAGGCCTAGCTCGGCGTCTACTCTCCTCTCGACGATTGGAGCCCCTATGTCACTTCCCGCTAACCCGAACCCGCACTTGCAATTGCGCCTCGACGCCGAAGGGCTGCTGAAGAAAGGCGCCGCTCCGCCGACCAAAGGCTGGCCGACCGGTACGAACACGCTGAGCCTGCTTTACAAGCTGGCGAGCTCGCCGGAGAGCGCCGACGACGCGCTGAAACTGTTGCATGAGTTGCAAGTCCATCAGGTCGAGCTGGATCTGCAGCACGAGCAAGTCGAAGCCACTCGGCGCGAGATTGACGAAGACTTTACCCACTATAAGTGGCTATACGACGCCGCACCGGTGCCGTATTTCAGCGTCGACTTCGCGGGCAACATCCTCGAAGGTAACTTGGCTGCGTCCGAATTGTTCGAACTCGCGGTGACGGACCTGAGCGGTCGCCGGGTCGAGAGCTTGCTGGCGCCACGCGATCAGCCTGTGCTGCTCGAGCTGCTGCAGGAGTTGCGCGAAGGCCTCTCCCGAGCGTCGTGTGACGTGCAGTCTGGAAAGGGCAGCGCGACTCAACGGCTTCGGGTCGTAGCGAGTGCGGCCCCTGGCGGCGCAGGATTTCTGCTGGCTCTTGTGCCTCTGACCGATCGCGGCGGGGATGGACGTGTGTCACTGAGCCTCGTCGGACGCTCCACCTAGAGTCGCTCGGGCAGCGTTGGAAGTCCCTTCGCCCTGAGAGCAGACTTCCGTATGGCTTCCTCGACGCCCAATCCTCCCGCTACCAAGTCGGCGCTCGAGACGCGCATCGTAGGCATCGGCGCGTCCGCGGGAGGCTTGGAGGCGATCCAGCAGTTCCTCGAACAGGTTCCACTGCAGAGTGACTTAGCCTACATCGTGGTGCAGCATCTCGACCCCACGCAAAAGGCAATGTTGCCGGAGCTGTTGCAACGCGTCACCGCGATGCGCGTGTACGAGGCCAAGACGGGCACGCACGTTGAGCGGAACTGCGTGTACGTGATCCCGCCCAACACCGAGCTCAGCGTCGCCAACGGTGCGTTGAAGCTGCGCAAGCCCGTCGAGCCGCGCGGCATGCGACTGCCGATCAACGTCCTCTTTTCTTCCTTGGCCAGCGTTCAGGGTGAGCGCGCCGTCGTGGTGGTGCTTTCCGGCATGGGAGCAGATGGCACGCTCGGCGTGCAGGCCGTCAAGGCGATGGGTGGGCTAACGGTGGTGCAGGAACCGCTGACTGCACAGTTCGATTCGATGCCGAAGAGCGCCATCGGCACGGGATGTGCTGATATCGTCGCTGCGCCCGCTGAGATGCCCGCCAAGATCTTGGCGTACATCGCCCAGGTGCCCGATCCAGGCGTCCCTGCCCCTGACGCGACACAACCCGCGTTCGCGCCCCTCCATGACATCTTCAGGATACTGCAGGCGCGAACCCGCCACGACTTCTCGATGTACAAACCGAGCACGCTGCATCGACGGATCGAGCGGCGTATGGCGATCCACGGCGTCGCGACGTTGGAGCACTATGCGCAGTTCCTGCGCCACAACCCGTTAGAGATCGATCTGCTATTCAAGGAATTGCTGATCGGCGTCACCAACTTCTTTCGCGATCCCGCGGTTTGGGAATATCTGCAGGAAACCGCGCTGCCGCAACTCCTGGCGCGGCCAGGGGCGGACCAAAAACTTCGCGCGTGGATAATCGGTTGCTCGACGGGCGAGGAGGCATATTCACTGGCCATGGTGTTCACCGAGGCCGTCGAACGTCTGCCGCAGCCGCACTCGTTCACGCTGCAGATCTTCGCGTCCGATCTGAGTCCGGATGCCATCGCCAGTGCACGCCGCGGGCAGTACCCGCTGTCGATCTCTTCCACCGTCTCTGCCGGCAGGCTCGCGCGGTTCTTCACCGCTCACGACACCCACTATCAAATCGACAAGAGCATTCGCGACATGGTGCTGTTCGCCCAGCACGACGTGGTGCTCGATCCGCCCTTCACCAAGCTCGATTTGATTTCCTGCCGCAATCTACTGATCTACTTTGACGCCACCCTCCAGCGCAGATTGCTGCCACTGTTTCACTACAGCCTCCGTGCCGGTGGCGTGCTCCTGCTCGGCGCCTCGGAGACGGCGGGAAAATTCGGTCATCTGTTCGCCCCCATTGAATCGAAACTGCGGCTCTATCTTCGCCAAGACGTTAGATCCCTCGGCGGCGCCGACCTCATGATGAAATCGATTCCGCCGCTGATCGCCAGACCCAAGGAACCTCACATGCCGCACTCGGATACTCCGACGCAGACTCCGGACAGCCTCCAAGCGGCTGCCGACCAGTTGTTGCTTCAGGTGTATGCACCTGCCGCGGTGGTGCTCGATCCCGGCGGCGATATCGTCTACATCAGTGGGCGCACTGGGAAGTATCTGGAGCCCGCGGCCGGCAAGGTCAATTGGAACTTCCACGCCATGGCTCGCGAAGGTTTGCGCATACCGCTCGCAACCGCACTCAAACAGGCAGCCACGCAGCGCGAGCCGTTGCAGCTGAAGGGCCTGCGAGTGCAGGTGCCGGGTGGAGTGCAGACCGTGGATGTCGTAGTGCAGGGCATCCATGAACCCGCGGCGCTACAAGGCATGGCGATGGTCGTGTTCCAAGACGTGGCAGCGGCTCCTGTAGGTCGCCGTCGACGCAAAGGGCAAACCGAGGTGGAAATCGCTCACGTGGCCGAGATGCAAAAGTTGCGCGACGAAATCCAGACGTCACGCGAAGAATCGCGTGCGGCCAAGGAAGAGCTACAGTCGGCGAACGAGGAGCTGCAGTCGACCAACGAGGAGTTGCAGTCCACCAACGAAGAGTTGACGACGTCGAAGGAAGAAATGCAGTCGATGAACGAGGAACTGCAAACGATCAACAATGAGCTGCAGACCAAGCTCGATGATCTGGCGCTCGCGCAAAGCGACATGAAGAACGTGCTCAACAGCACGGAAATCGCCATCCTGTTCCTCGACCAAGATCTGAACGTCAGACGCTACACGGATCGGGCCTCGAAGATCGTCAATGTTCGAGAAAGCGACGTCGGTAGGCCGCTCAGCGACCTGACGACCAGCCTGGAGTATCCGGCCCTGCACGACGACGCACTCGAGACATTGCGCACGCTGGCATTTTCGGAGAAACAGGTATCGACCACCGACGGGCGGTGGCTGAGCGTGCGCATCATGCCGTACCGCAGGCTCGACAACGTGATCGACGGCGTGGTGATCACGTTCGCGGACGTGACGGCCACCAAGGAACTCGAGTCGGCATTGAAGAAAACGTCGACTCCGTGACCTAGGCACGGCCTCGCGTGTGCCTTACGGGGACGTCTAGTTCTTGTTGTCCTTGTTCTTGTTGTCCTGGTTCCTGTTGTCCTGATCCTCTGGGTCGTTGTTCCCGCGATCCTTCTTTGGCGCCGGCCGACGCTGCTGTGCTTCGGGTTTGCGCTCGTCCTTTGGATTGGCCTCTTGCCGGGACGCCGGTGCCTGCTGCTCGGGCCGCGCGGCCGCGGGTGGCTCGCTCCGCCGTTGCGCTTCCGGCTCGCCGTTGTCCTTCGGAGTGACCTCCTGTCTGGGGGCCGGTGCCCGTTGCTCCGGCCGCACAGGCGCGGGAGGTGCTGCGCGCTGAGCAGGGGCTTGCGTTGGCGCCGGCTCGCGATCGGCTTGCCCTCGGGTTCGTGACGGATTCGACTGCTGGACGGGCGCAACTGTGCGGCGCGCGGATGGGGAGGGCGCAGCCGCGCGCTGAGCCGCCGGCGTCTGAAAGTGCTCTCGCACCACGGGGTCACGCGGCTGATATCGGTAGTTCTGATTGTGAAGCTGCGCCTGCTGCTCCACTCGAGGATAGCGGTCCTGCGGATAGCTCCGCTGGTAGGCGGGCAGTGGCGCAGGCGCGGGCGCGGAAGCGCGATCCCAGCGGTCCCAGTCGCCGTGTTGCCGCTGCCAATCGTTACCCCAGTGCTCGCCCCAGTGTGGTGGCGCGTCGTCGCGCCACCCGCTGAAATAGCGCGGCGGGCTACGGTAGTAGTTCACCGGGATTCGCAGTATGAAAAGTGGCACCCACTCCGGGTCTACGGATTGCCACGGCCCGTTGTACCAGGAGCTCGCATACCAGTTATCGTCCTGAAGGACCCAGTACATGCCGTCGTAGAAGAAGTAGTTCGAGTCGAGGTCCGGCGCATAGTAGACGGGGTAGTTGGGAACGCGTACCAGGTTCGGATAGAGGGGCAACTCAATGCCTATTCGGACACCGGGAAAGCCGATGCCAACGCTCACCTGTGCCATGGCAGACGTCATGAGCCCGGACAGCATCAGTATTACGATCAGTGCGCGACGCATTTTTCATTGCTCCTGCGGCCCAAGTCTGCTGCGCGAACGCGGAACAGACTCGGGTTCGTGTGAATTGCGTGGCCCGAGCAACGGTGTACCGCTACTAAGGCTTCAGCAGCTCCGCCTTGGCTTTGTCGGACTTGAGAGTGGCGTCAGCCCGTTCGCGACAGTCGGCCTGCGCACTGCCGGCCAGCACGTTGCAGGCTTCCTTGGCCACTTTGTAGTCGCCTTCCGCCTTGGCCAGCGCTACTTCGTAGTTTCTGTTGTCCTTCGCTTCGCTCACATCACGCCGCTGCGCGGAAATGTCTTGAGCGCCTTCTCGACGGGCTTCCGCGACCTCGTTCGAGCGTTCCGCTTTGGCATTTGCGACGTTCTGCTGCACTTTGGCAGCAGGCGTCGGAGCATTGCAGCCCGCGGCCATGGCACCAAGCACTGCCATCGCTCCGATGGTTATGAATTTGTTCATGAGTAATTCCGTCCTTGTTAATGTATTTGAGTTCGAGCAATCATCGCTGGTCCTCGGCCGTAGATATGTTCGCCAGCGCACCAACGGGTTACGCCTTACCTCCTCTTGCCCGCAAAGAGCAGGAGTGCGCCGCAGGCCACGAAGGCCACCACGCCAGCCCAAATGGGGACGTTGACCGTTTCCTTGTCTTTTGCCGACAAGGCCGACGGCCCTACGTTCGGCGTAGGGGTATCGTTCGGGTACGTGAAGCTGCCGTACGCCAGACCGAGGACGCCGGCCACGATCAACGAGAGCCCGGCAATCTTGCCTGCGTTCATATCGTCTTCTCCCAAAGAGTAGATAGCCTTCAGCGTGATTACACGCGTCGACCTTGAATGACGCGGATGAGAATCACGACGCCGCGGTCCGCGGCCGATCAATGTCAGTGGAACTGCACCGGCGCTGCATGTGCAGTCGTCGGTGCTCGATGATTTCCGCGGAGCGCGTCGCCGAGCGTCGCGCGCAAAACGACTTCATGAACGAACGTCAACTTCTCGATGGTTCGCTCCGTCGCGGCGAACGGATACGCGTCGCGCATTCCCATACTTCGGTTGAGCTGGTTCAGAGATATGCAGAGTGGGCGCCAGGCCTCGAGAATGTCGCCGAAGCGGCGCGCCGCGACGAGGGGCAGGGGCGAAGCGATCGCGCGGCCACCGATCGCAAGCGTCGAAGCGCTCGCGGTTTCCAGCGTATCGAGCATGTGGACGTAGTGCGCCCAGGTCTCCGCGAAGTCTTCCCACGGATGCGCGCTCGCGTAAGCACTGACGAACCATTGTCGCCATGCGTTGGGCGGCCCGGACTCGTAGTGGCTCCTCAATGCCGCTTCGTAGTTGTTCTGCTCGTTGCCGAACAGAGCGCGGAATGCCGGCAACCATGCCGTTCCGTCGACCAGCACGTACCAGTAGTAATGACCGACTTCGTGCCGCAGATGGCCGAGCATGGTTCGATAAGGCTCGTGCATGCGCTTGCGGATCGCCTCGCGGTGAGCGTCATCCGCTTCGCCGACATCGAGCGTGAGGGAGCCATTGTCATGACCCATATGGAACGGTTGTTGGTTGGGAGGATCCACTGCGCCCGTGTCCACCCGCTCATCGGCGAGGAGACGGAAGCGCAGCGGTCGCTTGGCGCCCAATCCAAAGAGCGGCAGACGGAGCTGCAGCAGCGAAAAGATCACCCTGCGTTTTGCGCGCTCCGTTTCGGTCCACAGTGCGCGCCGTCTCAGGTCGGCGAGGTCGGGCACGACATCATTCATTTCGCAGGCGGTGCAGTAGTCGCTTACGGTGCCCGGGCGCGCGGTCGTGAACCAATTGCAGGCGCCGTATTGGGTCCAATTCCGGCACTGCCGTGCGCCGGTTGCGGCGGCGGCAGCGATAGTGCGCATCGTCATTTCAGCGGGGTGAAAGCCGACCTTCTGGCCGCACGCGAGACAGGTGTCGTTCTCGAAGTACAGCGCGCTGCTGCAGGAATCGCAAATGAAGGTTCGCATCATTGTCCAAATGCATCGTGGGTGCGTCGAGATTCTCCTGCGTAAGAAGGCATACGCGTACTGTGAGGAGTACGTACGCGTAGGCGCTCGATGTGTGCGTTAGCGGACATAGCAGGTCCAATCCGCGACCTAGACTATTCATCTAGCGAGTTGCGCGCGTCTGTTTGCGTCGAGAAGTAAGGCGCGGACTTCGCTATCGCGCTGACCGTTCTCGGTTTGTGCGTGCTTTCGATTTAGACTACGGCCTTGGGAAGCACAACTGCCGGGCTTCTCGGGCCCGCGGCTCGTTCGCTCCTCAGCCGCCGTCGCCATTGGAAACGCGGCATCCGGGACGACAAGGAGAGTGTATGAGTGTTCGCTTCGGTCTAACTCTGTTGTTGCTAGCCGCGGTCCAGTCTGGAGCGGCTCTTGCGCACCATTCGACCGCAATGTTCGAGCCCGAACGGCGAATCACGTTGAACGGCACGATCAAGGAATTCCAGTGGACTAATCCGCACGCTTGGATCCAAGTCAGCGTGCTTGGAGCTGACGGCAAGCCGGCCGATTGGAGCTTCGAGTGTGGCAGCCCGAATACGCTCTCGCGTCTCGGCTGGAAGCCGTCGACACTGAAGCCTGGCGATACGATTGCGATCGTCGCGAATCCGATGAAAGACGGCACACACGCGGGTCTCATGTACACCATCAAGCTCGCGGACGGGCGCATGCTCGGCCCCGGCGCTGCGAGCACAGAGGCGCCTGCGCGATGAACAGCGCGCGCCGGCCGGTCATGGTGGGGCGCATGCTTGCCGCGGCGCTGTGGATTTGGGCGGGCACGACGGCTGCGCAGTCGCTGCCGCGTGCGGCTGATCTTCCCGATTGGAGCGGAGCGTGGACCCGGTCGACGGGCGCGTTCTACGAGTCGACCGCTGAGCAGGCCCTCGAGCCGCCGCCGCCCGCCGATTCGCCGCGCCGCAAGCCTCCGTACACGCCGAAGTTCGAGGCCATCTATCGTGACAACCTCGCGCGCATCGCCGCCGATCGATTCCCGGATCCCATCTCGGTCTGCGGTACGCCGGCCGGTTGGCCGCGGCTTCTCGCGCTGCCGGATGCGTACGAATTT
Source organism: Gammaproteobacteria bacterium (assembly GCA_003155415.1). GTDB lineage: Bacteria > Pseudomonadota > Gammaproteobacteria > Steroidobacterales > Rariloculaceae > FEN-1219. Next base: position 3,756 of record PMCP01000103.1, on the reverse strand, counting down.
GTCACGCGGCCAGAACAAACTTGGGTGCTCACGGAGAACGGGCCGAACGTGATGCGTATCTACACCGACGGTCGCAGTGATCCGGCGCCAGGAGACTTTTGGGCCACCTACACGGGCTACAACGTCGGCCGCTGGGAGAAAGATACTCTCGTCTTTCGTTCACTCGGCCTCAAGGGCGTAGGCTCGACGATTCTCGCGCGCACCGGTCTAGTGATGAGCGATAAGCTCGAGACGACCACGCGAATTCGTCTGATCGCGCCGGACCGTTTGCTCGTGACGACCGTGCTCACGGATGCCGAGGCGCTCACTCGGCCGTGGCCCGTCGCGTTCACGTACTCGCGGCTGCCGCCGGGCAGCACCGTGTACGACTACGCGTGCGCCGAGAACAATCGAAACCCCATTACAAGCGATGGGCGAACCCTGACGCTCGATTCAGGCGGGCGAGTGATCGACAAGATCGAGTGACGTATTTGCGGCGCTCAGTTGCCCCACGCGAGCGGGCAGCCCGGCATCGAAAGTCCCGCCGTCTCGACGCGCTTGCAGAGCGCGGCCGCATTTGCCGTCTGCTCGGCGAGCTTCGTGCGCACCTCGGCGATCGGTAGCACGCGGCCGTGTATCGACACGTCGCGGGCCACGTCGAGCTTGCGGTAGGCGACATTGTCAGCGTACGTCGTTCCCCAGAAGTACACTTCCCAATTCACGTCGAAGAGGTCGCCTTGAAGCAAAAGGCGCTCGCCAGGAACGTAGCCCATCAAGCCGTCAGCGATGTGGTTGTTGGCGATGATGCGATACAGATCGACGGTGAGCTTCGCATCCGAGAGCCGCAGGTGGTCGTCGAATGTCCGCAGCTTGAGTGGCTGAGGGTTGCGGCTAAGCGCATCGGGATAGGTGCTGGCCGTGCGGCGCGAGAGTTCCTCGTACCACGCGGTGTTGCCGGCCTGCGCAATGATCGTGAGTCCTGCCGCGATGGCCGGGCGAAGGCCGCCGGTGTGATCGAAATGATGGTGCGTGATGATCGCTTCCGTCAGTGGCTTGCCTGGCACGACGCTGCGCGCCTTGGCGATCAGGGCCTCGGTCCAGCCGCGGCTCGTCGGCACTTCGAATAGGGCGAGATGATCGGCGAACTCGAGCAGCACCGAGTTCGCGCCGCCGTTGCCGCTCAAGAGCCAGATTCCGGGTGAGACGTCGGTCGCGTCGACGCGATAAGCGGGGACGGGCGCCGGTGCGGAGCGCACGGCAGCCGATGCCGCGAGATCGTCGGCCGCGACGTCGAGCTCGTAGCGGTCGACATGCAGTCGCAGCATCACGGTGTTTCGCCAGTCCGACACGGTGTTGAAGCTCATCGGCAGTTGGATGCCGCCGACGGGCTCGTATGCGCTGAACTCGGCGCGCAGCACGATCTCGCCGAGGTTCTCGTGCGGGCTCACCCAGCGAACCCATGCCGGGCGGTTCGTGGTGCGGTCGAACGCGATCGTGAATTTCTCGTTCGCACTCGTCGTGACGTCGACGAGCGTCAGCGTGCCTTCCGTTCGTTGATTCGCGAGCCGGCTCCGCGAATCGAGCGCCTCGCGGACGGCGACGACGGGGTTCGCGAGCAGCTCCATGCGGCGCCGTGCGGCCGCCTCCGCCGACACGCGCCGCGGCGCGCCGTCCGCGCCCGTGTCGTATGCGACGTCGCCGTCGAGCGCCTGATTCACGGGCCGGCCTTCCATCATCGCGAGCGCGGCGAAAATGAACGCGCGCGACTGACGCGACTTCACGCGCGTGCGTCCGTTCTGCAGATCGATGACGCGCTCATAGGCCGTGAGGATCGTCATCTTCTCGGGCGCGGTCGGCTCCGTCGTAATGTTGCTGCCGCCGTCCTGGTACGCCTCGTGACCATAGCCGCGCAGGCGAATCGTGCGCAGCGCGCGGATGCGCTCTAGGCCGCCGAGTGCCTCGGCAGCGCGGGAAACGGTGGCGCGTGCATCCGGCGCGTTCTGCGCGAGCGCGTGGTGCGGCGCGGCGAAGACGCTCGCGAACGCAAGCGTGACTAGAGGCAGGATTCTCGTAATCGCAAGCATGGTCCCTCCCGTAAAAAAAACTCGGCGGCGGCCGGCGGGCCTCCCCGCAACGATCAGTGTGGCACATACTATTGCTCAGCTCGATTCACGACGGGGTCTGATATGCAGCAATCGCTACAGCGATCACTTGCGGCGCTCGCGGTCGTTCTATTCTCGTGGCCACACGTCGGAGCTCTTGCCGCGACCCCGTCGAAGGCCGGACAAATCTTCAAGGAGTGCCACAACTGTCCAGGGATGATTGTCGTGCCGCCCGGTAAGTTCACGATGGGGTCGCCGCCCGACGAGCCGCTGCGACGCGAGAACGAGCCGCAAAAGAGCGTTACGATCGCGCGCGCTTTCGCAATGTCGATCACGCCGGTTACGTGGGACCAATGGGAAGCCTGCGTACGTGACACATGGTGCGACGGCATCGCCGTCGACATGGCGCTACGAACGGGACCGAACGGCGCGCCGAACCCGGACTACAAGGATTGGGGACGGGGGACCCGACCGGTCGTGGGCGTCAGCTGGTACGACGCGCAGGCCTTCGTCGGCTGGCTAAACTCCAAGACCGGAGAAGACGATGCGTATCGCCTGCCGTCGGAAGCTGAGTTTGAATACGCGGCGCGCGCGGGCACGACGACCGCGTTCCCCTGGGGAACGGAGCTCGACCACAACTACGGCAACTTTGGCGCCGACGGTCATGAGCTCGGCGGCAAAGCGGAAGGGCGCGACGTATGGGTGAATGAAACGGCGCCGGTGGCGTCGTTTCCGCCGAATGCGTTCGGCCTGTATGACATGCACGGAAATATTTTCGAATGGACCGAAAACTGCTACGAGGCCGATCGAGCCCATACGCCGGCCGACGGTACTGCCAACAAAGAAGGCAATTGCGCAAACCGCGTTTTCCGCGCGGGTACGTTCATGAGCAACCCTTACATGCAACGCTCGGCGCGGCGCGGCGCTCCGTATCCCGCGACGACGCGCGGCCGTAACTACCTCGGATTCCGCGTCGTCAAAACACTCGGAATCGCTTCCGGCCGGTGAACAGGCTCGTAAACCCTCACAGCACCTTGAACACGCGAATGATGACCGCGCCGCCCTGTGTGGCCGGAGTGATCGTGCCGACGAACAGCGTCTTGTTCAGCCACTCGTACTTGCCCTGCGGCGCATGGAAGCGTGGATTCGTGCGCGCGTACCCAATGCCGCCGCTCGCGGGCACGATCACGCCCTGGTTGTCGACGATGATCACGGCGCCATCGTCGGTCTTGATCGAGTACAGCGCGTTGACCTCGGTCACGCCATCGGCCCGGCTCA
>PMCP01000103.1:0-267 GCA_003155415.1 Gammaproteobacteria bacterium | reverse complement strand
TAGGGCGCGAGAATCGACTCGCCAGTATGTGTCCTTGCAGATCCCGCAATCCTTGCCGACGAAGTAGCCGCGACCTGTCGCGCTCGTGTCGCCCTGAAGTTGCCACTTGAGCCAGGCGACGGCGGCCACGCCGAACGGCCCGCCATTGTCCTGGTTGTAGGTGCCGCCATGGCCGACGGATGGATGTACGCCGTAGAAGACCGGGATTTTGGCCGGCATGACTTCGAAATCGCGCTTGCCGTTGGCATAGGCGATGTCCGACTCACC
>PMCP01000141.1:6498-6632 GCA_003155415.1 Gammaproteobacteria bacterium | reverse complement strand
AACGCGTTCGCGCTGCGGCTGCCCGTCGCGCTCGCGACCGGGCTTTCGGCGCTGATCGTGTTCGCGCTCGCGCGGCGGTTTCTCGGTGCGTCGGCGGCGGTGCTCTCAACGGCAATCTTCCTGACGACGTTTCT
>PMCP01000141.1:0-6411 GCA_003155415.1 Gammaproteobacteria bacterium | reverse complement strand
AAAGGGTTTCTGGCGCTCGCTATTCCCGTCATCGTGGCCGCGCCGTTTCTCGTGGCAGGCAAACGCTGGCGCGATCTCGTGACGTCGCCGTGGTGGCCCATCGCCGTTGCGGTCGTCGTCGCGCTGCCGTGGTCCGTGCTCGTGCACCTGCGCGAACCTGATTTCTGGCGATACTTCTTCTGGGTCGAGCACGTGCAAAGGTTCACGGCCGCGGACGCGCAGCACGCGGCGCCGTTCTGGTATTACGTGGCGTATCTGCCGCTGACAGGCTGGCCGTGGATTCTGCTGTTGCCTGCCGCAGNNATCAAGCGGCAAGCTCGCGACCTACATCCTGCCGTGCTTCGCGCCATTGTCGATCCTGCTCGCGGCCGGGCTCGAGCGCTACCTTGCTGCCGGCTACGTGCGTGCGTGGCGGTTTGCCGGCGCCGCAGTAGTGCTCGCATTCGTAGCGGTGCTCGCGTTGGTGATCGCAGCGCAAAGGGGCGCATTCGGTGGCGTACCCTTCGGGGTGGGCGAGGGAACACGGTTCGCGGTGGTCGTCGGCAGCCTCGCCGCCGGCGCCGCGGGTGGCGTCGCCGCACTTTGGAGTCGAGGGACGCGGCCTCGAGCAAGCGGCTTCGTCATCGCCGGCGCCGCGCTGCTCGTGCCGCTGCACTTCGCGTTGCCGCATGAAGCGCTCGACAACGTCGCGCCAGCACGTGCCGTGGCGCGCTACGCGGCGGGCGCGGACGCTGTCGTCGTGTCCGACGCGCCATTGTTCGGCACCGCGGCGTGGGCGCTGAAGCGCAACGACATCTACGTCATGAGCGCCGGCGAGATCGACTACGGATTGTCCTACCCCGACGCCCGGCGGCGGCTGCTCGACGGCCCCGCGTTCGCCGCGCTGCTCGAAGCAAATCGTGGCCAGCGCGACGTGGTGCTCGTGTGCGTTCCGTCGACGGAAGAGGAGTTGAAGGCGCTGTTGCCGAGTAGCGCGCGACGCGAGCAACAGGGCAACGTGATCGTATGGCGCGTGCCCGCGGCATGAACGCACCCGCATGAACAACGCGCTGCTATTGCTTGCCGTGCTGCTGCTCGCCAGCAGTCAGATTCTGCAGAAGGTCGGCGCCGCTCGCCGGCTGCAGGGCACGCACACGCCGCGCGAATGGCTGCGCGCGCTGTTATCGCCCGAGCTCGTCGGTGCGGTGGTCGCGATCCTTGTCGGCACCGCGTTGTGGCTTACCGTGTTGTACCGCATGGACGTGAGTCGCGCGTTTCCTTTCTTGAGCCTCGGCACGGTGGCCGTCGTGGCCGCGTCGCGCCTCTGGCTCGGCGAACACGTGTCGGCGCGGCGTTGGGCGGGTGTGGCGCTGATCGCCGTCGGCATCGCGCTGGTGGCGAGCACATGAGCACCGAAGTGAATCGATGGCTCGGACGTTCGCTGCTCGCGGCCTCGATCGTGCTCTCGGCCTTCGGCCAGCTCGGCATGAAGGCGGGGATGCAGGAGCTGCACACGCTCGCGACGCACGGCGTCGTGCTGACCGCTGCAGCGTGGAGTGAATTGGCGCCGACCATCGAGTGGACTGCGGCGGGGCTCGCGGCGTACGGCCTGTCACTCGTATGCTGGCTCGCGGTGCTTGTGCGCTACCCGCTGAGCTATGCGTATCCGCTGCTCAGCCTCGCGTACGTTCTGGTGTACATCGGCGCCACGCACTGGGAGCGCCTCGCCGAGACCGGGTCGGCGCTGCGTACAGCCGGCACGCTGCTGATACTCGCCGGCGTCGCGCTCGTGACGGTAGCTGACCGACGCAGGTAGCGCGTTACATCGATTCGCCCGCGCAGGCCCAATCCCCGCAGACGACGAGGAAGAAATTCGCCTTGAGCCCGCGCGCCCTGAACAACCCTTGCACCTGCTTGCCGACGGTCGTGCGTACCTCGTCGACGGTGCGCCCGTCGATCATGCCCATGACGGCCGTGGTCGGCAGCTGAAACGTGGGCACGGCGTCCGATTTGATGGCGCGCCGTAATCCGATCGTGCCGAGGTCCATGAACGCGTAGTGGTAGTCCTCGCGGCGGCCTTCGTTGAGATCGAAGATGCAGACGACTAGATAGGTCATGGCAAGTCCCTTTGCCTTGGTTGCAACGCCTGCCGCTACTTCGCGAGCGGGTCCGGGCGCACCTGCATGTGGACGACGAGCGGTTTCGTGCCTTTGCCGCCTTCCTTAAGCCACGGCGTACGGTCGCCACTCGGCACCCACAACCCGCGACCCTTCCAGCCGGCGTTCGGATCGTCGATGCGGCCTTCGAAGCCCTTCGCGTAGAAGCCGAGCGGGTAGGGCAGCCGCAACGTGACGAACTCGTTGTTCACGAGTGCGAGCACGCCGTCGTTCAAGTTGCCGGTCGACATTGGCACGTTCGCGCCGAGCCCCGCCGTGTTGTGCTGGTCGACCCAGCTGTAGTAGCTCGCTTCCGCGCTTTCGTCAGGACGGTTCACGAAGCCCGGGCCGGGATACTTGTGGAAGCTCCAGCCCTCGGGGCACTGATCGCCGGTGGCCTTCGGACCGTTGAGCGGGCCTTTGCACTTGCGCCGGTCGAACGCGCCGAGATGCCCGCTGCCGAGCGACACCCACACGACGCCGTTGCGATCGATGTCTGCGCCGCGCGAGCCGTAGCCCGGCATCGGGACGTTATAGATCTCGGCGATCGCGGTGGCGGGCGGATTGCTGCCGGGCGCAATGCGCACGACGGAGCCCGGGTAGCCGTAGGTGGAGCCCCAGATGGAGCCGTCGAGCGGGCTTACCATGATCGAGTAGAACGCGGCGTTGATGCGCGCGTCCTTCGTGGGATCGATCGGCTGGCCGGGCTCCGTGTAACCCTCGTCGCGCTTGCCATTGCCGTTCGTGTCGAGGATCGCCGCCGTCCAGCCCTGCGCCTTTTCGGCATCGCCGGTTTCGTCGAACACTTTGCGATTCAACCAGCCGACTACGGGGCCGCCGCCGCTCGTCCACAACGTGCTGTTCGCGTCTTCCGCGAACTGCAAGTGATGCGTCGAATAGCACGTGTCTACGTACGTGTACTTGCCGGTCTTTGGCTCGTACACGGCGACTTGCCGGCCGGATTGACTCAGCGGGAACAACTTTGCGGAGGGATGGCTCGAGCCGGCTTTGCAGAACGCGGGCTGCGTCTCTGGCGCGCGCACGACGGCCGTGTACCAGACCCGACCGTTCTCATCGAGCATCGGGTTGTGTGCGTTCGCCTTGCTGTCCCAGATGGCTTCCGAGCCCCAGTACGCCGACGGTTGCGTCGGCGGCGTGCTGTGCGTCGTGGGCGTGTTCGCATCGCGCACGGTGGCGTGGAACGAGCTCGCAGTAATCGCTTTCGGATCGAGGATCGGGAAATCGTCGGTGGAAAGCTCGGGCGCACCGTACAGCTTGCCGTACGCGTTCACCGTCGGGCGGCGGCGGTCCGTGCCGCTCAGGTCGTGCATGTAGGCTTTGTCGGTGGCCCAGTCGTAAACGGTTGCCACGACATTGCGCTCGACGCCGTGCGGCCGCGCTGGAGCGCTGCGGGGGTATTCGCCCTTCTTCACGCGGTCGATCCAGTCGCCGTAGTACTTCGGCGGCACGCCGCCAAGCTGATTCATAGCCGAGGCCAACATCTGGCTACCGGCCTGGCCGGATTGGATACGGCGCACCCACGCTTCGTGGCCCGTCGGCAGGTTCTCGAATGCCGGCGGCAGCGTGCGTGTCGAGCGCTGGCCGATTTGATGGCAGCCGATGCACGACAGATTCTTGATCGACGCGACGTACTGGTTCAGACCGCCGGGAAGCGACGCGACTTCGCTCGCCTCAGGCAGCTTGATCATGGAGTACCAGTAGATGGCGGGGTACACAACCGCCGCCGCCGCGGGGCTCGGTGCCGCGTTGCCTACGAGCTGTAATGTCTGGCCCGGATCCGCCTTGGTTTTCGCAGAGTCCACGAGGCCATAGCCGCGGACCCAGACTTCATAGTGCGCCGCCGGCAGATCGGGGATCACGAATCGGCCCTGGTCGTCGGTGACGACGATTTTCGCGAAGCGCGTGCCGAGATCCTTGGTCTCGGCAATGACCCACACGCCGGCTTCGGGGCCGCCCGGGCCCTGCACCACGCCGCCTATGTCGTCGCGGTCGATGGCCGGGGCTTGTGCCGCCGCCTGATGCCCAGCGAGAGCGAAAAGGAGTGCGCAACCGCCTGTCGCAAGCGATCGTCTCGTGTTGATCATGCCGTGTCCCCCCAGCGTGTTGATGAGCGCCGCTGCTGCAGCGCTCGTTCCACTATCCATGCGGCGCGTACGAAAGCAAGGGGCGGTTTTGGGCGGCCAGGGCCGCGGCGTATGCTTACGCGCAATGGGCTGGGTGGGGGTTTGTCATGCGTGGGGTCTGGCTCGGAGCGGTGGCGGTGGGGTTGGCGTTGGCGCGGCCGGCGGTGGCGCATCACTCGTTTGCGGCGGAGTTCGAGGCCGACAAGACGGCGGAGCTCGCCGGCAAGATCACGCAGGTCTGGTGGGCGAACCCGCACGTGCGGTATCGCCTGCATACCACGGTGGCCGGCGTGCAGGAGGACTGGGAGCTGCAGGCGTCGAGCATCACGGCGCTGATGGCGCTCGGCTGGAGTCAGAACACCGTCAAGATCGGCGATGAGCTCAAGGTCTCGGGCCAGGTGGGCCGCAACGGCGCGAAGAAGCTCTACGTACGCACGATGCTGCGGCCGGACGGTAGCAAGGTCGTGACGGGCCGCGGCGACGCCAACCAACCCGATCCGAACCAGGTGCACGTCACCGCCGGCAAGACCTTCGGCTACGGCAACGCTCGGAAGTCATATCCCGTCGACATCACCGGGCCCTGGCGCAACAGCTACAAGTTTCGCGTGACGGTCGACGATCTCGAGCCGAAGCCGACGCCGTTCACGGCCGAAGGCCGCGCGGTGTTCGCGTCGCTGGACCACTATCAGGACCCCGCGCTGCGGTGTCTCGCGATGGGCTTACCGCGCTTGTTCGGCGCGCCGTACAACATGGAGATCGTCGATGCCGGCACGCACTACGTGTTCCTGTACGTAGAGCAGAACAGCTCGCGGCGCATCTTTATGGACGGCCGCAAACCACCGGCCGACACACCGGACACGTCGCTCGGCTATTCCGTGGGGCATTGGGAAGGCGACGTGCTCGTGATCGAGACGACGCATCTCCTGCCGGGCTGGCTCGACGGCTCAGGCCTACCGATGAAGGGCGAGGGCACGCGCATCGTCGAGCGCTACGAGCTTGCAAAGGATCGCCTGTCGATCGATCGCACGATGACGATTTACGACGCTTACTACTCGCAGCCACTCGTGCGTAAGCGCGGCTCCGCACGCGACGACAGCGTCGACATCAGCGAGCAGGGCAGCTGCGACCCCGACGGCTATTACCGCGATCTGCGCGAGCTCGGCAAGCTCGAGCAACGGTTGAAGTAGCGGCTATTGGCCGCGGCGAACGCGGAACGAGCGGGCGAAATCGTCCGGCACCAAGAAGAAGCTGCTTACAGAGCCAGGCTTGATCGCAGCTTTGAATGGCACCGTCGGCAGCAGGCGTTGGTTGTCCGTCTGAATCCACGTGTCACCNNTTCCTGGGTGGCTGCCGGCGCTCGGCGCGGCGTTGCTGCGCTCGGCGCGGCGGGGGCGGCGGGCGGCGCGCTCGCGGTGGATTCACGTACTTCGCGCTCGGGGCGTGTCGCGCGGTTTTCGGTGGTGAGGGTCCTGCCCGGCGCGGCGGCGACCGGGTCCACGGCCTGCGGTGGTGTTGCGGCGGGAGCGCGCGTGTTCGCCGTTGCCGTTGGGGCGGTTGAAGGGGCTGGTGCCGGACGCAACGCGCGGTCGTAGCAGGCCAGGCGTTGCGCGTCGTTGTCGATCTCAGGACAGCGCGGCGCGGTTTGCGACTGCGCCACGGCGTGCGGTGCATGCAATGCAGCGCAGGCGGCGAGCGCGATGGCGGCGAGTGACCCGAGCTTCATGGAAGTAGTACGCACGTCTTATCCCCCAGCGGCGTTATCCCCATGGTGGCCGCAAGCGGCGTTCGCAATCAAGAGGCCGGCTGCAAGGCCGACGGTTATCTCGTAGGCGCAGAGCGGCCCGTCGCGAGGTATACCGCGAACGACGGCAGCCAGTGGTCGCCGGCGTAGTGGCGCGTCGCCAGTGTCGCTCGCAGCCCGGCCTTGCGGTGCCGGCTGGCCGCGGCGCGCAGGGCGGGTGCGCGAGCGTCGTCGTTGGGTAGCGCCGCAGCGATGTTCGCGAGATTCCAGGCGCGCGACAGGTTCAGGCCATGCAGGTGCACGGCTTTGCCGTCAGTCTCGTCGGCCACGTCCGCGCACGGCAACCAATCATCCGTGACGCTCGCGGGCAGGTCTGGCAGATACGCCGCGA
>PMCP01000147.1 GCA_003155415.1 Gammaproteobacteria bacterium | reverse complement strand
GGGTGCGGGCCGATCGCGGAGCCGAGTAGGTAGTAGGTGCCGACGGGGTCCGACACCCAGTCGCGGATCGCTTCATCGATCGCCGCGCGCAGCGTGCGGTCGCCGGACTTCACGGCCACGACGGTGGCGCCGAAGCGGCGCATGCGGTCGACGTTCGGCGCCTGGCGCGCGACGTCGATCTCGCCCATGTACACCGTGCACGGCAACCCCACGCGCGCGCACGCGGCGGCCGAAGCCACGCCATGCTGGCCGGCGCCCGTCTCGGCGACGACGCGCGTGGCGCCGAGCGCCTTCGCAAGCAACGCCTGGCCGATGCCGTTGTTGATCTTGTGCGCGCCCGTGTGCGCAAGGTCCTCGCGCTTCAACCAAACGTCTGCGCCCCAGCGCTTCGACAGCGTGGGTAGGTGCGTGAGCGCCGTCGGCCTGCCGACCCACGACTTCAGCTCGTCGACGAGCGCGCGTTGAAATTCCGGCGACGGCAGGATGTGCTGCACGCCGTGTGTCAGGCGCTCGATCGCGGGCATCAGCGTCTCCGGCACGAACCGGCCACCGAACGGGCCGAAGCGGCCGTTTGCATCGGGCAATCGGCCGTCGAGCAGAGCCGCGAGCAACGCCTCGCGTTCCTGGTTTTCCATCACCTCACTCCTGAATTGCCCGCACGCGGGCCACGAATTCTTCGATCTTGGCAGGGTCTTTCACGCCGCGTGCGCTCTCAACGCCGCTCGACACGTCGACGCCCCACGGTTTGACGAATCGCACCGCGTCCGCGACGTTGTCGATGGTCAAGCCGCCGGCGAGGATCACTTCTGCGACGTGCGACAGGCCTTGCGCTTCATCCCAGTCCGCGAGCTTGCCGGAGCCGCTGTGCGTGCCTTCCCACAAGAGGCGATCCGGAAGATCGGCGTCGGCGGGAGCGTTGCCGTCGCGGTACACGGGCAGGGCCACGCAGCTTACCGGTAACTTGATCGCGGGCAGATCCTCGGCGTCCGTTTGCAGCCAATCCGGCGCGAACACTTGGAGCGCGCGCTGCCAACGCTCGGCGAACGGATGCCGCATGACGGCAATTCGAACCACGTGGCCTGGCAACCCAGCGCACAGCTCTTTGGCCCGCTCCGGCGAGACTTCGCGCGGCGACTCCGCGAACACGAAGCCGACCGCATCGGCGCCTGCGCGCACCGCAGCCGCCAGGGCTTCGGGACTGTTGATGCCGCAGATCTTTACGAACATGTCAGTACCTCTCCGCTGTGGCCGTGCGGCCGGCGGCGATGAATGCCGTGAGTGTCGCGGCAGGATCTTTCGCGCGCATGAGTGATGAGCCGATCAGCGCCAAACGGTAGCCTGCGCTTGCCACGCTGCGGATGTCATCCACGGTGCCGATGCTGCTCTCGGCGACCGTTGGCAAATGCCGCGGCAAGTAGGGCGCGAGGTCGCCGAAACGCTCGGGACGCACGTTCAAGTCGCGTAAGTCGCGGCAGTTTACGCCGGCCAGCACGCGCGGGCCGCTCTCGGGCGGGGCATCGAACGGGGCAATACGCTCGAGGTCGGCGCGGTCGAACGCNNACCGTCGCATCGTCGAGCATCGTGACGATCACGAGCACTCCGCCGGCACCGGCTGCGCGCGCCTCGAACACCTGGTAGGTGTCGGTCAGGAAATCCTTGCGCATCGTCGGCCTGGCGTACGAAGTGACCAACCTCGCGGCGTCGACGAGGTGCCCGAGCTCGCCTTTGAACTCGGTGGGCTCCGTCAGCACGGATACGGCTGCGGCGCCGCCCGCCATGTAGTTCTCGAGCTGCGCGGTTTTGTCGAAGTCGCCGTCCGCGAGGCCGCCGGCGGCCGGCGAGCGCAGCTTCATCTCTGCGATCACGTCGAACCCGCGTAGCACGAGCGCCGGCGGCTGCGGCGTGGCACGCGCTCGCCGTTCCAGCGCGGCATCGTCTTCTGCGGCACGCGCAACGCGAACGCGCTCGCGACTGCTCTTCGCCATTCGCTCGAGAAACGTCATGACCGGCGTTCCTTGCCGAACGCGGCGAGACCTTCGACCAATCGAATTGCGGCGCCGCTCGCGAGGCCCTCGCGCGCTCGCGCGACGGCGCTCGGTGCATTCGCCGCAAGACCGGTGACCTCGAGCGCCAGCGCAGCGCCGAGCACGAGCGCTTCGCGGTGCCCGGGCGTGTCGCTGCCCGCGAGCGCCGCCTTGAGGCGAGCCGCGTTCGTCGCGGCGTCGGCGCCGCGCAGGTCGTCGTGCGCGCAGCGCTCGATACCGGCATCGCGCGGATCGCGCACGCTGCGTTCGACGCGGCCGGGCCGCACGTCGTAGCACACGAATGGACCGGCGGGTGTGGCCTCGTCCCAGCCCGTGAGGTCGTGGACCACGAATGCGCGCGTGAGCGGCANNATGTTGAACACGGTGCGCACGCCGAGTGCCTGGCGCACGGGCGCGATGTGCTTCATCGCAGGGTGGTAGTGCGGCGCGAACAAGAAGGTGAAGCCGAAACGCTGCAGGCACGCGCCGGCCTGCGCTTCGTCGAGCGGCACGGCCAAGCCAAGCGCCGCGAGCACGTCGGCACTGCCGCTGCGGCTCGAGACGGAGCGGTTGCCGTGTTTCACGACGGGGGCGCCGCACGCGGCCGCGAGCAACGCGCTGCCCGTGCTCAAGTTCAGGCTGCTCGAGCCGTCGCCGCCCGTGCCGACGATGTCGACGTACGGCCCCGGTGCGATCGCCGGCCGCAGGCTAAGCGCGCGCATGCCGCGCGCGAAACCGCGAATCTCCTCGGCCGTCTCGCCCTTGAAGCGCAGCGCCACGAGCAGGGCGCCCGCCAGCGCCGGCGCGAGCTCGCCGTTCCCCATGACGCGCAGCAACTCCATCGCCGTGGGCTCGTCGAGGCTTTGCCCCGAAAGCACGCGATCGAGCATTTGCTGCGGCGTCACGCTCATGGATTCAGGAAGTTCTGTAGCAGGTGCGGGCCTTCGGGTGTCAGCACGCTTTCCGGGTGGAACTGCACGCCCTGCACGTTCAGGCGCGTGTGGCGCACGCCCATGATCTCGCCGTCCGTGGTGCGCGCCGTGACGACGAGCTCCGGCGGCATCCTGTTGCGGTTCGCGGCCAACGAATGGTAGCGGCCCACCTCGAACGGATTCGGCAGATCCCGATACAGCGTCTTGCCGTCGTGCTGAACGATCGACGTCTTGCCGTGCATGAGCGCCGCCGCGCCGATGATCTCGCCGCCGAAGTGCTGCACGATGCTCTGGTGCCCCAGGCACACGCCGAGCACCGGGATCTTGCCCGCGAACGCCCCGATCATCTCAAG
>PMCP01000109.1 GCA_003155415.1 Gammaproteobacteria bacterium | reverse complement strand
GGCTGGGTGAAAAAACTTTCGGGGCTGCCGACGATCAGCGTCGGCTCCGTGGGCCTCTCCTCCGAGTTCATCGGCGCGTTTCGCGGCGAAGGCTCGCCCGTAGGCAAGCTCGACGAGATCACCGCGCGCCTCGATCGCGGCGAGTTCGACCTCGTCGCCGTGGGCCGCGCCGTGCTGCAAGACCCGGAGTGGGTGGTGAAGGTGAAAGCCGGCCGCCTCAACGAGCTACGCGACTACGACGCGAAATCGCTGCAGACGTACTACTGAGCTCAGCGCACTGGCGCGCGCGAGCTCGCGCGACGCGAATCAATTCACCCAGTGAATGTCCGGCTCGTTGCGTGCCACCGCGGGAGGGGGCGTCTTCGGATACCCCACAATCAAGGGAGCCACCGGCACCCAGTGCTGCGGGAGCCCGAGCTCGCGCTTACCCGCCAAGGTGTTCAAGTAATTCTGGGCGAACCCAATCCAGCACGTCCCCAGTCCGAGGGCGTGCGCCATGAGCATGAGATTCTCGGCGGCAAGCGCGCAATCTTCCGTAATCCACGGGCCAGGCGCATTGCCGGAGATCAGGATCAGGGCCGGCGCGTGGTAGAAGATATGAAACTTGGGATCGCTGAGCATGGGCCGAACATGCTCGGCGCGAGCGCCTGCGGCTAAGTCAGCGGACATCGTCGCGACCATGTGCGCCTTGGCATCTCGAGACACGCGGTCCAGCACGTCTTGATTCTGAACGACCGTAAAAGTCCAAGGCTGCCGGTTCATGGCGCTCGGCGCCAACGTTGCGGCACGGATGAGGCGCAGGATCGTCTCCTCCTCGAGCGGCTGCTGCATGTACTCGCGAGTGGAACGACGCCCCGCGATCGCTGCACTGATGTCCATTGAAGGTAGAGCCATTCGGGCGCGCGAGCCGGATTGCGCGTTCATTCTTTCGAGGGCACGCGGGACGGCCGGTACCCCTTCGAGTACATGCAGAAGTCGACCAAGCTTTGCTCGAGGTCGCGCCCGCTTCCGCCGAGCCAGAACGGCTGCACCGCCGCATACGTGGGCGGCATGAACCGCGGGTCGTAGAACGCCGGCGGCCACATTCGCTCCCAGCTCATGCGCCACATCTCGTCGAGCGCAAGCTTGCGGCAATTGTAGAACTCCGCGGGCGACGCGGCCTGTTGGACGTCCGGCTTCATCCATGCGATCGGAGTCGTGGCGCACGATTGCAGCAGCGTCACTGCCGTCACGAGGGCGAACGCGTGCCAGCTTCCGCGCAAAGTGTGACTGCTCATCGTTATTCCTTCGGGTGCGCTTTGAAGAAGGCCCAGATCAATTCAGACGCCGGAAGATCCGCCGGCTTGGAATTGTCGCCCTCGCGTACGCTCGTACCGGGCCAAGTGTGCCCCGCGTCGGTGATGTATTGGATGGTGGCCGCTTTGCAATTCCCGTACGTCACTCGTTGCACATGGGACGTGATCTTCGCCGTTTCCGGCGTGCCCGAGCATTGGTTCGTATGCGCCCATTTCTCCATGACGGCGACGGCGCCCGGATAGTTGCCGAGCACGAGAACCTTCCCGCCCCCGAATGGAATCATCGAGTCGGCCCGCCCATGAAACTGCATGATCGGGATCGGCCCACAGCTTTCGGTCGGCTCGTACATTCCAGAAACGGGCGCGATCGCGGCGAAAATTTCGGGTGCCGCACACCCGAGCCAGCTCGACATGAAACCGCCTTGCGATTTGCCCGCGGCAAAGATGCGCTTCGTGTCGACGCACAAGTCGGCGCTCACGCTTTTGACCACATCGCGCACGAAAGCGGTATTGGCGTCGCGCGCGGACTGCACGAATCGCCACCCTATGCCGCCATCCGGCGTCACCAGGATGAACCCTTCCTTGTCGCTCATCGGCACGAAGGCGCTCAGGGCATTCTGCTGTTCCGGGTTGCCGCCAAATCCGTGGAAGTTCAGCACCACTGGCCACGGCTTGCCAGCGTCATAGTTGGCCGGCACATGCACGAGGTAAGACCTGTTGCTTCCGCCGCTCGCGATGGCGCGGTTGGTCGTCTTCCCCGCCGCCAGATCGGCTGCGGGTTTCCCGCAGCCGCCGCCGACGACGGAGGCGACGCCTGCGGAGGGCGGTTCGTCCCCTGCTGCGAGCAACGGCAAACCGCAAACGATGGCACTGGCCATCAAACTCACAACGATCGGTTTCATGAGAACCTTCCTCGCTTCTAGCGCATCAAGAGAAGATCTGACGTGAACGCTACTCCGCAGAAACGCCGGGCGAACTGCGGGTATGTACCTATGGCTGACGTATTTGGTGCGATCGCCACCAGCCGACGGACAGCGGCGCAACAAACGTCAGCGCGTAGTAGAGATACACGTCGACTTTGTAGTATCCGTCCGGCGGATTGAACGCTTTGACGATGAACATGTAGTCAAAGACGACCGCAATCGCCGTCCAGACGAGGGCGAGGACTACGTAGTGCTGCAGGCGAGCAGCCTTCACTCGTCGCAGCAGCACCCAGAACGTGAGGGCGATGCCGACAGGCGTGATCGCCCAGCCAATCAACGACGGAGGCAACGCGAAGAACAGCGCAATGCCGAGAACGTAGCCGACGAGCCAGAGGACGAATCCCCAGCCCAGCGAGTCTTTCAACCCACTCGCTCCCAGCTCATGCGAGGCCAACGCGCGCCAGCTTCCGCGTAAACTGTCACCGTTCATGGTCACGAACGATAACGGGTGCCGTACTACCTCGCGCCTGTGGAACCTACTTATGCCAGGTCTGACGGGCACCGAATGAGGGTCCGCGCCATCGCGTTTCTGGCGCGCCGCCTGCTGTGCGTTCTGCTCATCGCAGTGCTGCTGCCGGCGGCGCCGGCGCAAGCGCTGTCGCAAGGCGGCTTTGCAGCGGAGCTGCAGCCGCTGCTGCTTCAAGCGCGGCATCCATTTCTCGAGCACGGCGATCTTGCGAAGGAGCGAGCCGCCATCGAGTCTCTGTATCGGCAGCGCGCCTACTTGCCGCTTTGGCTCGACGCATCCGGCGCCCTCACCTCGCAAGCGAGCGGTCTCTTGCAGGCGATGCGCGCGGCCGATGAGCTAGGCCTCGATCCCAATGTCTATGAGGCCGCAAAGATCGCGGATCTCGCGGCTGCCAATAGCAGCGACGCGTCGAGCGCCGGCATCGACTTGGGCCTGTCCATCATGGCCGTGCGATTCGCCACGCATCTGCACTTCGGGCAGGTCGACCCCAAGACGGCCGCGTTCAACATGCCGCAGCGCTCAGCGCTCGATGTTCCGCACCTACTCTTAAGACTTGCGGCCGCTGCCGACATACGCGCCGAGCTCGCTTCACTGGAACCGAAATTCCAGCACTATCGCCTGCTCAAATCGTCGCTGTCGGTCTATCGCAGGCTCGCGGCGCAACCGCCGATCCTGTTGCCGCCGTTGCCGGCCAAACCCGTGAAGCCGGGCGGCGAGTATTCCGGCGCGGCAGAGCTGCGGCAGTTGCTGACGCTGCTCGGGGATTTGCCCGCAACGGCTGGCCCCACGGCGGGTGTCGCAACGCTCGACGAACCCTTGGTCGAAGCCCTGAAGCGGTTTCAGTTTCGCCACGGCCTGCAGCAGGACGGCGTGCTCGGCAACAGCACGTACGCGGAGCTGGCGACGCCGCTCGCGCAGCGCGTGCGCCAGATCGAGCTCACGCTCGAGCGCTGGCGCTGGTTGCCGGAGCTCGATGCGCCGACCATCATCGTGAACATTCCCCAATTTCGCCTGTTCGCTTTTCCTACGAGCGAAGACAGCGAAGCGACCATGGTGACGATGGACGTCATCGTGGGCACCTTCCCGCGCACTCGCACGCCGGTGTTCGCGGCCGACATGAAGTTCGTGAAGTTCCGCCCGTACTGGGACGTGCCGTACAGCATCATGAAGGCCGAGCTGCTGCCGAGCATCCGCAAGAACGCGGCGTATCTCGAGCAGCACGACATGGAGATCGTCGCCGAGCAGGACGATCGGGCGGCGCCGCTCGCGCCCACTCCCGAGGTCATCGCGCAGCTCGCGGCAGGCAAGCTGCGCCTGCGCCAGAAGCCCGGCGCGGACAATCCGCTGGGGCAGGTGAAGTTCATGCTGCCAAACGACTACAACATCTACCTGCATTCCACGCCGGCCCGTGAATTGTTCAAGCAGTCGCGGCGCGCGTTCAGCCACGGCTGCATCCGCGTGAGCGACCCGGCCGCACTCGCGGACTACGTGCTACGTAACGCGGCGGGAGACTGGACGCGCGAGAGGATCGAAGCCGCGATGAGCGGCGCGGACAATCAGCGCGTGGATCTAAAGCAGTGGATTCGCGTGCTCATCGTTTACGGCACGGCAGTGGCCACCGAGGCGGGCAACGTCTATTTCTTCAACGACATCTACGGCAACGACGCGCGCCTTACGAAGCTTCTCGCCCGCTGATTACCAGGACCGTACGCGGCCGGTATCCACGTGCACGAAGTCCGAGCTCGCGTAGTAGCCCACGCCACCGCGGCGAAGCGATAGCGCGAGATCGCGCACCTTCGTCGTGGGCACGCCCGTGAGGCGGATATCGATCGCTTTGCCTTCGATGTGCAGGCTGTGCTCTGCCACGCCGCTCGACTGGCTGCGCAGCTGCGAATTGGTGCGCGGCGAGCGATAAGCGGAAATGACTTCGAACGTATCGTCGCGGTTCGCCGCCACCTGCAGATCGTAGAGCACGTCGAGCAGCGCCGGATCGATGGGGTGGATGTCTCCCGTGCGGAAGTCCCGCAGGAAGCGATTGACCTGCAGCAGGCATTGCGACTGGTAGCTGCCGCCGGCGACATAACACGCGGAAAGCTTCTCACCCGTATGCGTGTGCACGAACTTCAGCGTGCGCCGTTCGGCAGCACTGGCCAACGCGCCGCCGCAGGGAATGAGCGCGGCAGCAGCGCCGGCAACCGTAAGGAACCGCCTTCGACCCCATTGCATACGCTTCTCCGCTCGGTGCCCGATCATAGCGTATGGCGGCGGCGCGGCCACCGGTACGGCGTCACGACGGCTACGTCGCTACCGTGCGACGAGCGCGCCGCACATCAGGCGCAGCCGTTCGGCGGCCGCGCCAGGTAACCCAACGACCCTTACGTCGCGACCGGAGCCGAGTTCTTCGGTCAGGAAGTCCTTGCTGATGGCGACCCATCCCCCCGGCGTCTCGTAGCTCACGGCGACATGTCCTTCCATGCGAGCTTCTTCGATCTGCTTGTTGTCCGAGGCGGTCGCCTTCCCGGCGGCCACGACTCGAATGTCCGACGACACGAGATAGCGCACCGGCAAATCCGGAATCGACGCTGCGTTCGAATCGGTTCCCGCATCGTCGGCGGCCCCCACGTGCAACCTGCCGGTGCGAGCGGCGGCACTCGCCTCGCCCTCGGTGGCGCGCGTGCGCAGCGCGTGCTCGACGCGCGCGAATAACGCCTCCGCCAGCTCGTGAGGAAAGGCATACAGCCGTTGCAGCCTGCGGTCCACGTGCGGCAACTTTCGCCAGCCGGTTACCCAGGCCAGCTTGTCGGCCCCGCCGGCGACGAACACGTCCTCGAGCCCGAACGGCGCGGCGTCATCGCGATGCAACGCCTTGAACGCGATGTGCTCGAGAATGTTCGACGACACTCCGTACAGCA
>PMCP01000056.1 GCA_003155415.1 Gammaproteobacteria bacterium | reverse complement strand
CGATTTCCGGCGTGTCCCGCGAGGGCGCTCACACGCCGGCGCCACGATTGGCACCAAGCCAAAACGCGGGCTCGCGCGACTGCAGTTCTGCGCAACAACGCAAAACCTGACTCCGTCGTTAGCCCGTCTTTAGCCCACGCTTACCAGGGAGCGGTCGTGCCGTCGAACTGCAGGAAGCGCCCCGTATCCTTGATCGTCGCCTTGTCGATGATCTTGATCATGCCCGTGACACTCGGCTCCATGTCGACCGTGTTCGGCTGACCACGATTGCTCTCGAGGCGCTCGGTGACCACAGTGCCAGGATGCAGCATCAACACCGTGATGCCCTCTTCTTTCTCTTTCACCGCCACGAGCTGCATGGCGCGATTCAGCGCCGACTTGCTCGAGCGATACGCAATGCCTTGCGGCCCCGGCAGCGGCTTGCTGAGCGAGCCGTTCGTCGAGCTGATCGCGATGATCATTTTCTTCTTGCTCGCGCGAACGTTGTCGATGAGGCTCTCGGAGACGATCAACGGGCCGCGCACGTTCGTGGCCATGATCGTGTCGAACAGCGCGTAGTCGAGATTGCCGAAGGTTTGCGTGTCGCCGGCACCGGTGCAGGTTTCGCTCTTGCAGGCCGAGCGGTCGCTGTACACGCCGGCGTTGTTGATCAGTACGTCGATCGGCACGCCCTTCAGTTTCGCGGCCGAGGCCTTTACATCCTCGATGTTCGACACGTCCATGTGCTCGACGCGCAAGTTCGGGTACTTCGCGGCCAAGGGCGCCAACGTCTCAGGCATGTCGTGACGCCGGTGCGTGGCAATCACGGTCCAGCCCTTCGCGGCGTACTGCTTGGCGAACTCGAGACCCAATCCCGAGTTCGCACCTGTGATCAACACCGTCTCCGCGGCCGCCGGTCGTACTAGCGCCAAAGCGCCGCACACAAATACCGCCGCTACGATCCCTGTCGCGCGCAAACGCATCATCTGCCTCTTCTCCTAGTTTGTTCGAATGAAGATCGAGTAATTGACTAAGTTACGCCGCGAGCACGGTGCGCGCGTCGGCAACCGCTCCCTGCGTTGCTCTACCGCGGACATCCCTGTCCGCGTCGGCGACCGGCCGGCTGACGAGCTGCAACGCTTGCACGAATGGCGCTTCGACGTCGTCCGCCAGCGCCTCGGCGAGCCGGTCGACATCGCAATGACGATAGTCACGCGGGCTCAAGCCGAATTCCTTGCGAAACGCCGACGAAAAATGCGCCGCGCTGTTGAAGCCCCACGAGAACGCGATGTCCGTGATGCTCTGATGGTCGAAATCGGCATGCCGTAAGTCGAGCAGGCACGCGCGCAGCCGTTCCCGGCGGATGTACCCGGAGGCGCACTCGCCTTCCTCGGCAAACAGCAGCTGCAGGTAGCGTGTCGTAACCCCGATGCGCTCGGCCACCGCGTGCACGGACAGCGCGGGATTGCGCAGCTGCGCACCGATCAGCTCCTTCACTTGCTCGCAGCGAACCTTCTTCGCGGGATCCAGGCGACCTCGTAGCGCGGCTCGCCCGTAGCCTTGAGCGAGCAGCCCCAGCAACGCATCGGCCGCTTTCGTGCCATCGGTGTCTCCGCGGCCCGACTCCACTGCATCCCAGACCGCAAGAAGCAGTCGCGAGATCAGCCTCGACAGCACGTTGTTGCTGCCCATGCGTAGGCAATCGACGTCATCCGCAACCGGCAGATGACGTTGCAGAAGCGCGAACGGAATGCTGAGGCATACGCCCGCATGCGCCTCGCTGTATTCGCCCGTGACGCCCACGGCGGAATCCGATAAGACACACTCGCCCGCCTGTTGCACGAAGCGCTCGTCACCGATGGTCACGGTGCGTGGCTTGTTCGGCATGAACACACAGAAGTGGCGCGACCGATCACTCATGGAGCGCGTCGGAATCGTTTCATACGCTAGCGCCGACGATGCCACCGTCGCTGAGGCAACCATGTCGCCAACCGAGGCCGCGCGGAAGAACATCTTGGCGCCCTGCAGATATCGTGGCCCGAGCGTGGCGTGCGCCATCGCGCACTTGAGCTCCGGGTCGGTGCGCCAGCTATCGACGGAATGACCTTCGAAATCGACGCCTACTGCAATTGAAAAACTGCCCATAGCCCCCCCGCTACCGAACGTCGAGCACGCCCGACTTTCGAGTGTGCACCCCGTATCCTGGGTTGCAAAGGACTGGCTGGTTCACCACGGCAAGGTCGATCCGTCGTACAGCAGGAACTTCCCGCTGTCGCGCTTCGTGAGCTTCCCGATCGTAGCAATCATCTGACGAACGGAGTCCGGCGTGTCGAGCATGCCGGGGTTCTTCAAGTCCGCCTGCTTCTCGACTCGCACCGACCCTGGATGCATCGGCACGACAATCACGTCGGTGTCCTTCAACACTTCGGCCAGCGTGACAGTTGCTTTGTTCTGCGCCGCCTTGCTCGTGCCGTACCAGAAGATGCGTGTCGCAACTTCGGGCGTGCTGATGGTGCCCAGTGTCGACGTGATCATGACGATCTTCTTCTGCTGACTACTCTTCACGTTGTCGATGAACGCCTCGGAAACCACGAGCGGACCACGCACGTTGATGTGCATGAACTCGTCGAACTGATCGTAGTTCAGCGTTCCGAACTGTTGATTCGGATCCGACGGCGCCATCCAATCGAGAAAACTGAAAATGCCGGCGTTGTTGATCAGCAAATCGATCGGCTGACCGCGCAACTTCGCCGCGAGCGACTTGACCTGCTCGACGCTCGCGACATCCATTTTTTCGATGCGAACACTTGGGTGCTCGCGTGCAAGATCGGCCAATTCCTTCGGCGGCGTGTCGCGACGATGCGTCGCGATCACGGTCCAGCCCTTGGCCGCATACTGTTTTGCGAATTCGAGACCGATGCCTGAATTGGCGCCGGTGATCAACACCGTCTCGGCCGCTGCAAATCTTCCAAACACCATTGCGAGAACAGCCAGGAGCGCGAACCGCGACGATCGTCGCCATGTGTTGTTGTTCGCCATTCCGCGCCGCGTCCTGCGTCGACGAAGCACGTCCCGACGGCCACAAGGGGCCGCCGGGACGCGTCGTTCTTGTTTTACTTGAAGCTCATCTTCATTTCGACGCCGAACTCACGTGGGCGTTCGACCGTCGACCAGTCGAGTTCCCAGATCGAGCCGTAGAAGCCGCCGTTCACGACCTGCTTGTCCGTGAGGTTCGTGCCGAACAATGACACTTCCCAGCGAGCATCGCCCTTCGGCACGTACTGCAACCGTGCATTCACGAGGCCGTAATCCCCCGCTTCGTAGCGGAATGGGAAGCCCAAGTACGCCGGGTGGTACTTCGGATCGGCATAGCGCTGGAAGCCGCTCACGTAGTTGTAGTCGACACGCGTCGTCAGACTCGCGCCGCTCTTCAGCTTCGCGTCGTGCTGCATGCCCACCGAGTACGTCTGCTTCGGCGCTTGCGCGAAGTCGCTGCCCGCGCCCACGGGTGACTGCGTGGGGTCCAGCAGGAAGCTCTTATAGCCCGTGTCCAGAAGACCCAAGTTGAAGTTGACCTTCAGCTTCTGCGTCGCCAACCACGTCAGCTCCGTCTCGATGCCGTTCGCTTCCGCACCCGCGGCGTTCTGCGTGATGATCGTGACGGCGTACACGCCGATCGACGGATCCACGAAGTTCGACCGGATCTGGACGTCATCCCACAGCGTGTGGAAGATCGACGCGTTGAAGCGAATGCGACCGTTCGCGAGATCCGACCGGAAACCCACCTCGAAGTTCTTGATGGTCTCGGGGTTGTAGCTCACGAGACGACGACCGGTCGCCGTCGTGACCGGATCTGCGCCGCCGGCGTTGAACCCCTCCGAGTAGCTGACGTAGCCCATGACGTTCGTGCTGAACTTGCGCTTCAGCGACACGCGCGTGGTCGTCTTGTCGAACGTGACCGAGTCCGTCGTCAACGGCTTGCCGGCCCACGGATCGCCGCTCACGAACGGGCCGATGTGCGCCGGAACCGGGCTCGNNGCACCGACGGTGAGGTCGAGCTTGTCGTTCAGGTGGATGTCAGCTTCGCCGAACGCGGCGTAGCCATTCTCCGACCTGTGCAATATCTGCTCCGTGTTACCGATGCTGTTCTGGTAGACGTTGATTGCCGCGGCACAGCCCGCCAGCGTCGTCGGCGCCTGGCACTGCGGAGTCGCGAGCACCGCCGCCGTGCTGAAACGGCCGTCGGCAAACTCCTCGAAGCCCCAGAACGGGTTGTGCGCGTCGCTGGTCTGGTTCCAGTAGTAGAAGCCACCGACCCAATCGATTTTGCCGCGCGAGCCCGAGAGCTGGAACTCCTGGCTACGCAGCGCTGACTTGTTGTTCTGGTACGTCTCCACCAGCTCGTAGGGCGTCATATCCCAGTCGAGTGCCTGGTGCTGCTCTTCGTAGATCGACCCTGTCCACGACGTCAGCGTCATCTTGTCGGTGATGTGCCACGTCGCTTCCACGGAGCCCTGCTTCGTGTGGATCGTCGCCGGCTCCCACGCCTCGGTGTTGTTTTCCCACTTACCGACGAGACCACCGGGATAACCCGCAACCTCGTGCACCGCGTCGACCGGATGGCCCGACAACGTGTACAGGTCGATGGCGCCGTAGGCAAAACCCACGAGCTTCGCGCCCTGCGGCACGGCCCATCGGGAGATGCGCGCGTCCGTTGGATGCGACATGTTGTCGCTGTACTTCGCGCGCAGCTTGAACGTCTCGCTCGGCGACCAGACGAGGTCACCCGCGACGTTCGTCATGTCGACCTGGCCGTAGTCCTTGTTGTTCGCAATGCTGTGCACGTAGCCGTTACGGTTCAACGACGACGCTGAGATGCGCGACTTCAGCGTATCGGTGATCGGCACGTCGATGCCGATGATCGCATCGCGGCGATCGAAGCTACCGAGCGCTACCGATCCTCTGGCGGCGAACTCATCCCCTGGCTCGCTCGTCACGACGCGAATGGCGCCGCCCGTCGAGTCGCGGCCGTACAGCGTGCCCTGCGGGCCACGCAACACTTCGATGCGCTCGATGTCCTGCAAATTGAAATCTGCCAGACCGGAGGTATACGGCTGCCAGATGCCGTCGATGTAGAAGCCGACGCGTGGAATACCGCGGATCGAGAAGCCGACTTCTGACGTCGGACCGTTCGTGCCGCCGATCACGCTGAGGTTCGGAATGGTGCCCTGCAGCTTCTGCACCGAGTCGATGCCCTGCATCGTCAAATCTGCACTCGTCATCGCGACGATCGAGATTGGGACGTCCTGTAGGTTCAACGCGCGGCGTGTCGCCGTGACGACGATTTCTTCGAGGCCGCCGCCCTGGGCGCCCTGCTGAGCAAGCGCCGGCTGAGAGCCCGCGGCCCCGAGCACGGTGATGCTGGCCGTGGCCAGAGAATTAATTAACTTACCCCTCACTGTAGTCTCCTGCTTTAGTAATCAAACTTCCAAATGTCACCGCGCCGCAACGGCCGGCGTTGCGTGCGGGCTGCGGCTCTGCTCGGCACGGGCCGCCCGATCTTCCGCACTCAGCGGATTCAGCGGCCGCAAATACGAAATGTCGGAACGATCCCAGCGGCCGAGGCACGCCGTAGCGCACAGATCGACCGGCTGCATCATCATGGTGATGTCGTGGGTGTATTCGTGGACGATCATTCGCCACTGGCCGTCGCGGCGTTCGTAGCGATTCTCGTAACGTCCCGTGCCGAGCGACGTCAGCTTGCCACCGAGCAAAGCGCGCCCCGGCGTCGGCTCACCGGGCGTATCGAGCGCCTTGTTCCGTGGCATGTCGGACGAATAGAGAATGTAGCCCTCTTCGTGCGCGGTGTTGCCGTCGACGTCGAGCGTAAGCCCGGTGACGTGATGCTGATGCGCGGCCGAGTTCGAATGCCCGCCGTTGGCATACGAGACAATGTCGTCGACCTTGACCAGCGTGGAATAACTGATCGTTGCCTCGGGCCAGAACGACTTCGGCATCAACGCGGGGTCATGGCGATCCAGGCCGCGCGTGTAGTTCAGCTCGTTGTCCCAGATGGCNNGGCTCTTTGTTCACGGCCGCGCGCGCCTGGCGCTGCTCCGGAGTCTGGTACTGCAGCGGCCGCGCGTACGACAGGTCGTTCTTGTCCCAGCTGCCCAAGCAGCCACCGCTGGTGCAAAGATCCACGGTGTCGCCGAGCAGCGCGAGATCCTCCACGTACTCACGCACGAGGATTTTCCAGTCGCCGTTACGACGCTCCCAGCGCTCGATGTAACGGCCGCTTCCCAGGCGCGTCTTCTCTTTCGTGTTCGCCTTGCCCATGGTAGCGGCGCCCGCCGTGTCCGCGCCGCGATCGCGCGGCACGAGGAAATACACGACGTAGCTCTCGACGTGGGCCGTGTCACCTTCAATGTCGAAGGTCTGCCCCGTGATGTGATGCTGGTGCGCTGCGTAGCCGGCGAGTTCTTTTTCTTCCCAGTCCACGTATTGGTCGCGCGTCATCTGCGTGCCGAAGCTGATCGTTGCCTCGGGCCAGAACGCGCCGCGGACGAGATCCTTGTCGTGCCGATCCGCGCCGCGCGTGTACCGCTTCAGCACGTCGAAGATGTCCTTGCGATCCTTCAGGTAGCGAACCTGTGGATCGAGCGCGTCGAGCCGGGTGGTCAGGCTGGCGGCAAGCGTCGAGGCGGTCACACCTTCCTGAGCGACGGGCACGCGTGCGAACGTCAGCAATATGAGCGCCGCCACCGCAACGCCGGCCAGCGACAACAGTCGCGGCACAAAACGCGCGCGTTTACCGAAGTGGTTCAGCATTTTCTTCCCCCCGCCTGCGGTCCTCGATTGCACGTGTTGTATCGAACACACGCGCTCCCACCCGGGACCTTCAGACGTCATGCTCCGCTCCGCGCCCGCACGAGACTTGCCTAAATGCGAAGTGCGCTACGTACCGCTCGGTTCGTTCGTCGTGTCGGCGCAACGCCACTTCGCATTTGCGATATCACGCCGCGTCGTTCGCGGCTTTGATTGCTCACCGACGCATCTGCACGAGCAGGAGAGCAAGCGGCACAGCGCCGACCGAGCACGAACCGCAACGCGCCGCGCTGGTACCCCAGCAGCAGCCGGCGTCGCAGCGGGTAGTGGGAAGGGGCGTGCGCGGAGCGCGATCTTAGGTCGAATAGGCCTGCGAGGTCGTGGCTCCGCCTCGCCCCGTCCAGTTCGTGTGGAAGAACTGGCCGCGCGGCGCATCGATGCGCTCGTACTGGTGCGCGCCGAAGTAGTCGCGCTGCGCTTGCAACAAGTTCGCCGGTAACCGCTCGGCGCGGTAGCCGTCCCAAAACGCCAGCGCAGCACTGAGACACGGCACCGGAATTCCAGCGCCAATGGCCGCGACGACCACGCGGCGCCACGCCGCCTGCCGGCTCTCGACGGCCTGCTTGAAGAACGGGTCGAGCAGCAAATTCACGAGACCTTGATCGCGGTCGAACGCTTTCTTGATGTCGCCCAGGAAGGCGGACCGAATGATGCAGCCGCCGCGCCAGGTNNGCCTGGCGCAGGTCATCGACGATTCGATGCTCTTCGCCATGGAGGGTGCCGGTCAATGGGCCGCCGCTCGCGCCAAGCGCTCGCGCCGCGTTGACGCGCTCGTCCTTCGTCGCCGCAAGGCAGCGCGCGAACACGGCCTCGCCGATCAGCGTCAACGGCATGCCCTCGTCGAGCGCGGCCGTCACCGTCCACTTGCCTGTGCCCTTCTGGCCTGCCACGTCGAGAATCGAGTCGATCACCGCAGCACCGCGCTCGTCGCGAAACGCGAGAATGTCGCGCGTGATCTCGATCAGGTAGCTGTCGAGCTCGCCTGCGTTCCAGTCGGAAAACACGCTTGCCATCTCGGCGTTGCTCATTCCCAAGCCGCGCTTCATGAGGTCATACGTTTCGCAGATGATCTGCATATCGCCGTACTCGATGCCGTTGTGCACCATCTTCACGAAGTGGCCTGCGCCGTCGGCACCCATCCACGCGCAGCACGGCGCACCCTCAGGCGTTCGCGCGGTGATCGCCTCGAAGATAGGCCGGATGTGCGGCCACGCTGCAGCGCTGCCACCCGGCATCAGCGATGGGCCTTTCAGCGCTCCTTCCTCTCCCCCCGATACGCCGGAACCGACATACAGCAGGCCCTTGGCCTCGACCTCGTGTGTGCGCCGAATCGTGTCGGTGAAAAGACTATTGCCGCCGTCGATCAGGATATCGCCCGGCGCGAGCAGCGGCGCGAGGTGTGCGATCAGCTCGTCGACGGCCTGACCGGCCTTCACCAGCATGATGACCTTGCGCGGCCGCGCGAGCGCCGCGACGAACGCTTCGAGCGTCGTGGCGCCGACAAAGTTCTTGTCGCGACCGCGCCCCGCGATGAACTGCGTAACCTTCGCGCTCGTGCGGTTGTGCACGCATACGCGAAAGCCCTTGCTCTCCATGTTCAGGGCCAGGTTCTCGCCCATGACGGCGAGACCGATCAGGCCGATGTCGCACTGCGGCTCGTTCATGTCCATGTTCAGCTGCTAAAACGTCTGGGATGAGACATCTTAGTGTGGCAGATCCCTCCGCGCGCTCGTAGGAATCCCGTGCGGGCGTGATCCGCGTGCTTGACCGCATTGCCGCAACATCGCATTGTTGCCGCCCCTTTTCCCACCACGCAGGGATCGGCGAGTCGGGCAATGGGCTACCCCTATTTCGACGACCCATCTTCAAGCGAAGGCCTGCACCGCCGCTCGCTTCGAGGGGGCGCGATTTCCGTAATCGCGCAGGGCGTTAGCGTGGTGGTTCAGGTCGTCTCGACGATTGTCCTCGCGCGCATCCTATTGCCGGAAGACTTCGGACTCGTCGCAATGGTCTCGGCGGTGACGGGATTCGCGTCGATCTTCGTCGACCTTGGAACCCGCGACGCCGTTGCGCAGCGCGGAAACGTCAAGGAGGGCGAGGTGAGCGCGCTCCATTGGATCACCCTCGCGATAGGCCTCGCTTTCACCTTGATCACTGCTCTCGGTTCCCCGCTAATCGCACGCTTTTACGAGGAGCCGCGAGTCGAGTACATCGCAATAGCGCTATCCAGTACCTTTGTGCTGCCCGCGCTGTATTTCCAGCAGTACGCGCTCATGCGACGTGCACTCATGTTCCAGACGCTCGCGTTGATCGATGTTGGCGCAACTCTTCTGGCGACGATCGTGACAATCGTTCTCGCCTACCGGGGTTGGGGCTACTGGGCCCTGGTCTGGAAGCCAGTGCTTACCGCGCTGTTCACGGCGCTGGGAGTCTGGTTCACGTGCGGCTGGTGGCCGAAGCGTCCCACGTTCACGGCCAACGTAAAGGAACTGCTCGGATTTGGTCTCAATGTCACCGGCTTCACGCTGGCCGACTATGTCGCGAGATCAGTGGACCGGGTGGCGCTCGGCTACACCGCCGGGCCGCGACAACTCGGCTACTATCAAAACGCGTTTACGGTCTATGACAACGCCCTGTACGTCTGCTTTCCACTTCATAACGTCGCGACCGCGACACTGAGCAAGCTCCGCGACGACATGGCAGCACTGAGACGGGCGTGGTCGACCGCCCTGTCCTCGCTCACCTACTTCGCCGCGCCGGCTTTTGCGATCCTCGCGGTAGCCGGTCAGGATCTCGTCGTGCTGCTGCTCGGCTCGAAATGGCAATCGGCCGGCACGATACTGAGCGTAATCGCGATTCGAGGCCCGGCCCACGTCGTCGAGCGAACCCTCGGCTGGTTGCATATCACCGCCGGACGGCCGGAGCGCTGGCGGAACTGGGGTGTTTTGAATTGCATCGCAACGCTGGTGGCTCTGGGTTGCGGGCTGCCGTTTGGGGCTCTCGGCGTCGCCACCGCTTATGCGGTACTCACCAGCCTTCTGTTCATTCCGGCGCTGGTGTACGCCGGCAAGCCGCTGGGTATTCGGATCGGGGACATATTGCGAACCGTTGGGCCTCAAGTCGTCACGGCGCTGGGGACCGCCGCAGTCGGATTTCTCGTCCGCCATACGCTGCTGCAGGGCGCCTCGCCACTCGTCGGGCTCCTCGCCCTCAGCACGCTCTGCGGTGCACTCTATCTGGCGACAATGACATTCGTTTTTCGCGAGACCCGGCCACTGACCCTTGCCGCCTCGCTCCTACGTAAACGCAAGGTCAGCCTCGACTGATGCTGACGTGTGGCGCTATACGTCGCCGACCTCTCACCCCGCCAGTTTTCGGCCCGCATCGTTGGCCACTACCACGAAGTTTCGCACGCGACGAATGGTGCGCAGATTTGGCAGCCCATCGAACGCAGCACCCACCTCCGCGACTTTTCGCAGATTGGTGTAGATGAAGAACAGCGGACGGTCCCGGTTCGCTGCAGCATCACGATCCAGCTTGATCATAAAGTCACGCATCAGTTCTTTGGACAGAGCGTTGAACGTGAATAACAGCACCGGACCCGCGGGCAGGCTGTATTGCAGCGCATCGCCATAGATCGCTTCGATGTCGTGGCACTTTTGAGTCGTAGAGCGATAGGTCGCGATGTTCCGAATGGCCACATCGTGCAAACCCAGGGCGTACTCGATTCCCACGACCCGCTTGAAGGGGAGGTCGGCCGCCATGAACATAACCTTGCCTTTGCCGGAGCCGATATCCACGAAGGTAAACTGGGATGAATCGATCCGGATAGAGGCCAGCGAGGTTCGAAATAGCTCCTCGGTCAGCGCGCGGTAGACACCGTTGCCGCGTTCTACGTCGGCGAGCGGCACGCCCACTGCTTCCAGCGGAATTTCCGTCGCCGTTTCGACGCCGTGGTCGCGATCAAAAGCCAGATTGATGGGTATCTGCTTCTTATGGCGGTTGGTGAAGCGCCGCCAATACCAGTAATCGACCAGCCAATCTACCTTGCGGTCGGCCTGCCGGAACTGGGAAAACTTGTTCTGAATTTTCCGGATGATGCCCATAGTCGAACTTATTCGGCCCGTGTCGGCTGCTCCCACACCCCTACATAACATAGTCCGAACGTCGGTTCTGTGAGGGATCCGATGCTGGCCACCGCTTGGCCGCGTCTATAATTCAGAAATCGGTCCACAGGGTGGTTCCTGCCCTCGCGTTGGGTGAATAACAACATGGAAACAAAGACATCGATCGCCATCGTCGGCGCCGGACCGTATGGCCTCGCCATCGCAGCCCATCTTCGCGACCGAGGCGTTCCCTACCGGATATTCGGCAGCCCCATGGAGATGTGGCGCTCGAACTGTCCGCGCGGCATGTTCCTGAAATCGGATGGTTTCGCCTGCGATCTCTACGATCCCGCGCGGCTGTTCACGCTGAAGCGATTCTGCGCGGAGAACCAGCGGCCCTACCACGACACGGAAGTGCCGGTGTCAGTCGAGACCTTCGTGGACTACGGAGTGGCATTCCAGAAGGCGCTGGTCCCCGATCTTACCGAACGCCTTGTGAATCGCGTGTCGGCATTCCGGGACGGCTATCGGCTGGAGATTGACGGTGGGGAAACGGTCACCGCGCGCGCGGTGGTGATCGCAACGGGTGTCAATCACTGCTCGATCATCCCCGAGCAGCTCGCGCTGCTGCCGCCCGAGCGCTGTACGCATAGTTCGCAGCACCCAGATCTCACGGAATTCGCCGGCA
Source organism: Gammaproteobacteria bacterium (assembly GCA_003155415.1). Classification (GTDB taxonomy): domain Bacteria; phylum Pseudomonadota; class Gammaproteobacteria; order Steroidobacterales; family Rariloculaceae; genus FEN-1219. Next base: position 2,183 of record PMCP01000056.1, on the reverse strand, counting down.
AGCGGGTACTCGTTGTCGGTGGTGGCGCATCCGCTACCGACATCGCGGCGATCCTGCACGGCTTGCAGACGCCCGTCGAGATCATATCGCGCAAACCAATCGAGTTTCACAGCAAGAGCGAGCCGAAGCGCCGCACCCTGTGGGAGCGGATCACCAAACCGAACTTTGGTCTGGGCGCCAACTTCCGCACATCGATGTATGTGGCGTTTCCCAACCTCTTTCATCTGTTGCCGCAGCGCCTGCGCCTGCGGATCACGCGGCGCCATCTCGGCCCCGCAGCCGGCTACTTTGTTCGCCACCACGTAGAGGGCAAGGTGCCGATACATGTCGGCTATTCAATACGCAATGCACGGGTCACTGAACGGGGAGTCGAAGTGCAATGCACCGATGAAAGCGGCCGGAGCCTAGAACTTCAAGTCGACCACGTCATTGCAGCCACCGGTTATCGCCCGTCGGTAGATCGGCTCACCATGCTGGATCAGACACTACGAGCCGCGATTAAGCGCGAGGACGAGGCGCCGCGACTTTCGCGACACTTCGAATCCAGCGTGCCAGGCTTGTACTTCGTTGGTCTGCCGTCCGCCAACAGCTTCGGTCCCGTCATGCGCTTCGTGCGTGGTTCGCAGTGGGCTGCCCGGCATCTCAGCCGACATCTGGCGTCCGCCTACCCAAGCGAACGGACGCGATCAGCGGTCGCACCTGCGACGACCTGAAGCCGAACCTGGCACGATCGATCGTGCGCTAGTAACGTCTCGCGGCTACTGGCCGATACGCTCGCCCTGCTCCGACGTGGCTGATTGTGAACCCGCGGTGTGCTGGCTTATGAAGACGCGCACGGCTTCCTGCACGGCAGGCGCCACTAGAACGTCGTGGTGCCCCAGCTCCGGCAATTCCAGCAGCGTCGCGCGCGAACCCATGGCGTGCGCCACGGCCCTCCCATTCTCGACCGGGAGGGTGACATCGCGCTCGCCGTGGATCACGAGCGTCGGGCTCGCGATCCGCGCGAGCCACTTCGATGTCTCGTAGCGATGCAGCGAAAGCTGGGTACGCTCACCCAGGTAAAGCGAGGTCATCGGCGCGAGCAGCGTCAATGACGCCGGCGGATTGGCGGACGCACGCGCGGCGACGGCGGCGGCAATGCTGGTGCCCAGCGAGAAACCCACCACATGCACCGCATCCGGCCGGATCTTCTGCCCGGCAAGCAGCTCCGAGTAGACCTTGAAGCCGTCATCGTCGAGCACCGCGGGCTCGGGCGTACCACCACTGAAGTCGTAGCCGCGGTAGGCCCAGACGACACCGCCCCAGCCGCGATCGGCGCACAACGCGTCTAGCATGTGCTGACCTTCGTCCAGCATCTCTGCGCTGTTGCCGTTGAAGAACAATACCCACGGGCCTGCGGACGTCGCGGGCTCCCGCAACAAGCCGCGCAGCTGCACGCCGGGAGCAACCTCGAGTCGCAGCGCACGCCAACCTGGCTTCGCCGCCATTGCGAGATAGTCCGCTTCGGCCAGCGGCTGTGCCATGTAGGGGAAGCGGGGTTGCATCCGAAAACGGTGGACACCGAATGTGCCGATCGCCACGGCCAGTGCCACCGCAGCAATCCCCATGAGCATTTTGAAGCGAGGAGTCAAAGCCTTACCCCTTGGGTTGACGATCAAGCGCGGCCAGTACTGCCAACACTTGCGCATGTGTCTGCACCTCACCGTCGAGCACGATGGCGTGCTCGTCCGGCGCCGGTGGCTCGAGCGCGGCGAGCTGGCTATCGAGCAGCGACACCGGCATGTAGTGATCGCGCCGCCGTGTGAGGCGTGCGGCGAGCTCCGCGCGCGGAAGCTGCGGCCAGACGAACGTCACCGCGCCAGCGCCCGCACGAATCAGATCACGGTAGCTACGCTTCAGCGCCGAGCACGAGACTACGGCGCCGCGCGGCCTGGCCGCGACGAGCGCGTCGGCCACGCGCGTGAGAAACGGCTCGCGGTCGCTATCGCTGAGCGGAATGCCGGCGCTCATCTTCGCGACGTTGGCCGGCGGGTGCAGCGTGTCGCCTTCGACGAAGGGCACCCCGAGCGCGGCGGCAAGCTCGCGACCGAGCGTCGTTTTGCCGCAGCCGCTGACGCCCATGATGACGATCGCGCGGGTCACTTCGGCCGGTCGGCCGCGAGGTCGAACAGCCGCATGTATTC